>JAHECN010000128.1 GCA_024641735.1 Gemmatimonadota bacterium | reverse complement strand
GTGGCGGTCTCCGCCATCTCGACCGGGGCGATCAACCTCGACGCGGCGACCGGGATTGGCGGGGTGCCACGGGGCCGGATCTCGGAGATCTACGGACCCGAGTCCTCGGGCAAGACGACGCTCTGCCTGCACCTGGTGGCCAATGTGCAACGGGAGGGCGGGGTGGCCGCCTACGTGGACGCCGAGCACGCCCTCGACATCGAGTACGCCAAGAAGCTCGGCGTCGACATCGAGAACCTGCTGGTCTCGCAGCCCGACACCGGCGAACAGGCGCTCGAGATCGTCGAGATTCTGGTCCGCTCGGGTGCCGTCGACCTCGTGGTCATCGACTCGGTCGCTGCCTTGGTCCCCAAGGCCGAAATCGAGGGCGAGATGGGCGACTCGCACATGGGGCTGCAGGCGCGCCTGATGAGCCAGGCGCTCCGCAAGCTGGCCGGGGCCATCAACCGGACCAACTGCGCGGTGGTGTTCATCAATCAGCTGCGTGAGAAGATCGGCGTGATGTTCGGCAACCCCGAAACGACGACCGGCGGCAAGGCGCTCAAGTTCTACGCGTCGCTGCGGCTGGACATCCGCCGGACCGGCCCGGTCAAGGAACGCGAGGCGATCATCGGCTCCCATGTCCGCGTGAAGGTGGTCAAGAACAAGGTCGCGCCACCGTTCAAGCAGGCCGAGTTCGACATCATGTTCGACGAGGGGATCTCCCATACCGGCTTGGTCGTGGATATCGCCAGCGACGCGGGAATCATTCAGAAGTCTGGCGCGTGGTACTCCTACGGCGATCAGCGTATCGGACAGGGGCGTGAGAACGCCAAGCTCTTCCTGAAGGACAATCCTGTCCTCTTGGTCGAAATCGAAACGAAGGTGAAGGAGTCGCTCGGGATCCTGGCAGCAGCCGGCCCTGGCCAGCCCGATGAGGACGACGGCGAGTGATGGTCTCCGACCTGGTGGTCGACCCCCGCCGCCCCGGCAGCATCCGGGTAATGGTGGGTGGTCGGCCGGCCTGGACCGTGCCCGCCGACGTCATTGCTGCCCTCGGTTTGGTGGCCGGTGCTTCGCTTCCGCCCGGTGCGGTCCCCAGACTCGACCTCGCGGCCGACGAAGAGGCCGCATTCCGCTCGGCCCTCCGCGCCTTGGAGCGTCGAGCGCACGGCAGCATGGAGCTCAGCCGCAAGCTCGAGCGGAAGGGCCATGCGGCGGAGGCGACTGAAGGAGCGATCGCCCGTCTGCAGCGCCTCGGCCTGTTGGACGACGCGGCCTTTGCGACGGCGTTCGTGGCGGCACGGGCGCGCCGGGGTCGTGGCCCGGCACGGTTGCGGCATGACCTCGCCCGACTCGGGATTTCATCTGACGTCGTGCGTGAGGCGGTGGCGAGCCTGGAGGAGGAGGACGCCCCGGATCCCCTCGAACGGACATTGGCGCAGGCCGAGCGACGCGCGGCGACGATGCGCGGCCTCCCTCGCGAGACACAACGCCGGCGTCTGCTCGCCTTCTTCGCCCGCCGGGGATGGTCTGGCTACGACGCGAGCAACCACGTGACCCGGTTGGTGGGGGAGGGCTGAGCGGGTTCGGGTTGGTTAGATTGTGCGCATGAATGCCGCCCAGATCCGATCCCGCTTTCTCGACTATTTCGCCTCCCGCGGACACTCCGAGGTTCCCTCCTCGACGCTCGTCCCGGCGGACGACCCCACGCTCCTCTTCACGAACGCCGGCATGGTGCAGTTCAAGCGCACCTTCCTCGGCCAGGATCCCCGCGCCTATGTCCGTGCGGTAACCTGCCAGAAGTGCGTGCGCGCCGGTGGCAAGCACAACGACCTCGAGCAGGTCGGCCTGACCCGCCGGCATCACACCTTCTTCGAGATGCTCGGCAACTTCTCGTTCGGTGACTACTTCAAGCGTGATGCGATTCGCTTCGCGTGGGAGTTTGTCACCTCTCCGGAATATCTGGGCATCGCCCCAGACCGTCTGCGCGTCACGGTGCACCACACCGATGACGAAGCGCGTGCGCTCTGGCTCGAGATCTCCGGACTTCCAGCAGACCGCATCTACGGACTCGGGGACAAGGACAACTTCTGGCAGATGGGTGATACCGGGCCCTGCGGGCCCTGCTCGGAGATCTATGTCGATCAGCGCTGGACGCCGGGGAGCGTGCCGGTGCCGATGGATCAGGCGGAGTTCGAGGTCGAAGCGGAAGCCGGTCGGTTCCTGGAGATCTGGAATCTGGTCTTCATGCAGTTCGATCGTTCCCTCGACGGCACGCTCACACCGCTGCCGAAGCCGAGCGTCGACACGGGTGCCGGTCTCGAACGGATCACCGCCGTGCTCCAGGGGATGGACGACAATTTTCACACCGACCTTTTCCGGCCGCTGATCGCGGACGTGGAACGGCTGGTCGGCGCGACCTACCCCGGTGGGCCGGAAGGGACCGGAATCTCCTACCGCGTCCTGGCAGACCACATTCGTGCCGTCTCGTTCCTGCTGCTCGATGGCGTGTATCCGAGCAACGAGGGACGCGGCTTCGTGCTGCGTCGTATCCTCCGACGCGCCGTGCGACATGCCTGGCTGTTGGGCCGCCGCGAGCCGACGCTCGTCGAATTGTTGCCCCGTCTCGTCGAATTGATGGGAGAAGCGTATCCCCAGTTGATAGCGAAGCAGGCCTTTCTCGCCGATACGATTCGTCAGGAGGAGGCACGCTTCCTCGAGACGATCGAGGCGGGGCTCGCGCGCCTCGATGAGATCCAGGCGTCCGGTGCCACGCACATCACGGGGGACGAGGCCTTCAAGCTCTTCGATACCTTCGGCTTCCCGCTCGATCTGACCGTGTTGATTGCGACCGAAATGGGCATCACGGTGGACACCGATGGCTTTGATCTCGCGATGACGGAACAGCGTGAGCGGAGTCGGGCCGCGGCCGGGAAGGTCGGTACGAGTGCCGATGGCGTGCGCCTCGACATCGCCGTCGTGGACGGCAGCGCCGGTTCGCAGTTCGTCGGTTACACGTCGCTCTCCGCCGAGACTTCGGTTTTGAGTGACGCCGCCGCCGCGCAGGCTGGGGTGCTGGTGCTGCAGGAGTCACCGTTCTACGCCACGTCTGGTGGTCAGCTGGCAGACCATGGTGTGGTGGAGGGGCAGGGCTGGCGGTTCGTGGTGCGCGATGTGATCAAGGACGCCGAGCTCGGACAACGCCTGCTGGGCGAATTGGAAGGCACCTTCGTGCCGGGCGTCGTGCAGGCGGCGGTCGATGCCGAGCGCCGCGGCGAGATCGAGCGCAATCACTCCGCCACCCACCTCGCCCACATGGTGTTGCGCCGGCGGCTGGGCGATCACGTGCGGCAACAAGGCTCTCTCGTCGAGCCGAATCGTCTGCGCTTCGACTTCTCGCATGGCGGGCCAGTCGATGCGGGGCAATTGCTGGAGATCGAAGCGGAGATCAACGATCTCATCCTGGCGAATGCCGAGGTGGATATCCGGGAGATGTCCTATCCGGATGCGCTGGCCAAGGGGGCGATGGCGTTCTTCGCCGACAAGTACGGCGACGTGGTCCGCGTGGTCACGATGGGAGATTCCGTTGAGCTGTGTGGCGGGACGCATGTGCGAAGCACGGGGCAGATCGGTCTCTTCCGTTTCAGCGCGCAAGGCGGCGTCGCCGCCGGCGTGCGACGGATCGAGGCGATCACGGGGCACGGCGCCTACGCAGCGGTGCGTGCCGCGGACGATCGGATCACCGGGTTGGCGCAGACGTTGAAGGCACAGCCGGACCAGCTGGAACGGAAAGTCGAGGCGTTGCTCGCGGATCGCGAGAAGCTGGAAGTTCGTCTCGCCGAAGCGCTGAAGGGGGGCGGTAGTGGGTCGTCGCGTGTCCTGCAGGCCGGCCCTGTCGCGGTGCATCTGGTGAGCACGGTGACGGAAGATCGTGGCCAGCTCGGCGAGATGGCTGACGCATTTCGTGCAGAGCAAAAGGCCGCAGCGATTTTGGCCCTCGTCAACCCCACGACTCCGCAGGCCGTGTCGTTTGCCGTGACCGATGATCTGATCGCGCGCGGGAAGGATGCCAACGCGCTGATCAAGTTGGTGACGACGCAATTTGCCGGACGGGGTGGGGGTCGCAAGACCTTCGCCAGTGGGTCGCTCGGCACCATGGATGCGAGTGCGATGGTGGCCGAGGCGCTCCCCGCGATGTTGGTGGCGTGGTTGGACACGTGATGGACGCGGAGCGCTGGTTCGTCGAGCGGACGACCGGTGCGCCGGAACGGCTGCGGCATGCCGCCATGGTCTGGTGGGAACGCACGCCGCCGGCTGCCCTTGGCGAGCGGCTGACGCGGGCCGGGCAGCAGGCGCTCAACGCGGCGATTGACTCGGGTGCCACGCGAGCGGCGGCCCTGGATCTGCTCGCTGCGGATGCACTGATCACCCTCGCGTTGCTCGCCGCGGCGGAGACTGATGCGCGCTCGCTCGCGGTGGCAGCCGCCACGGCGCGTCGCGTGGTGACGCCCGCATGATCGACCTGCACTCGCATCTCCTGCCGGGTGTGGATGATGGCTCGCGGAGCGTGGAGCAGTCTGTCCGGGTGTTGCGTGCCTTTGCCGCGAAGGGGATCACGAATCTCGCGTGTACACCGCACTTGCTTGCATCGACCGCACACCTCGGGTTTCCGCCCGCATATGACGCCGCATGGGCCGCATTGACGGCCGCAGCGCCACCGGAGATCACCTTGCACCGCGGTGCCGAAGTCATGCTGGATCGGCCGATTCCGGCGGGCGCCGCGGATCGGGTGATCACGATCAACAACTCGCGCTATCTCTTGGTTGAGTTTCCGCGGATGGTGCCGGCCGAGATCGTTGCGCGGGCACTCTATGAAGTGATCCAGATCGGGTTGGTTCCGATTCTGGCCCACCCGGAGCGCTACACCTCCTGTTCCGTGCAGACCGTCCGCGCGTGGCGGGAACTCGGGGCGGTGATGCAGGTGGACGCGACGACGCTCACACTGCCGCGGAGTCGCGGAGACCGAGCGCGCGATCTCGTGCGGCACGGGTTGGCGGATATTCTCGCCGCCGACAACCACGGCGATGAGCGCAACATCGCCACCGCACTCGACTGGCTCTCTGAGCATGATGGCGCAGAGCAGGCGTTGTTGATGCTGGACGTGAATCCGCGCGCGATCCTCGACGATCTGGCGACCTACGAAATGGACCCTCTTCCCGTGCGCGATTCGTTGTGGCGAAAGATGCGGCGGATGTTCGAGGACGAATGAGCGATTTGGAACGAGTGGCGGATGGACTCCGGTCCCTCGCCAAGCTGGCGGAAGCGACCGCGGCGGATGTGGCCGCCCTTACGCCGATCCTTGCGGCGATGCGGCACTGTCTTGCCCAGGATGGCACGCTCTTCTTCGCCGGGAACGGCGGGTCGGCGGCGGACGCCCAACACATCGCAGCCGAATACGTGGTGCGCTACCACGCCACGCAGCGCCGCGCGCTTCGTGCGGTGGCGCTGACCACCGACTCCTCGATTCTCACTGCAGCAGCCAACGATTTCGGCGCCGATCAGATCTTTGCACGCCAAGTGGACGCGCTGGGGCGGCGCGGTGACGTGCTGATCCTCCACAGCACCTCGGGGAACTCGCCCAATTGTGTCGTGGCCGCCGCGCGGGCACGGGAGCTGGGGCTGACGACGATCGCCTTTCTCGGTGGTGACGGTGGGACCTTGGTCGGGATGGTGGACCACGCCTTTCTCGTCGCCGATCGACGTGTGAATCACATTCAAGAAATCCATCTCGCCGTCCAGCACCAGATCGCCGCGATGCTCACGGCGGAGTTCGGAGCATGATCTCGCTGGTCGGGAGACGGATCCTCGTGACCGGTGGCTCCCGTGGGATCGGGCGCGCGGTGGCGTTGCTCGCCGCCCGAGCCGGAGCCGACGTGGGGGTGACCTACCAGCATCGACGCGCGGAAGCGGAGGAGGTCGCCCGTGCGGTGCGGGCGATGGGACGGCGGGCCTACGTCGGCGGCGGCGACCTCTCGGATCCGGAGCGTGTGGCACGGTGCTTCGCGGAAGTCGGCGCGGCGTTCGGCGGGCTCGATGGCTTCGTGGCGAATCACGGCGTGTGGCCCTCGGCCGAGACGCCGATTGCCGCGATGACGATCGACCGGTGGCGTGAGACGATGCGGATCAACCTCGATTCGATCTTCTTGACGACGCGCGCCGCGCTCGGTGTGATGGCCGGGAATGGGCGTATCGTGATGATTGGCTCTACCGCTGGGCAGCGTGGCGAGGGGTTGCACGCCGACTACGCCGCCTCCAAGGGCGCCATGATCGCCTTCGTGAAATCGCTCGCGGTGGAAAACGGACCGGGTATCACGGTGAACTGTGTCGCCCCCGGCTGGGTTGACACCGAAATGAGTCAGGCCGCTCTTGGCGATCCGGTACGTCGTGAGGCCATCGAGGCAGAGATTCCGCTGCGTCGTGTCGCGTCCGCGGAGGACATCGCCGGGCCAGTGCTCTTTCTGCTCTCTGATTTGGCCCGGCACGTCACCGGGGAAGTCCTCAACGTCAACGGCGGCAGTGTGCTCTGTGGCTGAGCGGGGAGGCTCCCACGCCTGATCCCATGGTCATTCCCGTGTCCAAGCAGGTCCTCGCGATCGTGCGTTGCCTCGAGGAGGCAGGGTACGAGAGCTGGTGTGTCGGCGGCGCGATCCGGGATGCACTGCGTGGCGATCCACAACAGGACGTGGACCTGGCGACGGCCGCGCCACCAGAGATCGTCCGGTCGCTCTTTCGGCGGACGGTCCCGGTTGGGATCGAACACGGCACGGTCGGCGTGCTCGATGAACTGGGCGTGCTCCACGAGGTGACCACCTTCCGACGCGATGTCGTCACGGATGGCAGGCACGCCGTCGTGGCGTTCGGTGCGTCGCTGCAGGAGGACCTCGCGCGTCGCGATTTCACCATCAACGCGATCGCCTACCACCCGATCCATCATCGTTGGGTCGATCCCTTCGATGGTCGTGCGGATCTTGCGGTGGGAATCATTCGCGCCGTCGGCGATCCCGCGGCTCGATTCCGGGAGGATCGACTCCGGATTCTTCGCGCACTCCGTTTCTCCGCCCGACTCGGTTTTGCCATCGAGCCGTCGACGTGGGAAGCGGCCGTCGCACAGAGCGGGGAGATCGAGCATCTCTCCGCAGAGCGTGTGCGAGACGAGTGGGTCAAGGGGCTCAAGACGGCGGCTGATCTTGAAGAGTTGACACGGCTCTGGCGTGACTCCGGCGTCGCGGCCACCTGGATGCCAGAGCTCGCCGCCGCACCGGTGGCGCTACAGGTCCCGATCGACGCGAGGGA
>JAHECN010000127.1 GCA_024641735.1 Gemmatimonadota bacterium | reverse complement strand
CTCGTAGTTTTCCCATGGCGACTGCTGCGCGCGCGGTGCGCGGAGGCCGGCGACGAGCCGCCGCATGGACTCGAGGTTGTTGAGAAAGGCGGTTCTCGAGAGCCGGACATTCCGTGCCTTGGCCGTCGAACGGGCGGTCACCGATCGCTGCATCCGCCCCTGCACCACCACGTGGAGTGCGATGAGCGGGTGGAACTTTGTTCGGGTTGGGAGGAGCGCACTCAGCTCAGCGGCTGGGATGCCTTCCGGAGCGCCCCGATACCACGCATTGAAAGGAACGCCCGTCTTGGCGGTCAGGAGAAGCGGGTTCAGGAACTGCTCGCAAAACTGTCGATAGCCGAGCCAGACTTGTCCCTCTTCGTACGGAATGGGTGAGAGGAAGTCGATGAAAATCGGCTTCGGGCCGATGAACTGGATGTTATACGCCGATGCGTCGGACAACGTCAGCCCGAATTGGAGGGCCTGAATGTGCAGGTCGAGCGTCAGCAGTGCGGCAGCTTGGAGACCGTCGAATGACCAGCAGTAGGGGTACGAGATGAACGGCAGGCGCGGATGCTCGATTACGTGCACCGCGTTCGGGGCCTCTGCCGAGAGAACCCCAGCGTCGACCTCGCGACCCTCGACCATGTTGCCGCTCTGGGCGGCGGAGGTGAGAAAGCCGCTATCCCGCGCCGCGTGGTACTGACTTACTCCGGCAGGGAGTACGCTCCGGTAAATCTTGCCGTCAAGCAGGTGCACATGCCCGGCAGGATCCCGGAAGGAGGCGGGACTTCGAGGCATCGAATCGCTACTGCTCGGTGTTGCGCCCGGACCGGCGCGCCAAGAAACTTCGAATCCGAGCCCAGTTGAACCTCACCAAGGCCGAGGTACCAACAGCGGCGGCAACCAGAACCTGGACCAGGACACTGCCGACGCCGGGGTCGAGATACTGGGCCATCGCAGGGGTCGGGAACAGCACACTCCCGATCACCAGAACCAGAAGGCCCATGACGGGTGGAGTCGCGCATTTGTTCAACGTGTCTCTCCTCGAAAGTCAGCGGCCGGGTCGGAGGCTCACTTGTTGTGGACCCTAGCATGAGCCCAACGAGGGTGCAATGACCATGCCAGACAGGGGCCCGGATGGGCCCTCGTCTGGCGGCCGTCGGCTGATAGATCGAGCCTCCGGAGGTCACATTCGCGGCCGCGGCGCCACCGGGAAGTCCTGACAGCGTTACGGTTGGTGAGCCCGTCGTCGGGGCGGCATCAGCCTTCGTTCCGGAGGGCCTCGCTGAGCATGTGCTCGTCGAGCGTCAGATCGGCCACCAGCTGCTTCAGTCGGCGATTTTCGTCCTCCAGCTGACGGAGCCGGCGGAGCTTGCTGACGCCGAAACGGGCATGATTCTACTTCCAGAGGTACAATGTCGCCTCGCCCACCTCGCTCTGCCGGCAGATGTTGGCCACGGGCGTCCCACTGTTGGCCTGCGCCATGGCGCGCCGTGCTATGATCTACTCCACTTCCCAATCAGAAATGCAATCGCACCTCCCACCAGTCCGCCGGCCATCACGACCGCGGTAAAGACCAGTCCAGAGGCCATGGCAGCGGCAGCGGGTACACCGAACGGCTGAAAAAGGACGACCAGCGCCCCTTCCCGCACGCCGACCCCCCCCTGCGTGATGGGCAGGATGGCGGCGATCTTTGCCAACGGCCAGACGAAGAGCCAAACGACCGGGGAGATCTCCATCCCCATCACCTGTCCCAGCCACGCATTCAGCAACACGAGCAGGCCCTGCAGCAGCATCCCCAGCACCAGCGACGCCAGCAATCTTCCCGGCTGCCGACGGAGCGCCAAGTAAGCCCGACGTGGTGGCACCAGTTTCCGCCGGACCCGGTAGGGAAGCCGACGGACCCACGGCACCATCGCCAGCACAACAAGCACGCTGACACCGGCCAGCGCCATGAAGGCCACCACCGCCATGAAGGTAGTTCGGCTGCGAGGATCGACTGCCGTGGGGAGCAACAGCATGCCGATGCCTGCCACCGCCGCCAGCCCGACCGTATCGAGCGTGCGGTCGACCAAGCTGCCAAGAATGACCCCGCTCTTGGAGTGACTCAGACGGGTGGCGAGCCCGGCCCGGACGACATCCCCGCCCACGATCGACGGCAAGAAGATGTTGCCGAAGAGACCGTAGTAGTAGCAGCGCACGGTATCCCGGAACGAGATCCCCGCACCGGCACCGTTCATCATCATGCGCCACTTCACGACACCGATCAGGTGGAGTCCGAGGTAGGTGGCGAGGGCCGCCAGCCAGATCATGGCGGGCACGCGGGCGAGGGCCGCGCGGAGCTCGTCCAACGGCACGAACGCCAGCAGGACAGCCAGAACGACAATGCTCCCCAGGACGCGCAACAACATCCGCCTCCGATGCGGCGGTGGTGGCTCCTCGGACTCGTCCTCGATCATTCGGAGCGGGAACCGGGTGGCGACGGCGGACGGTCCAGCTCCATCCGACGGAGGCGGAGGAGCGACTCCTCGAGAATCTTGCGGTTGGCGTTGAGCACGTCGGCCAGCAGCCCGATCAGGAGAACCTGGAACCCCACGATGATCAGGATGGCGGCGAGGATCAGGGACTGGATGTGACCGACCCGATCACCGGAGAGATAGAACCAGAGGAACCGCGCACCGGGCAAGGTGCCCAGCAGGATGAGCACGAACCCGATCACGCTGAAGACGCGGAGCGGGCGATACATGACGTAGGCGCGGATGATCGCCGCAGTGGAGTTCGCGATGTAATGCGGGATGCTGCGCATCAGGCGTGACGGCCGGGTCTGTGGATTCACCCGGATCGGGACAAACACCACCGGCACCCGGTTGCTACCGGCCTGGATCAACGTCTCCAGGGTGTACGAGTAGCTGCTGAGGACCAAGGTCCGCATGGCGGTATCCCGACTCAGGGCGCGAAAGCCGCTGGTGGCGTCGGGCGTATGGAGCGCGGAGGCGCGGCCGATCACCCAGCTGCCGAGCCGCTGCAGCCAACGCTTGTACCAGGCGAAATGGGGGAGCGACCCGACGCCGCGATCACCGACCACGAGCCCGGCACGATTCGCGACGATTGGCGCGACCAGCTTCGCGATGTCATCCGCGTGGTACTGATTGTCCGCGTCCGTGTTGACGATGATATCGGCGCCAAGGGCCAGCGAACGCTCCAGACCGGTGCGGAACGCGGCCGCCAAGCCACGATTGACGTGGTGGCGGACCACGTGCGTCACCCCCAGCGCCTCGGCCACCTCGGCGGTCCCGTCGCGACTGCCGTCGTCGATGATCAGCACTTCGATCGTCGTGATGCCGGGTAACGAACGCGGGAGGGCCTCCACGGTCGGGGCGAGCGTGGCGGCTTCGTTGTAGCAGGGGATTTGGATAATCAGCTTCACGGGTCAGGCTCCAGTCGGCAGACGTGGACCTCCCCGCCGCCAATCGTCCCACGGAAAGTCGTGGTGCGGGTGCAGTCGCGGTTCAGGGTCGACAGGATTTCGGGTGCAGATGCTACAAGATACCGAGGGAATGCCCAGGCAATCCAGACGGCCTGGCTTTGGCGTAGCTCCGCCAGGCTGGCCGGGGTGGTCAGGACGGCAGCCTTCCGCCCCAGGTAGCGGTTGAAGGCAAACTCGGTCACGCCGATGACGGCGATCGTATCGCGTGGGGCAGCCGAAGCGTCGATGTAGGCGAGGGCGCCCACGAAATCCTGTTTCGGGTACCGGTAGTTCTGCCGCAGGCTCCAAAGGGACGCGGCCACCACCACCACCATCATGGCGGCACCAGAGCGGATCGGGTTCGCGTGGCCGGCACCGAGGCGGGCGCCCACCCATTCCGAGACGACGAGGATTCCCCGCACGCCAATCAGGATGGCAAAGCCCGCCAGCGCGAAGAAGAACCGCGGGTACATCGTCCCACGTGCCAGCAGCGCACCGGCCACGATCGTGCCGACCGGGACGAGGAAGAGTGCAGCGGCCGTCCGATTGCTCCGCCAGAGGCTGAGCACGCCGGTGAGCCCGATGACCATGCCAGCAGAAAGCACCGCAGCACCAAGATACGGATTGCCTGCGCCGAATCCGGCGGCCAGGACACGCGCCGTTTCCGCGAGTGCCCACCCGGGAGTGGAGATGCCAACCAACTGCGAAGGGCGGTTGAGGAAGTGATCGAGCACGAGTGGCAACGCCGGAAGGTAGAAGAGGACGGTGCCTGCCGCCGCACCGATGAACGCGCCTGCACTCCGCCACGCCAACTGCTGACGCTCCTCGCGTTCTGCGATGAGCACCACGTGCCCCAAAACCGCCAATGCCTGGCCCAGCGCAATGAAAACCATGGTGAGATGGGTGTAGGCGCCGAGGGCAGTCACAACGGCGTAGCCGACGGCAAAACGCGCTTGACCGGTGGACATGAGTCGCAGCAGGAGCCAGGCGCCCGCCAGTGCGCACCACGCCAGAATGACATAGCCCCGGGCATTCTGGGAGAACCAGATGTGATGGTAGGAGACGGCGAGGATGACGGCGGCGAAGAATGCCTCCCGCCGGGTTCCCACCTCTCGCCCAAGGAGGTAGAGGAGCGGGACTGATGCCGTGCCAACCAGAATGGAGGGTAGGCGAATCGTCCAAGGGGCCTCGCCGAAGAGCGTCAGCGAGAGATGCGCCAAGTGGGAATACAGGGGGTGGTGCGTGTCCCCTGGGTAGCTCCTGGCGATGCTGGCGAACGACAGGCGGAAGGAATCAACGAGGGAAAAGATCTCGTCGATCCAGAGCCCACTGTTCGCGCCGATGCCGCGCAGGACCAACGCCAGCATGGTGACCAGCACCACGCGGGTCACCACATGATCGCGGTCAGCGCCCGGTCCTGACAGTACCATCCTCCCCTAGTCCTCGACCACGTGGGTGGCGAAGATCTTCCGGTACCCTGCCCATTTGTCCGCGTCGAAGTGGCCGCCCTCCAGACAATCCACGGCGCTGTATGCCATGAACAGGGCGTGGTGCAAATTGTCATGGGCAAAGAGGCCCTGGCGGCCGTAGCTGAGGAAGCCCGGCAGCGCTTGGACCCAGTCGTCGAGGGTGCCGAGGGCGTGCTCGTAGCCCATGGTATAGATCGGGTAGGCCTGACGCAGCCGCCGCGTGAACACCTCGACCGGCGGACGCGGAATGGGAATCTCGGCCCGCGCCAAATCGCCGGCGACCATTTCCCCGAGTTCGGCGTCGGTCTTCTGCCAGAGCGGGCTGTCCGGCGTACAGGGCACCTCGGCGCACAGGATGGTCCGCCCCTTGGGTTCCTTGCTGAGGAAATAGTTCTTGGGCTCAGATACCCGAGTCACCGACACATTGGACTCAGGGAAGTAGTGCGCATCGGTGGTGGTCCACTGGTCGACGTCCAGCACCAGATACACCAGGATCATGCCCTGATAGTCGATGGCGCCGGTGGCCGCGAGGACCTCAGGCGGGGCAGGCGGGCTCATCATGCGGGCGACCTGCGTCACCGGGATGGTGGACCAGACGTGATCGGCTTCGATCACCTCCGTGACCCCATCACGACTCAGGGAAACTCGCCACTTGCCGCCCGGGGATGGGCGCTCCAGCGCCTCGACCGAGGTGTTGAAGCGCAAGTCGGCACCGAGGTCCTGGGCCGCGTCGGCGTAGGCGCGGCTGATCTGGCCGTAGCCTTCGCGCGGGTAGTAGAACTTTCCCTTGCCGGGGGGCTTGACCAGTCGCTTGAGAAGCTTCTGGAAACTCCCGGCCGTGACCCGCTTGCGCGCCTGAATCCCCGACAACTCGGAGGGGTCCCGACCCCACAGCTTGCGGGCGTAGGGGAAGTAGAACTGCTCGCACATCGTCGGGCCCAGGTTGGCTCGCAGGACCGAGGCGAATGTCACTCCCTCGGCGGGCTTCGGCAGCAGGGTGCGGCCGATCATGTCCCGCAGCATGCTGAGCGCGAAGCCCGGATTCAAGTGGAGCAGCAGGTCGAGCGCCTTGATCGGGAAGTGCAGCCAGCGTCCTCGCAGCCGAATCCGCCCGTGCCGGTCAATGTGCCCGAGGTCGCTGCCGAGCATGGCTTGGATGTCGGCGAGGATGGCCGGGTCGACCGCCGAATGCAGACGATGGCTCCCGAAGTCGAGCCAGATGCCTTCGTGGAGGAAGCTGCCGGCATTGCCCCCGGCCACGGTGCCGCGTTCCACGAGCGTGACCCGGCCGTGGCCACCGCGGAGCAACTGCGCCGCCGCGCCGCAGCCGGCAGGGCCGGCGCCAAGAACGATGAAATGTGTGTCCCGCACGGGATCTTTGGATGGACGTTGCGCGCTCTGCGTCATGGGCTCCAGCTGAGTCGGGTCGCGGCAGACCCCCCGAACACCATGGGCGGGGAGCACAGCGATCGAGGCCAAGGAAGTCCGTGGGGGAAGAGGTGGCCCCATCGGAACACCCGCCTTCACGAGGCATGAGCTGTGCCACCGGATGATCGTTCGATGCCCAGCCGACCTGAGATGGGGGAAGCGTCACGTGAACCTTGCGGCCCGATCGAGTGGCGCCCGGGACAAAGATATATGCGGCGGACTGGAGACGCCCGAGAAGGCGGGAGAAAAGAAGAGCGGTTGCGGCGCCTCACCCCGCTCCCGCGGGACTGAAGCGCCGCAAGGCGCC
Source organism: Gemmatimonadota bacterium (assembly GCA_024641735.1). Classification (GTDB taxonomy): domain Bacteria; phylum Gemmatimonadota; class Gemmatimonadetes; order Gemmatimonadales; family GWC2-71-9; genus Palsa-1233. The sequence goes on along the minus strand of JAHECN010000127.1, from coordinate 704 downwards.
GCAAACCTCGGACGTCGCCTCAGGGCAAGCGGTAGAGTGTCAACACACCGGTCTGGCCCGGTGCGACGCTGACCGGATGGTTCCCGATCGCCGTCACATTGGGCAGCGTGAGCTGAGTGCCCGCCCCCGTCGTCATCTCCACGCCGTAGTTCCCTGGACGGAGGCCGGCTACCGAATAGGTCCCTGCAACGTCGACGTGGAGCACCACCGCCATCCCATCACCTGGATTGGTGAACGCCACGGGCCGCACGCCACTGCTGATGCTGGTCGCGGCCACGCGCTGCGCCCCGAACCGGACGTAGCGGAAGTATTGACGCAACGCCACCGTGCGACTTGCGATCACTGGGCTCCCATTGGTGATGCCGTAGTAGTGTCCCCCGGTGTCCTGCGTCGGGTACGCGAGGGCGAATTGCTGCCACGCCGAGGCATTGGCGAGAGTGAGATCCAGGTACAAATCCTCGACACCGCTCCCGATGTGCTCAAGCATCGCCGTGCGGAGACCGTACTGGTTCGCCTTGTCACGAATCGCCGTGAGGTTGCCCGTCCAAGTGTTCGTATAGCGGTGATAGCTGATCTCTTTCAGGTACGTCAGCGCACCCGGGACTGCGATGATCTGATTCGTGTAGGGAACCGCCTGGGCCATGCTCATCGTCGAGGGGCCGATGAAGTCAGGGTGAAAGCCAGCGGCGGCAAGCCGGGTTCCG
>JAHECN010000018.1 GCA_024641735.1 Gemmatimonadota bacterium | reverse complement strand
CTTCCACAGTGCATTTCAAGCCCAACGCACAAAGCCCCACACCAACCGAAGTCGTTGTGGGGCTTCATCTTGTCGTATGGGCCCGGCGCGATTCGAACGCGCGACCTCTTGCTCCGGAGGCAAGCGCTCTATCCAGCTGAGCTACGGACCCCTTACACACGAACGGCGAACTGCGAATCGCGAGCGATCCCTCGCCCACTCACTCCGTTCGCCGCTCTCTGTTCTCCGTTCTCTGTCCAGTCGGGGCGAGAGGATTTGAACCTCCGGCCTCCTGCTCCCGAAGCAGGCGCGCTAACCGGGCTGCGCTACGCCCCGAAATACTCACAGACGCTGACCTTCCAACGCCACACCACCATGGGCCCAAAGGGAGTCGAACCCCTAACCTTCTGATCCGTAGTCAGATGCTCTATCCAGTTGAGCTATGGACCCAATCCTGCAACCTACCATGGGCGGTACAAGACTCGAACTTGTGACCTCCACGATGTCAACGTGGCGCTCTAACCAACTGAGCTAACCGCCCTCTCACGCACAACGGGCAGGCGACCCAAGGGCCGACTGCCCGTCGTGTCCAACATGGCGGGGGTGGGATTTGAACCCACGACCTCCGGGTTATGAGCCCGGCGAGCTACCAGACTGCTCCACCCCGCGACGTATTCACTGTCAGAGCGGGAAACGGGACTCGAACCCGCGACCCCAACCTTGGCAAGGTTGTGCTCTACCAACTGAGCTATTCCCGCAACGACCCATACTCAGGGACGCCCAACCTATCCGTCCACTCGTTCCTGCGCAACCAGTCAATCCGCCTGACCAGCTGTCGGAGTGGAGGCGAGGGGAATCGAACCCCTGACCTCTACAATGCCATTGTAGCGCTCTCCCAACTGAGCTACGCCCCCGTTCCGCCCCTCATCCGCTCCCGATCCCGGATGCGAGGTAGCAGAAAAACCTATCCGCCACGGCAGGTGGTGTCAAGGAAACAGAACCCCTCTTGCCCCCCTCTACCACGGTGCGTTTATCGTTCAGACGCGACCCCCTCGCTCCCCCATCTCGTGACCACGATGCCGATTTCGCGAATGCCCACCGCTCCACGCCCCCGATGACGATTCCAGGCCCCTCCCTGGCCGAGATTCTCGCGACCGGTGCGCCCACGTTGCGGCGGACTCGGAAGCGCGAGACCTCACGCTCGCTCGGCGTGTTCGACAGCGACGGCGACATCCTCGATCAATATCTGCACGAAGTCTCCCGCACCCCGCTGCTATCGCAATTGCAGGAGACCGCCATCGCCCGCCGCGTCCAGGCCGGCGACGACGAAGCAATGCAGGAACTCGTCACCCGGAATCTCCGCTTCGTCATCTCCGTCGCCAAGAAGTATCAGAATCGCGGCATGGCCCTCACCGACCTGATCGGCGAAGGGAACATCGGCCTGATGACCGCGGCCAAGAAGTTCGACCCCGACCATGGCGTGAAGTTCATCTCCTACGCCGTCTGGTGGATCCGCCAATCGATCCTCGCCGCGCTCGCCCGCCACGGCCGCACCGTGCGCGTCCCGCTCAACCGTACGGCCGACCTCTCACGGCTCACGCGCGCCACCGAGGCGTTGCGGCAGAAGCTGAATCGCGAGCCGACCCCCGAGGAAGTCGCCGAGAGCACCGGGCTCGCCCTCGACGTGGTCCTGTCACTCGCGTCGCTCAATCGGGCCGAGGTGCGCCTCGACGCCCCGCTCGACGCCGACGGCGACCGCACCATGATCGATCGCTTCATGGCGACAGGACAGGGCGACACCGAGCAGACCGTGATGGACAAGTTCCTCACCGAAGAAGTCGAGCGCGCGCTCCGCACCCTGCAACCACGGGATTCGAAGGTGCTGCGCCTCTACTTCGGCCTCGATGGCGGCCGCGAACATACCCTCGAAGAAATCGGCAGCATGCTCGGCGTGACCCGTGAACGGGTCCGCCAACTCCGCGACCGCGCCCTCAAGCGGCTGCGCGACGGCGAAGTCGGTCAGGCCCTCGCCTCCTTCGCGGCCTGACGCAGCCCGGGTCCTTCCGCGTAGATTCCAGCTGTGACATTCCCCAACCCAGCAGCCCTCCTCGCCCGAATCGGGGCGAGTGCCCGGCGGAGCGCCCGCGCCTTGCGGGATCGCACCGTCTGGCTCCCGCTGCTGCTGCCGCAGATGCGCCGGTTGGGCGTGGACTCCATTCCGATCGCGCTCTTCATTGCCATCTTCACCGGCGTCGTGCTCGCGCTGCTCGCCTCGTACATCTTCACCGGAAACGTCCCGGTCTATTACGTCGGCGCGCTGGTCGGCAAGACGATCATGATGGAATTGGGTCCCGTCCTGACCGGGATGGCGCTCGCCGGACGCGTCGGCGCGTCGATCGCCGCCGAACTCGGCACCATGAAGGTCACCGAGCAAGTGGACGCCCTCGAAACCCTCGGCTACGAGCCGGCGAGCTATCTCGTGGTACCGCGCGTCCTCGCCGCCACCCTGATGTTCCCGGTGATCACGGCGCTCGCAGTCGCTCTCGGCGTCCTGGCCGGGTGGGTGACCGCGATCAATCTGCTCGATCTGACCAGCATCGAATTCGCCAAGGGTCTCCGCGCCTTCTACCAGTTCAAGGACGTCTGGTTCGGGTTGGTCAAGGCGGCATCCTTCGGGACAGCGGTCGCGCTGATGGGGTGTCTCCGCGGACTGCAGACATCGGGTGGCGCCGAGGGTGTGGGCCGCGAAACGACGCGCGCCGTCGTGCTGGGGTGTGAGGCGATTCTGGTCCTCGACGCCTTCTGGGCGGTGGTCCTCCTGTGATTCGCTTCGTCGATGTCCACAAGCGCTTCGGCGATCGCGTCGTCCTCGACGGCTTCTCCCTTGATGTGCCGGATGGTCTCACGACGGTCCTGCTCGGCGCCTCGGGTGCGGGGAAGAGCGTGACCCTGAAACATGTGGTGGGACTGATCCGACCGGACGCCGGTCATGTCGAAGTGGATGGCGAGCGCGTGGATACGCTCGGTCCGGACGCGCTGGCGACCCTGCGCCAGAAGATTGGCTACGTCTTCCAGTTTGCCGCCTTGTTCGATTCCCTCTCGATCGGCGACAACATCCGTCTCGGGTTGGTCCGCCAAGGCATCGATCCCGACGAGATTGCCCGCCGTGTGGTGGAGTCGCTGGGTGTGGTCGGTCTGTCCGACGCGACGGACCGGTTTCCCGCCGAACTTTCCGGGGGAATGCGCAAGCGGGCCGGCATCGCCCGAGCGATCGCGCTGCGCCCGCGTTACATTTTATGGGATGAGCCGACCACCGGCCTCGATCCCGTCACCGCCGCCACCATGGACCGCCTGATGCGACGCACGGCCGAGGAGTATGGGGTCACCAGCGTCGTCGTCACGCACGACATGCGCTCTGCATTCACCGTTGCCGATCGGATTGCCATGCTGCATCACGGCACGTTGCGCACCGTGGGAACCGTCGCCGAAATTCAGGCGACCGAAGATCCCGTGGTCCGCCAATTCATCGAGGGCCTCCCCGAATGAGCGCACGCAGCGATCTCTCGGTGGGCGCGGCCGTCGTTGGCGCCATCGTGGTCGTCGTGCTGGCCGCACTCTGGCTCGGCGACATGGGTCCGCGTGGTCCCAAGTCGCTCCACACGGCGCGGTTCCGCACGGTCGGGGGCGTCAAAGTCGGTGATCCGGTCGTGCTCCGGGGCGTGAAGGTCGGCCGGGTCGAGGCCATTCGTCTGGCGGCAGACGATTGGGTCGAAACTGACCTGCGCGTCACGCAACCCGAAGACCTCCCGGTGACGCCGGTCGCGATCGCCGTCTCAGCATCGCTGTTCGGGGAGTGGCAGATCGCGGTCCTCGACTCGGCACGCGCCCCGGAAGATCCCGAAGTGACCAAGGCGCTCATCGAGGCTCGCATTGATGCGGGCCGAGCCTGGCCGGGCGCGACGCTGCCAGACATCGGGCAATTGACCGCGCAGGCCTCACGGATCGCCGGCGACATCTCGGCCGTCACCAACCGCGTGCAGCAGGCCGTGGACTCCGCCGCCATCGGTGACATCCGTGGCAGCGTGCGCGATCTCCGCCGCATGGCCGACCAGCTGTTGGCCTTCACCGAGGCACAGACCGCCTCGATGAATCGCGTCGTCGGCAACGCGGCAGGCTCCTCCGATGACATCGCCCAGGCCACGCGTCACTTGCAGCGCACCCTGCAACGCGTCGACTCCTCGACCTCATCGGGCGAGCTCGCCGCGATGGTGGCCGATGCGCGCAGTGCCTCCGCGGAACTCAAGGCCGCGGGCGGCGATCTCCGCTTGCTGACCTCCACGGTGAGCAATGAACGCGACCGGATGGTGCACATCCTCGCCGCGACTGACTCCGTGCTGAGCCGATTGCAACAAGGGAAGGGAACGCTCGGCATGCTGAGCTCCGATTCCACGCTTTACACCGAAGCGACCAAGACGGTGGTGCAGTTGCGGACGCTGCTCGCGGATATTCAGGTGAATCCGAGACGGTACTTTAGATTCTCGGTGTTCTAGGCTCAACGAGCAGTCGCGGGTCGTGAGTCATGAGTCGTGAGAGGTTCCACGGCGAGCGCACGATTGGCGAGACAATGTTGACCCGGCTCCATCTCACGACTCTCTTCTCACGACTCACGACTATTCCACATGCCCCCAAAGAAGCGCGCTGAACGTGAAGTCTCCGCAGGCGGAATCGTGTTTCGACGCGATGCCGACGGGACGCCGCGCTTTCTGCTGATCTCCGACAGCTACAAACATTGGGGATTTCCGAAGGGGCATCTCGAGGATGGCGAGAGCCCTGCCGTGGCGGCGATGCGTGAGACGCGGGAAGAGACCGGCCTCGAGCAGCTGATTCTGCAAGGCCCGATTCGGGTGATCGATTGGCATTTCCGGTTCCGCGGGCACTACATCCACAAGTACTGCCACTTCTTCCTGTTTGAGTCGCCCGAGGGCGATGCCGTGCCGCAAGTGGAGGAAGGAATCACCGCGGCGCGCTGGGAACTGTTGGAACAGGCGCTCGAGGTGCTGAGTTACGACAACGCCCGGGGTGTCCTGCGGCGTGGGGCGGAGATGGCGCGTGCCTTGGTGGCGGTCGGGGCAGGCCGAGCCAAGCCTCGCCCGAGCCCGATCGCGCCACCCTCCAGCTGACTGTGGCGGCGCAGCCCGCCATTGCCGCCTTGCTCGAACGCCGACCGGCCACGTTGGCGGCGCGTCGCGTGCTGACTCAAGGCGGATTCCGCCTCGTGGTCGCCCGCTCCCCGGTCCACCTCGCTACGATCCTCAGCCGGGAGTTGCTCGACGCCGTGCTGCTGGGGCTTGAAGGGGCCCGCGGACCGGCCCTCGAAGCCCTTCGCCGGGACTACCCCTCGCTGCCACTGATCCTCTTCGGGCCCGTGAGGGCCGAGGATGCGCCTCTGCTGCTGGATTCGGCACGACGGCGCGTCGCCGGGCTGGCCGTGGAAGGGCTCGACGAGCCGCTGTTGGGGCGCATGATCCGGCAACACGGCATGACGGCGCGTCGACTGGCGGAACTCGTCCCCCTCGCTCCCGCCCTGGGGCTCACGGATCCGTTCCAGCGCGAGGCTTGGGAGATTCTCGTGGCGGAGGCTCCGCACGGCCTCACGACGGCCCAGCTGGCCACGCGGCTCCGGGTCGCCCGGGAAACGCTCTCCCGGCGCTTCGCCGCGGGTGGGGCGCCCCCACTCAAACGCGCCATCGATGCGGTGCGGTTGATGACCGCGTCCCAGCTGCTCGGCAATCCGGCGTACCGGATCGCGGATATCGTGCGCCTGTTGAGCTTTACCTCGGCTTCGCTGCTGCACCGCACGGCGCGCCGTACCTTCGGGATGCCCTTGGGGGAGGTGGCGCATCTCGAGGGAGACCGGCTGGTGGAGCGGCTTCGGGCGTTGCCGGGGTCGTGGCGTTGAGCCCCGAGGAGCCGACCATGCCTGGTGCTCCTCACGGCGGTACGAGCGCTCGCACGCGACTCCCCTCGCGGACTTGATCGCTTGGGTGGCGGATGATCACGGCGCCCTCCGAGAGCCCCCCGGTGATTTCTGATTCGCTGGTGGACTCATGATCGACCTGCACCACCCGCTCCCGCGCTCGCCCCTCCTCGATCACGAAGAGCGCCCAGGCCTCGCCGCGCCGGAAGAGAGCGCTGGAGGGCACTTTGAGGACATCGGGGGCCTCCCAGAGCACGACGTGCACGTCGAGGCGGAATCGGTCGCCGAGTCGCTCTGGCGGCACAAGAAAGTCGCCGATGACGTTGACGCGCTGTTCCTCCACGCCGAGCGCCGACACCTTGGTGAAGCCACCAGGGTCAACGCGTCGGACCGCGCCTTCCAGCGTGGTGTCCTCGCCCCATCCGGTCAGCAAAAGTCGTTGTCCCGGCATCACGCGGACGGCATCGGTCGAGAGCAGATCCACCACGATCTCCAACGTGGTCGGGTCGCCGATCTCGAGCAGCGTCTCGCCCGGGAGCACCGTGCGTTCGCTCCGCTCCGGGATGGCGAGGACCCGTCCGCCAATCGGACAGGTGAGCGTCAGGGTTCTCGCGCCGGTGGCCGACCCGGCGGCCGCCAACGTGGCGCGGGCGGCCTCCACATCGTGGGCCGCCGCGTCAGCCTGTGCCACCGCCGCCGCCACCTCGCGTTCACGCGCTCGCTCTCCGAGTTGCAGCCGTTCCAACTCCGCGTTGGAGACCGCGCCCGCGACGGCCAGTTGCTCGGCGCGCTGCCGATCACGTCGGGTGAGTTCGAGGGCGGTCCGCGCTTCCTCCGCACCGGCCTCCGCCATCCGCTGCCGGTCCGTCGCCGCGGCCAAGGCGGCGACGGCCTGCTCGCGACTCCTCGCGTCGAGTGGCAATGGGGCCAACTGGGCGACCACCTCCCCCGCCTCCACAAGATCGCCGACCTCGAACGAGAGCCGCTCCAGCCGCCCGGGGACTGGTGCACTGATCAGGTGTCGATGCCGCACGCGCGTCATGCCCTCCTCAGTCACCGTCTCCCGCAATGGACCCCGCGTGGCGGTGGCGACTTCCACTTCGTGCGTTGCCGGTCGGAGCAGGCGAAACGCCAGCCACCCGACGAGCAGCAGGGTGATGCCATATCCGAAGTACCGTGGCTGCCATCGCATCGGATCACTCCCGTGTTTTCAGGACCGCGATCAGGTCCAGTCGATGAATGCGTCGCCGGATGGCCAGTGCCGAGAGGAGCGCCGTGCCGAACACGACCAGCACACTCAGGGCGATGGTCGACTGTCGTATCACCAGCGGGATGCGGAAGAGGTCGGATTCGAATCGGTACGCTACCAGCCATGCCAGGCCGTAGCCGAGCAGGAGCCCCACCGGGGTGCCGACAAGGGTGAGAATTGCTTGTTCCCCGAGGAGGAGCCGTGTCACCTCGCGGCGGGAGAAGCCCAGCACGCGCAGGCTGGCGAGCTCCCGGCCGCGCTCGGAGAGGGCCACGCGGGCGCCGTTGTAGATCACGCCCCCCGCGATGATGCAGGCGAAGCCGACCATCAAGGAGATCGAGATCCAGAAGCTCTCGGCGATGGTGTCTTCAAACCCACGGACCAGAGCCTCTCTCGCGATTACGCCACTGATGGCCGGTGTCTCGGCGAGGGCGCCAAGGATCTGCGGCATCCGGCGGTGGTCGACCTTTAGGTAGGCCCCGGAGATTGTGCCTCCCTCGCCGAGCATAGCGTGCAATGCCGGGAGGCTCATCGTGGCAGAACTGCCGATGATGTCCTCCTGGACCGAGGCCACCACCACCGGTCGTGAAGGTCGCTTGCCATCCAGTACGTCCATCGTCAGCGTGTCGCCGGCTTGCGCCTCCAGCTGACTCGCGAGCACGTCCGAGAGCAGGACGCCGCCGTGCGGGACGTCCCGCACCGCGCCGTGTCGGTCCACCAGCCGCTGCAATTCGCTCCCGGGTTGAAGCCCCAATACCCCGGCACGCTCCACGCGTGGACCGTGACGCAGGCGGACGGGGATCGCGCGGAAGGGCTCCACCTGCCGCATCCCATCCATGCGAGCCAACGCCCACAGGGCGCGAGCGCCCCGTGGCGATTCGAAGGTCACCATGATGTCATGCCGCTGCACAGACTCGAACTGGATCTGCTTCATCACATCGATGGCGTCGAACATGAACCAGCCGGTCATGACGATCGCGGTCGCCAGCGCGATGCCGGTGACATTCAGGGCGGCGCGCATCGGGCGCCGCTCGATGCTGCGCATCATGATGCGGTCGGTCGCGGACACGATGCGATCGAGCCCCAGCCGCTCCACGATCCCCGGCCGAAAGGACGCCGGGGCGGCGGGACGCATGGCCTCGGCGGGAGGCAATCGCACGGCCTGACGGACGGCCGTCACCGCGCCCAGGATCGCGGCACCGCCAGCCACCACGAAGGCCGCACTCACCACCCCCCACTCCTGCGTGTACTGATCGATGGGGAACTGATAGAAGCGCGCGTACACGGTGGAGAGTGCGGCGGCAAACCAGACACCGAGTCCGCTGCCCACGAAGGCGCCGAGCAGGACCGGGGCAAGTGCCAGTTGGAGGTAGTGCGTGGCGACGGCCCGATTGGAGTACCCGAAGGCTTTCAGCACGGCGATCTGGTCGCGCTGGGTCGTCACCAGCCGGGCCAGCACCATGTTCAAGAGAAACGCCGTGACGCCCAGGAAGATCGCTGGAATGAGCACGCTGGTGATCTCGGTCTCACTGATCTCGCTGGAGACAAAACGATGGGACACATGGTCGTCTCGATCGTAGGCCCCGGTGCCACCATAGCGCGCCAGCTCCCGATCGATCCCGGCGATGACATCCTGCGGACGAGCGCCGGGCGTCAGGATGACCGCGACATCATTGAAGGCCCCTGCCATGTCGAGGGCCGTTCCGAGGGCTCGGTCGCCCATCCAGATGACACCGAATCGGGTGTTGTCGGGGAAGATGTCGCCCGATCCGCGAATCTCGTAGACGAACTCCGGCGAGAGCGCCAGCCCCACAATCTGGAGTTGCTGCCAATGCCCATTCAGGACGGCGGGGAGAGAGTCCCCTGGGACCAGCCGATTGGCGCGCGCGAAAGCCTCGCTCACCAACACTTCCTCGGGGTGACCTGACCTGATCCAGCGTCCGCGCTGCACTACGAGTGCGTTGACGTTCGGCTCACCCGTCTCGGGGATGCCGACCAATCTTGCCGTGCCGGGCTCAAGCAACCCCGGCAGGTCCACGGTGACATCGTGCACGATGCGGGTGCGCACGGCGGCGACGCCGGGGAGCGCGGCCAACGTGCCGTGCACGACACTGGGAACACGTCGCGCGCTGGCGAAGAGATCGGCAAAGCGATACTCGGCGTAGTACTGCGCCTGCGTGTCCCGAAGCCAGCCGTGCATCGAGCGGAGACTCACGAACATGGCCAGGCCGCAGGCGATCACCACGGCCACCGCCACGAGCTGACTGCGCAAGTGCCACACGTCGCGGAGCACCTTGCGGTGGAGGGCGGAGTGTGCGGTCACCATCGGAGGTCCGTCGGCGCGATTGGCGTGGGATTGGAACGCACGTCCGTGATCCGGCCGCTCCGCATGGTGATGACGCGGTGCGCCATTTGGGCGATCGCTGCGTTGTGCGTGATGACGGCGACCGTCGTGCCAAGCGTGCGATTGACATGCGCCAGGACCTGTAGGACGATCAGGCCGGTCTCGTAGTCGAGGGCGCCCGTGGGTTCATCACACAACAGCACGTCAGGGCGCTTTGCGATGGCACGGGCAATCGCCACCCGCTGTTGTTCTCCGCCCGAGAGTTGGGCGGGGAAATGACGGGCCCGTTCCTCCAGCCCCACCAGGCGGATGGCCTCTGCCGGATCCATGGGATACGTCGCGATGTCAGTCACCAACGCCACGTTTTCCAGTGCCGTGAGGGATGGGATGAGGTTATAGAACTGGAAGACAAAGCCGACATGCTCTCGACGGAATCGCGTGAGCGCCCGGTCATCGGTGGTGGCAAGATCGTGGTCCAGAAAGCGCACCGTGCCGGACGTCGGGGCATCGAGGCCCCCGAGCACGTTCAGGAGTGTGGATTTCCCGCTGCCGGAGGGCCCCAGCAGGACCACGAATTCCCCTTCAAACAGATCAAGGTCGACGTCCCGCAGCGCGAAGACGTCGACCTCTCCCATGTGGTACACCTTGGTCAGGCCGCGGGCCGCGAAGAGCGCTGCCTCCGCTTCCCGCGCCGGAGGCGTTGCTGGCGACACCGCCGTGTTCTGCACGGTGTCGCCATCGCCGGTCATTTCACTTCGATCCGCGTGGACGCCGAGGGCTCCTTCTTGGGGAGCCGAATCGTGACGATGCCGTTGTTGACCGAGGCGTTGACCTTGCCCTCCTCAACCGCAGTCGGGAGCCGGATCGAGCGAAGAAACCGCCCTTCCTCGCGCTCGCGCCAGAAGAACTTCTCGTCCGTCCGCTCTTTGGTGGAGATCCGCTCGCCGCGGACCAGCAACGTCTGTCCCTCGAGATTGACTTCGATGTCCTCCTTCGCCACTCCGGGTGCCTCCAGCCGGACGACGTAGTCCTTCTCCGTCTCCGAGAAGTCGAGGCTCGGCGACCACATGTCGCCGGTCAGCGGTTCCAAGCCGAGAAAGGCGTCCGGGCGAAGGAAGCGATCCATCATCTGGTCGACCTCGTTGCGCAGGCCGGCAAAGGTGACGGGTGGGGTGAGGGTGTGCTTGGTGAGTTTCATGGCGACCTCCAGATGGGTCCACATCGCGGCGGGGGAGCCGCATGCCGGGGATGTTATCTCCCACTGGATGAATCCATGGTGAAGATTGCGCCAAAGTCTCTTGCGACGTGTTCGGGCCCAGCTCAGCCCGCGTCATGCCCCCCTTGCCGCAAGATCAGGCCGACGCCACGAATCGTCTGCAGGAGGTCTTCTCCTGCGGCCCGTCTCAACTTGCGCCGCAAGTTTCCGACGTGGACGTCGACAACGTTGCTTTCCGGGTCGAAGTGCATGTCCCAGACCTTCTCCAGCAGTGTGGTGCGGCGGACGACCTCCTCGGGATGCATCAAGAAGTACTCGAGCAGCTGAAACTCCTTGGGCGTGAGGTCGAGTGGCTTTCCGTGCGCGGTCACGCGGTGCTGGAGACGGTCCATGGCGATCGGGCCAAAGCCCAGCGCCTCCAGCCGGGCGCTGCTACCGCGCCGGATCAGGGCACGAAGCCTCGCGACCAAGACTTCGAAGGGGAATGGTTTGGAGAGGTAGTCGTCGGCGCCGGCGTCGAGGCCACGCACGACGTCTTCAGGGGCGTCGCGGGAGGTCATCATGAGAATCGGGGTGGCGCGCCCTTCGCGTCGCAGCTCCATCGCCACCTGAAATCCGTTCTTCTTGGGGAGGATCACGTCGAGCAGGATGGCGTCATAGTCGTTGACATGGGCGAGGGTGGCGCCTTCGTCGCCATCCGCCGCGACATCGACGGCATACCCTTCCTCTTCCAGCCCTTGTTTGATGAACGATGCGACCTTCCGCTCGTCCTCGACGACGAGCACTCTCATTGGGGACCTCGTGTGATGGGCAACTCCAGGATGAACACCCCCGCGCCATCGCGCGGCACGACGTGGAGCTCCCCACCAAGGAGCCGGGCCAGGCGCCGTGACAGCGGCAACCCGAGACCGACACCCTGTCGCTCCTCGTCGGCGGTCGTGATGTAGACATCAAAAATGCGTTCGGCATCCACCATCGCCACGCCCGGGCCCTCGTCCTGTACCCGGATGCGGATCGATTCCTCACGGCCTTGCACCGTGATGGTGATCGTACTGCCCGTCGGCGTGTGTTTGATCGCATTGCCGATCAGGTTGACCAGGATCTGCTCCACGCGACTCGCGTCGGTGGGGATCGGCGGGACGTTCTCGAAGAGGTTCAACTGAAAGGTGACTTGCTTCGCCTCGGCGGCGGGGAACTCCCGGGAGACGGCGTGTCGGACCAACCCCGCAGGATCGACCACGCGAATCACCGGCTTGAGGCGATCCTCATCGAGGCGTCCGAGGTCGAGCAGATCGTTGACCAGCGAGACGGCAAATTCGGTCGACTCCAGGACTTCATGCGCGGCTCGCGGGATCGTCGCGGGGTCCTTTTTTCGGACCAGCATTTCCGCCCAGCCGTAGACGGCGGCCAGCGCATTGCGCAATTCATGATTCACCATCGCGTAGAAGCGTTCGCGCGTGCGGTGCAGTCCCTGCACTTCCGCCAGGAGGCGGCGGCGCTCCTCGTGCAGTTCCGCATTCTCGATGGCGGCCGAGGCCATCGCCGCGAGGAGGGCGGCAATGTGCTCGTCGTCCTCGGTGAACTCCTCGCTGTCGCCGGGGTTGGTGAAGTAGAGGTGCCCGAACGTGCCGCGTCGCCCCGAGACCGGGACCCCGAGGAAGGAGCGCATGGCAGGGTGGTTCTGGGGAAAACCGAAAAACGCGGGGTGCTGTGTCACGTCGGCGATGCGCACGACGTGGCCGGTGCGCATGGGGAGGGCCAAGACGCCATGCCCTTCCGGCACATGGCCGATGGCACGCTGTTCCTCCGTCGTCATGCCGTGGATGACGAATCGTTCGAACGATTTGTTGTCTGGCCCGAGGACGGCGAGCGCGGCGTACCTCCCGCCAACCACTCGGCTGCCAATTTCAACCACCCGCTGGAGGACACCGTTGAGCGTCGATTCGGTGGTGAGCGCCAATCCAGCCAACACAAGTTCGGCGAGTCGCTGGTCGGGTGGGACCGGCTCGCTATTGGTACGCGATGTGGACGTCATCAAGGGCGCTGGCATGGCATCAGTACTCCCCGTGACGGAACCTCCATTTTCGCGGAGGCGATGTCAAGCAATCATCATCATTGCGAGCCGTCTATTCGGGTATGCGGGTGTCGCACGTCGCGACATAGGTATCGGTCACCGCGGCGCGTGACCCGCCGATGGCGAGCCGCGTGCGTCGCGGTGCTGGACATCCTGAAAGAGCAGGGCGCGCACCTCGGCGTCGGTGGTCTGATGAAAGTCGTGATAGAATGCGCCAACGGCCCCGAACGGCTCCGGGACCTCGACGGTCACGCATTCATCGGCGACCGATTCCAGTCGTGCGACGGCTTCCCGTGACATGACGGGGGCCGCAGCAATCACCCACCGTGGGGCATGCGCCCGGATGCCCTCGACGGCGGCCACCATGGATGCGCCAGTGGCCGCGCCGTCATCCACCAGAATGACCGTGGCCCCTCGAAGGTTCGGGAGCGGGCGATTGCCACGGTAGGCCGTGATCCGTCGCGCCATTTCCTGTTGCTCGGCCGCAGTGATCCGCTCGATCACCGCGTCGGAGAGACCGAGCTGATGGATCAGCTCCCGGTTCAGGACGCGCACGCCCCCGAGGGCGACGGCGCCAAACGCCAATTCTTCATGTCCTGGAACGCCGAGCTTTCGCGCCACGAAGACGTCGAGGGGAACCCCTAGCGTGTTGGCCACCTCAGCCGCGACGGGGACGCCGCCGCGCGGGATTCCGAGGACGAGCAGTCCTTCGGTGTTGGTGCGCGGTGCGAGGTGATCTGCCAGCGCCTGGCCGGCGTCGCGACGATCGCGGAAACGTGGCATGGTGTCCTCCGTAGACTGCTGTCCTACAGCCTGAACCACCAGAACGTCCCCACGGAGATATCCGCCGCAGTCTCTGTCAGGCCCACCGCGGCGCTGATCCCCCAAGACCCCGGACTTCCCAGACGCGACAACCCTCCCGTGAGCGAGACGGACGGGTCAAACCCGGTCAGCGTACTGGACGCCGCCGAGAGGCCGACGACGGCTCCCCAGCGATCACCGAACAGCCGCCCCACGCTCACGGCACCAATCACCGGATCAACGAGATCAAGGCTGTCCAAGTCGCCGAGATGCCAGTATCCCGCGTCCGCCCCAAAGGTCCAGCGGTCGTCCAGACGGATGGAGAGGGCGGCATGTCCCCCCAGATCCCACTTGCCAGTACTCACGGTTGCCGTGTCGGCGACGGGCACCTTCACGGTGCCGCTCAGCGCCACGGAGACGCGCTTCCGCTCGATCAGCCGCAAGGTCCCCGATGCCATGGGGTCACCGAGGCGAAGTTGGTAGCCGGTGATTGCCTCTCCAGGGGCGGGGATCGCGTCCTCGGCGAAACTGAGCGTGCCGGAAGATTGCGGCCCCTGTCCACCGGGGCCGTTCCCGTGGGGCCCGCCCCCATCGGTTTGGCCACGGCGGCGAGCCTCCCCGCTATCCCGGACGATCCCCTGTCCGGAAGGGCCGCCCGTGGGGATGATGCCGGCCCCCGAGGTCGTGATCAGGGTCGTGTTCTGGTACCCGAACGGCACCGTGGTACGCAGGGTGAGTCGACCGGCGCGGAAGGAGACCCCATTTGCAAAGTTCAGGCTGGTGGTCCGCTCGGTGAAGATGTAGCGACCAGTTGTGCCTGAGAGGGCGCCCTCATAGCTCCACTGCGCTCCGACTGCTGGAGCGATCAAGGTGAGCAACGCCGCGACCATGCCAGGGCGTCTCATGGCTGGCGGAGCATTCGGCGGAGCGCGACATGGGCCTGTTCCAGGTCGCGGGACATGTCCTCAAGGCGGTCCCGGAGCCGTTCCATCTCGCGGAGCCGATCCCGATCGCGCAGGATCTCCGGATCTTTGTGGATCTGCTCCATCGAGCGCAGCATGGTACGAATCTGTTCGCCGGCCTGCGCCATCGTCTGGCCCATCTGCCGGAACTGTTCCTCGGTCCGCTGTTGGACCATCCAGCTGTTGGTCTTCTGGATCTGCTGCATCACCTGTTCATGTGCCTGTTCGAGCAACCGGAGGCGTTCCTGCATCGCCTGTTGCAGCTGGGCCTGTGTCATGGCGGCCTGCCCCCCTGGCGGGGTGACCTGGGCTGGGGTTGCGATTGGGGTTGCCAAACACAGGGCCAAGGCAATCATGAATGTCCGCAGCATGGTGGCTTCTCCGGCTCAGACGGGGGAGGAATCCTCTACGACCGCCTGAAATGGTGTCATCGTGCTGGTGAAGCGGAGGTGAAGGCCGGGTGAGAGAGTGGTTCGTCAGCGGAGGAGCCGATGGGGTCGGACTTCCGGTGGTTCCCTTGTCCCGCTCGGCTTTGTGACTATTTTCACAAGCTGTTTTCCATGTTGAATTCACACCCTCTTGCGACTGAGTGCCATGGCCACGGATTCGATGCTTCGCCCAGGTGAATTGAAGGACATCCTCCTCAAGGAAATCGAGGCCGCCGATCTCGGCTCGATGGATGTCAACGACGTCGGTACGGTCCTCGAGGTAAAGGACGGTATCGCGCTCATTTACGGGCTCCGCCGGGCCATCTCAGGCGAAATGCTCGAGTTCACCGCGCGGGAGACGGGTGAGACGATCACCGGCCTGGTGCTCAACCTCGAGCAGGACTCGGTCGGCGCCGCCGTCATGGGTGATTACCTGAAGCTGAAGGAAGGCGACGAGGTGCGTTGCACCGGCCGCATTCTCGATGTGAAGGTCGGCCCGAAGATCCTTGGCCGCGTTGTGGACGCCCTCGGCAACCCGGTGGATGGTCTCGGCCCGATCGAGACCGTCTCCAATCGCCCGGTCGAAATGATCGCGCCGGGCATCATCGTCCGGAAGCCGGTGCACGAGCCACTGCAGACCGGCATCAAGGCGATCGACGCCATGATCCCGATTGGCCGTGGCCAGCGCGAACTGATCATCGGCGACCGCGGCACCGGCAAGACGGCGATTGCGATCGACACGATCATCAATCAGAAGGGCACCGGCGTCATCTGCGTGTACGTCGCCATTGGGCAGAAGCGCTCAACGGTCGCGACGGTCGTGGAACAGCTGAAGGCCGCTGGCGCGATGGAATACACGGTCGTCGTCGTGGCCTCGGCCTCGGACCCGGCGCCGTTGCAATTCATCGCACCATACGCGGGTTGCGCCATCGCCGAGTACTTCATGTACGAGGAAGGGAAGGCGACGCTCTGCGTCTACGACGACCTCTCCAAGCAGGCTGCTGCGTATCGGCAGATGTCGCTCATTCTCCGCCGCCCGCCGGGCCGCGAAGCTTATCCGGGTGACGTCTTCTATCTCCACTCGCGCTTGCTGGAGCGCGCGGCCAAGATCAACACCGACCCGTCGGTCTGCGAGTTCGATCCGCGGATCAAGGTGCCGGGTGGCTCCCTGACGGCGCTGCCGATCATCGAGACGCAGGCCGGCGACGTCTCCGCGTACATCCCGACCAACGTGATTTCGATCACGGACGGTCAGATCTTCTTGCAGACCGACCTCTTCTTCTCGAACGTGCGTCCCGCCGTGGACGTCGGTCTCTCGGTCAGCCGCGTGGGTGGTTCCGCCCAGATCAAGGCGATGAAGAAGGTCGCCGGTCCACTGCGCCTCTCCTTGGCCCAGTACCGCGAGCTGGAAGCGTTCGCGCAGTTCGGATCCGACCTCGATGCCGCCACGCAGAAGCAGCTCGCGCGCGGCGCCCGCATGGTCGAGATCCTCAAGCAGCCGCAGTATCAGCCGGTGCCGGTCGAAGAGCAGGTCGCGGCGATCTTCGCCGTCACCAACGGCTATCTCGACGGCGTCGAGGTGTCCGCCATCCGGCAGTGGGAGCGGGACTTCCTCGCCTGGATGCGTGCGTCGCGTCCGGAGGTGCTCGACGGGCTGCGCGAGAAGAAGGAACTGAATGAGGAGATCACCGCGGCCTTGAAGTCCGCGATCGAGACGTTCACGCCGATGTTCACGCCGGCCTGAGATGGCAACCAATCGTGCGCTGAAAGGGCGGATTCGCTCCGTCACCAACACCCGCAAGATCACGCGGACGATGGAGCTCGTCGCGACGTCGAAGCTCCGTCGGGCGCAGCAGCGCGTGGTGGCCGCTCGCCCCTACGCGCAAGCGCTTCGTGAGGTGATCGCGGATCTCGTCACCCCCGACTTGGCCGAGCGGTTTCCCTTGCTTCGCCGACCGCTGCCGCCGAGCAAGGGCGGGCCGGCGCGTGCGGCCGTGATCCTCATCACGTCAAATCGAGGACTGGCTGGCGGCTTCAATTCCAACTTGATCAAGGAAGCCACGCGCCGGATCACGGCGCTCGAGGCCGAGGGCTACACGGTCGAATTGATCGGCATCGGCAAGAAGGGGATCGGCTTCTTCAAGTACATCGGCCGGACCTTCCGGACCGAGCGCATCGATATTGGGGACCGCCCGACGGCGGAGCATGCCGCGTCGGTGGTGGAAGAACTGATGGCCGACTTCGCCGCCGGAGACCTCGGTGTGGTCGAACTGGTGCAGTCGTCGTTTCAGAGCGTCCTGATTACGCCACCGATGACGGTCCGGGTGCTTCCGGTCGAGGCTCCCGTCGCCAAGTCTGAGGGCGTGCGGCCGGACTACATCCTCTCGCCCGACCCGGTCACGTTGCTGGAACAGGTGCTTCCCCTCTACGTCCGGAACGCGATGTACCGCGGCCTGGTCGAAACAGTGGCAGCTGAGCAGGCGTCGCGACGCACCGCGATGAAGAGCGCGACCGACAATGCCGGAGATCTGATCGATGCCCTGAAGCGGACGTACAACCGTCAGCGACAGGCGCAGATTACGCAGGAAATCGCCGAGCTCGTAGGTGGAGCGGCGGCGTTGCAGGGCTAACGACAGGATGATGGATGGTAGATGATGGATCATCCATCATCCATTATCCATCATCCATTCATCAAGACAGCAACCGGGATTACGAAATAATGACCGCTACCGCCACCACCAAGGCCACCGGCACCATCGTCCAGATCATCGGTCCGGTGCTCGACATCGAATTTCCGACGGATCATCTGCCGGAGATTTACAACGCACTGCTGATCGAAGACTCGGCGGGTCCGGTCCCGGTTCGCGTCACGGTGGAAGTGCAGCAGCACATCGGCCGCAACCAGGTGCGTGCGGTGGCGATGAGCTCGACCGACGGCGTGTCGCGCGGCATGACGGCGTTGGACACCGGCGCGGCGATCTCGATGCCGGTTGGCGACGCGGCGCTCGGTCGGATTCTCAACGTCCTCGGCGAGCCGGTGGACGGTGGCGAGGCGATTGCCGCGTCGGTCGAGCGCTGGCCGATTCACCGGCCGTCGCCGGCGTTCACGGAGCTCGAGCCGAAGACCGAAATCCTCGAGACCGGCATCAAGGTCGTCGACCTGATTGCCCCGTTCGTGAAGGGCGGCAAGATCGGACTCTTCGGCGGCGCCGGCGTCGGCAAGACGGTCGTCATCATGGAGCTGATCAACAACGTCCAGAAGGGACACGGCGGCAAGTCGGTCTTCTGCGGCGTCGGTGAGCGGACCCGTGAGGGGAACGACCTCTATCAGGAAATGAGCGAGTCGGGCGTCATCAACTCGTGCGCCCTGATTTACGGGCAGATGAACGAGCCGCCGGGCGCGCGTCTCCGCGTCGGCCTCTCGGGCCTGACGGTCGCCGAATATTTCCGTGACGTCGAAGGGCAGGACGTGCTGCTGTTCATCGACAACATCTTCCGCTTCACGCAGGCAGGCGCCGAGGTCTCGGCACTCCTCGGCCGGATGCCGAGCGCTGCCGGTTACCAGCCGACGCTGGCGACCGAAATGGGCGACCTGCAGGAGCGGATCACCTCGACCAAGAACGGCTCGATCACCTCGGTGCAGGCCATTTACGTGCCGGCTGACGACTTGACCGACCCGGCGCCGGCCACGGCCTTCGCCCACTTGGACGCGACGGTCGTGTTGTCGCGCGCCATCTCCGAGCTCGGCATCTATCCCGCCGTCGACCCGCTCGACTCGACGTCACGCATTTTGGCGCCGCAGTTCATCGGCGAGCGCCACTACAACGTCGCGATCGGCCTTCAGTTGACGTTGCAGCGCTACAAGGCGCTCCAGGACATCATCGCAATTCTCGGCATGGACGAACTCTCCGAGGAAGACAAGCTGATCGTCGGCCGGGCGCGCCGCCTGCAGAAGTTCCTCTCGCAGCCGTTCCACGTGGCCGAGCAGTTCACCGGATTCCCGGGCAAGTACGTGACACTCGAGGACACGATCACGTCGTTCGAGCGTGTGCTGAGCGGCGAGTTCGACCAACTCCCCGAGCAGGCGTTCTACATGCAGGGCGGCATTGACGACGTGATCGCCAAGGCCAAGGAGCTGCAGGGCTGATGCGGGTCACCGTCATCTCCCCCGAGCGCGCCGTCTTCGACGGAGAGGCCCAGGCCGTGCTGGCGACGGCCTTCGACGGCGAGATCGGCATTCTCCCGAATCATGCCCCGCTGATGACGGTGCTCGGCACAGGGACGCTGCGGATCACGACGACTTCGGGTGCGGAGGCCTTCCGTGTGCAAGGAGGCTTCCTCCAGGTCGTCAACAACAGCGTCCGCATTCTTGCCGAACAGATTCAAGGAGATACTGATGCGTAGCACCCTCTTGATCGTGGCCGCATTCGCCACGGCGCCGCTTGCGGCGCCGTCGGTGCTTCTGGCCCAATCCACCGGGACCCCGATCTATCAGGCGCCGTACCGGCCCTTCGCCACGAGTGAAGTCGCCGTGTCCCTCTCCGATCCCGGCAATGGCTTCGCCCTCGAGGGCAGTTACCGCACCATCTTCAATCAGACGATGGACATCGGGTTCCGCGCCGGCTTGGCGGACGGCGGGCGCGGCTCCAAGGCGGCGCTGCTGGTTGGCACCGACTTTCGGGCCCGCATTCTGGATCACAATGAATCGTTCCCGCTGGACGGCTCGCTGACCCTCGGGATCGGCATGGCCACCGGCGACGGTGTCACGGTGGGCTATCTCCCGATCGGATTCACGATGGGTCGGCGGATCATCGTCGAAGGCTCTGCGGTCTCGCTGGTGCCGTACGTGCACCCCGTGTTCACACCGCGCTTCGGCGATGCGGATGGCGCCGACCTCTCGATCGGGTTTGGAGTCGACGCTCGAATCAACGCGCGATTGGACCTCCGCTTCTCCGCCGCCGTCGGCGATCGGGACGGCATTGGGTTCACTGTCGCCTGGCTCCGGTAGTTCTCGCTTGCATTCACTTCTGCGGAGTCCCGTGATGCGCACTCTCTCGCTCGTCCTGATCGCGGCATCGTGCGCGGCAGGCTCTGTTGCCGCCCAGGTGCAGGGGCTCCCGGTCGTGAACAACGGGGTGCCAGTCGGGATCAATCTGGCCGCCGACATTGGGTTCGCCAACGCGGATGCCGGGAAGGGAACGACCCTCGGTGGCTCTGCGGCGATCGGTCTCGGATTCGTGGGACTCGGTGGCGCCATCGCCCGGACCAGTCCGGAAAATGGTGGCGACATGTGGTCGCAAGCCGTCTCCGCGAGTTTGAATATTCTTGGTGGGCCGCTGGTGCCGATTCGCGTGACCGTGATGGGTGGCATGGGATGGTGGGAGGTCGCCGGAATCAAGACCACGCGCTATCCCGTCTCGCTCGGCCTCTCCGCCACGATCCCGATCCCGGCACTCTCCATCAAGCCATGGTTGGCACCGCGGGTCGAGCGCATCGAAACGACGGGGCTCGATGCGGAGAATCATTTCGGATTGGCTGGCGGGATTGAACTGGCCATGTTGAACGGATTGTCCATTCGGGCGTCGTACGATCGCCTCTTCGTGGACAACTTCAAGCCGGGGATTCTCTCCCTCGGCGTTGGGTTCGCGCCCTAAGTCAGTCGAGCACCTGGTTCAATAGTTCTGCATTCCGTCCTGCTGCGCCGCGCTCCCCTTCGAGCGCGGCGCGGTTCGTTGCACCCAAGGCTGCCGTGGCATTCGGGTCGGCGAGATGCACCGACCAGAGCAGGTCCAGCGCATTTACGGCCCCCTCCGCGGGGAGCGCAGTCAGGCCGTCGGCACGATGCAACAACGCGGCGTCGCGTGACCCGCGATCGCGCGGTCCGATGATCACCGGCCGCCCCCACGCCGCTGGTTCGAGGACCGAGTGAATGCCCGCGTTGCCCCAGCCACCACCCACGTAGCTCAGCATGCCATTCGCATAGAGGCGGGCGAGGATGCCGACCCGATCTCCCAGGAGGATTGAAGGTGTTGCGCCGTCTGGGAGCGCGCCCAGTCGAACTGGCGTCGGTAACCCCAGCCGCGCGGCGTAGGCCTCGACGTCGCGGAGGTGGGGTTCGGTGGGCTCGTGTGGCACAAGGAGGAGTCGTGCCGCAGGGTGTGAGGTCCGGACCCGCACGAACGCTTCCAGCAGGATCGCCTCGTCGCGCGGCCACGTGCTGCCTGCCACCAAGGTGACGGCAGGATCCGCGAGCTGCGTCAGCGAATCGTCGGTCGCAATCGCGTCCACCACCGCACAGACTGAGTCGACGCGCGGGTCGCCTGTCACCACCACGCGTTCCGGATGGACGCCGAGGGTGATGAGGCGCGCGGCATCGTCCTCGGCGATCGCGCCCACGCGTTGCAACACGGCGTACCCGGATTGTGTCGCGAGGCGGGCCGGCCAACGGAGTCTGCCACTGTCACGCGTCACGGTCGCGGCAATCATCGCGACCGCCGTCCCGCGCGCCGCTGCCGCGGTCGCCAATTCCGGCCAGAGATCGAGCTTGGTGAATACCAGAAGCTCTGGCGTCACGGCCTCCAGCACGCGCCGCATCTCCTCCGGTCGGTCATAGGGGAGATAGTCAGCGTGGTCGACGGGGAGCGACGCCGCGAACTGCTCAGCGGATGGCGAGTAGTGGGTGTAGAGGAGCTGGAGTTCGGGACGGAGCAGCCGAAGCGCCTCGATCACCTCGCGCGCTTGCAGTCCTTCCCCAACGGACGGGGCGTGGAACCACGCCAGAGGCCTCGTGCGGTCGCGATGAGTGCTGGCCCATGCAGCGATCCGGTCTGGCGCCGAGAGGCGTGCCTGGTGGGCCTGCTGCTGGCGGTCGTCGCGCAGGAGCACCGGCACCAGCGGTACGGCCGTCCGAGCGAGGGCGCGATAGAGCCAAGGGGGTGTCGTCACCCGCGAACGATGCCGAGGGAGCGAGCGGTGGGCAAGCGCCACCGGAATGTTCCGCCCATGAAACACCCCCGCGAGGCGCCGTAGTACCTTTCGGAATGGCCACCTCGCGATACCTCACCGACAGTCGCGCCCCGCGCTACTCGATTCTCTTCGCGGTGCCGTTGCTGTTGGCCTACGAAGGGCTCGCGTGGTTTCTCACGGATCCGGCAGGTGGCGGGGTCCGGAATGGCGCCGATGTGATCATGAAGTCGCTCTTCCTCTCCCTTGGAGGACAGCGCGGCCTCTTGGCATTTGAGGTGTTGCTCTGTGGCATTGGCGTCTGGTTGGTGGCGCGCGATTGGCGACGGAGTCCGGGGCCCCTCCGCGCTTCCGTCTTCGCAGGAATGCTGGCGGAATCCGCGGCGTTGGCGGTGCTGGTTGGTGTCGTCGTGGGCCGCGCGACCAACTCCCTGTTGCACATGTTGGCGGTGCCGCAGGGCACTGCACTGGATTTGCCGAGCCAGCTGATGATTTCGCTGGGCGCTGGAATCTATGAGGAGCTGCTCTTCCGGGTGGTGCTGGTTGGCGCGCTGGCTGCGGTCGGCACACGGCTCCTGGGCTGGTCTGCCCGGAGCGCCGGAATGATGGCCGCGATCGTCGGCGCGCTCATCTTCTCGGCGTTTCACTACATCGGAGCCTACGGCGATCCCCTCGAGTTGCCGTCGTTCCTCTTCCGATTCTTGGCCGGGCTCGTCTTCAGCGGACTCTATCTCGTCCGCGGCTTCGGCGTCACGGCGTGGACGCACGCGCTCTACGACGTCTTCGTCACACTCGGTTGAACGGCATGCCAACGAGCCCCCGGGTGCGGCTACTTGCCGCGCTTCGCCGCGACGACGCTGTCCAGCACCTGGCGGAAGACGGCGATCGGTTGCGCGCCTTCCATCATGCCGCCTTCGATGTAGAAGGATGGCGTCGGTCGCGCCCCGGAGCGCGCTGCGCCGGCCGCGTCACTGCGCACCATGCGCGAAGCCTCCGGCCCCTCGAGGCAGGCTTGCATCGTGCTCTTGGTGAGCCCAAGGGGCGCAATCAGCGAGACGAAGAACGGCGTCGGGTCCTTCAGGTCGGCCCACTGTTCCTGGGTGGCGAAGAGTCGGTCATGGGTCGGCCAGAACTTCCCCTGCTTCATGGCGCAGACGCCAAACTGCGCGGCCGGAATTGCATTCTTGTGCAGTTCCGGGATCGGCAGGTTGATGAAGACCCAACGGACCTTTCCGGTCGCGATGTACTCCTTTTCGATCGTCGGAAAGGTCTGCTCCGCAAAACGCTTGCAGAACGGGCACTGGAAATCCGACATCTCGTAGACCGTGACCGGTGCGGAGACGGACCCCTTGGCGCGTGGGGCGATCAAGGTGTCCTGCGCGCTGGCGGCGGCGGGGAGCAGGAGGAACAGGGCGATCAGGAGGCGAGCCATCGGCAGTCCCGGCAAGTGTCGAGAAGGAAAGTATCTTTCGGAATGCTGAAGAAAGGTATCGGCGCACTGCTGGCGCTCCAACTAATGGGGACGCCCCTCGCGGCGCAAAGCGCACTCGATTCCCTGTACCCTGCGGTTCCGACAGGGATGGTGACCGATGTGGCGGGCGTGCTCGATGCTGGGACGCTCGGCGTGATCAATCAGCGCCTGACGACGTTGCGAAGTGCCACTGGGGCGGAAATCGCTGTGGTGACGCTGCTGACGCTGCGTGGGCGCGAGCCCTCAGAGGTCGCGCTGGCGATCGGACGCGCGTGGGGCGTGGGTGCCCAGGCGGAGATCGGGGATCAACGGCGCAACGCCGGTGCCGTGCTCCTGTTGGTGCCGAGAAACGGGGATCAACGCGGGACCGTTCGGCTCGAGGTCGGGAACGGCCTGGAGGGGATCCTCACCGATGCCACGACCGGCCAGATCCTCGACGCCATGCTCCCGAATCTGCGGGCGCAGGAATACGGCGCCGCGCTCAACCTCGGGACGGCACAGATCGCGGATCTCGTGGCGCGCTCCTTGGGGGTCAGTGACACGTCGTTGGTGCAACCGCGAGCGCCTGCTGGCGGCTTCCCGGTCGGATTGATCCTCTTGATCGTCATCGTCGTCTTGCTGGTCACCTCCTCGAAGGGCGGTGGCGGTAGGGGAGGCAGGGGGAGGCGTAGCCATCAAGGAGCGGACATGGCGGCGGTCCTGCTCTCGAGCATGCTCCGGGGTGGTTTCGGAGGTGGCGGTGGCGGCGGATTTGGGGGCGGTGGTGGTGGTTTTGGTGGATTCGGTGGTGGTGGTGGTTTCAGCGGTGGTGGCGGAGGGAGGAACTTCTGATGAATCGTAAAGAACTTGATACGGCGCTGGCAGCCTTGGTCGCGCGTCTCGCGGCGCCGGGTGTCCCGGCGTCCAGCGCGGTCCTCTACGGCTCGGCGGCACGGGGTGACTGGATTGCCGGCCGATCGGACGTCAACCTCCTGCTGGTGGTCGACGACGCCTCTCCCGGCGCACTGGCGACGCTTGCTGGCGCGGTGACGGAGTGGCATCGCGGCGGGCATACGGCGCCGCTGATCATTGGGCGCGCGGAATGGCAACGCTCCGTGGATGTCTTCCCGATCGAGATGACCGACATGCAGCTCTGTCATCAGGTCCTGCTCGGGCCTGACCCGCTCGATGGGGTCGCCGTGGTGCCGACCGATCTCCGGCGCGCGCTCGAATCCGAGCTGCGCGGCAAGTTGGTGCGACTGCGGCAGGCCTATGTCCGCTTTGGGGCCTCGGAGGCCACCTTGGGGGGCTTCGCCACTGCCTCGATCGGCCAGCTGCTGGTGCTGCTGCGATGCACGGCGGTCCTGCTTGGGCGGGATCCCGGCGTGGATGCCGCGTCGGTCGTCGCGGCGCTCTCGGATGTCGTGGGCGCGGACGGCCAGGTCGTGGTGGAGATCGCGGCCCACCGCCCGGACGAGGAATGGTCCTGTCCCTCCGAGACCTTTGTTCGGTATCTTGAAAGTGTGCACCGGGCGGTCGAATTCATCGATCACCACTCACAGGGAGAACTCTGATGCGCGGTTCGCTTCGCAATGCTTCGTTCGTCGTCATGGTCACTGTCCTCGCGAGTGGCTGCGGCTATAACCAACTGCAGACGCTTGACGAGCAGGTCAACAAGGCCAAGGGGCAGATCGAAGTCCAGTTGCAGCGTCGGGCCGACCTGATCCCGAATCTGGTCGAGACCGTGAAGGGTGTCGCAGCACAGGAGACGACGGTCTTCATCTCCGTGGCAGAGGCGCGCGCCAAGTTGTCGGGTGCGGTGCAGGGCGGGAATCTCGCCGAGATGGCTGCCGCCAACCAGGCGATGCAGGCGCCGCTGGGTCGGCTGCTCGCCATCGCCGAGGCGTATCCGGACCTGAAGAGCAGCGCCAACTTCTCACAGCTGCAGGATCAGTTGGAGGGGACCGAGAATCGGGTGGCGGTGTCTCGCACCGATTACAACGCCTCAGTGGAGAAGTTCAACACCATGATCCGGCGGTTCCCGACCAACCTGACGGCCAAGATGTTCGGGCTGGGGACGGCGAGGGAGTACTTCGAGGTGACGAGTCCGGAGGCGAAGGACGCGCCGAAGGTGAAGTTCTAGCTACGGTGCAAGCCGAGGAAACAAATTCTCCGGCTTCACTACCTGCGCCCCGACCACGTCGGGGCGTTTGGCTTGTCCCCATCCGGTCACCGGGGTGTCGGCCTGTCCCAGCGCCACCCAGAGCGCCGTGGCCTTCTCCGGCATGAAGGGGTAGATCATCACGGCCAACCGGACGAGCGTGGCGGTGAGGTTGGCGAGGACCGCATCCAACTGCGCGTCGTCACCCGCCTTGGCGAGCGCCCAGGGCGCCGCGGTAGTGATGTAGCCGTTGGCCTCGGTCACTAATTCGGTGATCTGCCGTGCGGCCCCCTTGAGGTCGGTCGCTGTCATCGCGGCCGCGTAGCTGGCCAACGCCACGGCACCCACGCCGCCCGGGAGGTCGCCCTCACCGCCGGCGGGAACGACACCATCACGGTATTTCCCGACCATCGCCAGCACGCGCGACGCCAAGTTGCCCAGTCCGTTGGCGAGTTCGCTCTCATAGACGGCGTCGAAACGCTCGAAGGTGAAGTCGCCGTCATTCTCGAACCCGACCTCGCGCATCAGGAACCAGCGCAACGCATCCGGTCCGTGACGTGCAGCCGATTCATCGAGTGATGCCGATTCGCCTTCCGACTTGCTGACCTTTGCGCCACCCCATTGGACATAGCCGTGCGCCCAGATCTGCTTGGGGAGTGGCACGTCCGCGGCAATCAGCATCGCCGGCCAGATGATGCAATGGAATCGCGTGATCCCCTTGCCGACCACGTGCAGATCGGCCGGCCAAACTGCATCCCACCCATCCCCAGGATAGCCGGTGGCGGAGAGGTAGTTGATCAGCGCGTCGAACCAGACGTAGACGGTTTGCTCGTCGCTATCGGGGAAGGGAATCCCCCACGGCAGCCGGGCGCGGGAGATCGAGATGTCCTGCAATCCCTCACGGAGCACACTGAGGATCTCGTTGCGACGGATCTGCGGCTCGACCTGAAAGGCACTATTCGCCTCGACCAGCGCGAGGACCCGATCACGATACGCGGACAACCGAAAGAAGGTATTCCGCTCCTTCGTCGGAACGAGCTCGCGGGACGGGTGCTCGCCGCATCGACCATTGAGGAGCTGTCCTTCCTGCTTGAACTCTTCGCAGCCAACACAGTACAGGCCTTCGTATTCCCCCACGAAGAGATCGTCGGGACAGCGCTCGCGGATGCGCGTCAAGAGCGCCTGCACCCCGGCGGCATGTCGGGGCTCGGTGGTGCGCATCCAGTCGTCGTACGAACAATGCAGCCCACGCCAAGTGGTCTCGAACCGCTCCGAAATGCCATCGACCCAATCCTGCGGCGACATCCCCGCGGCCTGCGCGGTCTGAAACACTTTCTGCCCGTGCTCGTCCATCCCCATCAGGAAGCGGACCGGTTCTCCCTGCAGCCGATGCCAGCGCGCGATGACATCCGCCCCGATCTTCTCAAGCGCGTGCCCAAGGTG
Organism: Gemmatimonadota bacterium; assembly: GCA_024641735.1. Classification (GTDB taxonomy): domain Bacteria; phylum Gemmatimonadota; class Gemmatimonadetes; order Gemmatimonadales; family GWC2-71-9; genus Palsa-1233. The sequence continues at coordinate 1,782 of JAHECN010000018.1, read as the reverse complement.
CGGATCGCCGTTGGCGTAGTCGATCGCGGTGGTGATGTACCAGGGTTTCATGCGGAGGGCTCGCTCGTGGGTGCCTTCGCCATCTCATCCCGCAGCTCCAACAACGCGATCACGCGTGAGGCGCCGCCTTCCGTGCGGAGCGAGACGCGCTCCCGAAGAATGTCGACCGCGATGACCTTCTCAGCACCGAGGAGTGTCTGCACGATCTTCCCTTCCTTCGGGAACCGCTTGCGGGAGGTCACGTAGAATTCATGCTCATACTTCAGGCAGCAGAGCAGGCGCCCGCATCCGCCGGAAATCTGCGCCGGGTTCAAGGAGAGGCGTTGGTCTTTGGCGAGTGCCAGGTTGACCGGCCCCGGTTCCGTGAGCCAGGTGCTGCAACAGAGCTCACGGCCACAGCGGCCAACGCCGCCGAGGCGTGCCGCTTCCTCCCGGACGCCAATCTGCCGCAGGTCGATTCTGGCCCGGAACGCCGTGGCGAGTTCGCGCACGAGGCTCCGGAAATCCACTCGCCGCTCCGCCGTGAAGTAGACGGTGAGCCGATTGCGATCCCACTGCCACTCAGTGTCAGAAACCCGCATCGGGAGGCCGTGGGCATTGACGCGCTCGATCACCGCGCGGCGTGCATCTTCCTCACCACGCCGAAGCTCCTCGTGCTGGGCGATCTCCGCCACACTGGCGCGGCGCACCACACTCGGTCGCGCGCTCGGGGTGTCGGGTGCTGACGCGGCATCTGATGGTGCGTCCTCCGGGCTGCACGACGTGCAGCCGCCACACTTCGCGAGTGCCGCGGCTCCGGTCGTGTTCACTCGGCCAAGGTCGAGGCCGCGGTCCACTGCGACGACGACCGGCTCGTTCAGCTTGAGGGGATCGTCCTCGTGCTCCCACTCAAAGAAGTCACGACGATTGCCCTTGAAGCGTATTTCAACCGTTTGGGGCATCAGGCGTCCGTAAATGCGCCCATCGACGCGAACTTCTCGTGGCGACGCTTGATCAACTTGTCGCCCTTGAGCTTGCGGACCTCGCCGAGGTGGCGGATGAGTGCCGCCCGAAGGGATTCGCCGGCAGTCTCGGGGTCGAAATGCGCGCCACCGATCGGCTCCGGGATGATCTCGTCGATGACCCCGAGGCGCAGCAGATCCTCGGATGTCATCTTGAGCGCCTCCGCGGCACGCTCACGTTGGGCGGAGTCCTTCCAGAGGATGGCGGCACATCCCTCGGGCGAAATCACGGAATAGACCGAGTTCTCGAACATCAGGATGCGGTCGGCCACGCCGAGCGCGAGCGCACCGCCAGATCCGCCTTCTCCCACGACCACGGTGACGATCGGGGTCGGGAGAATCGACATCTCCAGAATGTTGCGAGCCAGCGCTTCCGATTGTCCGCGCTCCTCGGCGCCGAGACCTGGCCAGGCGCCCTGCGTGTCGATCAGCGTGATGACGGGCGCGTTGAAGCGCGCGGCGAGCTGCATGAGGCGGAGGGCCTTCCGATACCCCTCGGGGTGCGGCATCCCGAAGTTGCGGCGGATGTTCTCCTTGGTGCCGCGTCCCTTCTGGTGTCCGATCACCATCACCGATTGACCGGCGAGGCGCGCCCAACCGCCGACAATTGCCGGGTCGTCCCGGAAGAGGCGGTCACCATGCAGCTCGATGAAGTCGGTGAAGATCGTCGAGAGGTAGTCGAGCGTATAGGGCCGCTGGGGGTGGCGAGCCACCATCACCCGCTGCATCGGCGTGAGCCCCGCGTAGATCTCGGCGCGGAGGGAGTCCAGCTTGGTCTCAA
>JAHECN010000126.1 GCA_024641735.1 Gemmatimonadota bacterium | reverse complement strand
TTCGCCCGATCGCGCTGCGCTGTTGATAGGCATAATCGATACGTGCCCGCGACAGGACCAGTGATGCCCCGTACGAGGTCTTCCCGATTTCTGTTCCCGGCGGCGGTGCGCCAGTCCCGATCCGTCCCACCACCCCGACACCTCGGAAGACGGCGCCTGCTTCGAGTCCGACGACGGTGCGCCGCGACGCGCCATTGGTCCAGTCGGTTTCGAACGTCGCGAGGAGCCGACCATTCGAGTACGTGTCAATCAAGTTCATCGAGAACCCGAGCCGAGTTCCTGAGGGCAAGTCAAGTTGTTCGCCGCTCAGCGCGTACCGGCCGAGATTTTGGAACGAGATGGCCAACGCGGCGATATCGAAGAATGCGAGCGTCACGCCGAGATCGGAGGTCAGCGTGCGAAAGACGGTTCCACTCGAATCTTCGACCGAGATGAACTTCGTCGAAGTGCCCAGCGCGATGCCTTGCACGCGATAGGTGGCCGCCCCGACCCAGGAGACGTTGTTCCGAACGGCGTGCAACCCCTCGTACCGAAGCTCCCGGAGTCCACCACCGAAATTGAAATCCCCCACCCGCACAGCGGCCGCACCAGCACCGTAGAGCGACCGATCCGGGAGGCGGGCGAAGGCACCCTCAATCGACAATGTTCGGATCGGACCCAGGTTGGCGGGATTGTCGAAGACAGACGCCGCATAGCCTGGGAGCGCGACCCCGGCGCCACCGAACCCTGCAACCCGCACCGACGCCGGGAGATCCGGAAGCGCAGGTCGCGGGGCCACTCCTTGCGCCACGAGGACGCCGGGGAGGCCGGCTAGCAGAAGCGCCACCAGCAACGACTTCACTTGATGCGCACCACCGCAATGCGCGGTTCCGCGGTCTGGGACGGAGGGCCGTTTCCGCTCCCGGCACGCAATTGCACGGTCACGTCAGGCGAGCCGGCAGGCAACTGGAAGCGGACATGCCGCCCACTCCCGCCGCGCAACGTGCCGGCCCGCGTATAGGCAGCGGCTGTGCTGTCTGGGGTCAACGGATACGGCTTGGGATAGATCGCCGGCGAGTTTGCGCCATAGATCGAGCGAAGATTCCAGCTCCGGTACCGGAGTCGTCCGGTCTGCGGAAAGCCCGGCAAGTTTTCCAGATAGTTCGCGAGCTGCCACTCTCCAACCAGCGTTGGAAAGTCGAGTGCCGCAATCGCGGCGACATTGCTCGCGCCGAGACGAGTCGATTGCACCAGATTGCGCGTCACCTGCGTTCCGAGCAGCGTGTCGGTCGAGTAGTGGTCCGCCAGCCAGCGCACGAAGAGCCAGGCCGCGCCCCGGTAGGCCAGCGGCCCGCTGTTGTCCCCCGGCGTGACCAGGTGGGTGGCTTCCGGATTGCTCAGATAGCTGTACGCATTCGAGAGGTCGCCCGAGACGAATTGGGAGAAGCAGCTGCTGGACGCCGTACACCGACTATCTGGAATGCCTCGAAAACCGAGCTCTTCCGCGAAGTGCGACAGCCCCTCATTCAACCAGAGGTCCTCGGCCAACCCGCCACGCACCCGCACACGCTGATTGTACGAGATCATGTGCTGCATCTCGTGGATCAGGACAGGTGGCAAGGAACGCAAAGCGATGGAACGGGTGACCGCGCTACAGGAGGCGGTCGACGCTTTCGGCGCGAATGCGTAGAAGACTTCGCGACGATTGCTTCCCGTGGCAGAGGTGATGAGATCCGCGCCGTAGAAATAGCCGATGATCCGGCCGTTGGTGCAGTCGCTCGTGAGTTCGTTGACACCCACCGTGATCAGCATCGCGACGCGTTGATCGCCATCGATATCCGACTCACGACCAAAGGCTGTGGTGTCGATCGGGTAGAGGTAATCGTCGAAAAGCGCGGAGAGGGCGTTCAGGTCCGAATCGGTCAGGGACTCTGAAGTGACCGGATTGGCATCATCGGTGTAGATCACGCCGCTCTGCCCCACGACGCGAACCGTCGCACCCACGCGGTTGAACGCCGTACAGGTCAGGTTGCGGCAGACGTTGAACGAGTCCCGCTGCCCCACGATCGGGACTTGCAGCAACGGTGGTGGCGTGCGGGACCACGCCTCCTGTAGCCGGTGCGCCGGATCGGCCGCCAGCGCCGCCTCGGCGTGCCGGAGCCGCTCGTGGAAGCCGTTGGGTTGGCTGACCGCGTCGACCCACGGCGCCGCCACGTTCGGGAGCCCGGCCGAGGCGAGGAGCGCGCTCCCCGACCCGGCGGAGAGTGCGTAGCTCGTCGACGTCCCTGCGTTGGTCTCGCTCCCCGCCCCCGAATAACTCACCACCAGGTATTCTCGAGAGGTACTCGCGCCGGGGAGCAGGATGCAGTTGGTCACGCGCCCGGCATCGAGGATCTGCATGGCGCCGGGTTCAAGGACAACCGGCGTCGGGGTCGCGCAGGGAGCGGTGACAACCGGGCCGGTGCCGCCATCGCCGCCACACGCCGATGCGAACGCGATTGCGAAAGGGAGGCAAATCGGGGGGATGAGGCGCATTCCGGGGCGACTCCGTGGGCACGAGGAAACGGCCCTAAGCGTAAGTGTGACAAGGACTTTTGACAATCAGGCGGCGTCGGGATACGATTCCCTAGTGACCCACTCCCCGGCCCTCGACGCCGTCCGGTTTGACTCGGCCGGACTGGTTCCCGTGGTGGCACAGGATGCCCGCTCCGGGGATCTCCTGATGCTCGCCTGGGCCAATCGTGCTGCCCTCAATGCCACGGTGCAGAGCGGCGAGGCCCACTACTGGAGCCGGAGCCGCCAATCTCTCTGGAAGAAGGGGGAAACCTCCGGGAATCGCCAGCGGGTCGTCGAGGTCCGCCTCGACTGCGACGCCGATGCGATCCTCTACCGGGTGGAGCAGGACGGTCCCGCATGCCACACCGGGAGCCCAACCTGCTTCTTCCGCACGATCTCCAAGGACCAGGATCTCGTCGAGGGAGACGACCGGGGAGGACACCTCCTCACACGCCTCGCACGGATGATCGCGGACCGGGACCAGGAACGGCCCGCCGAATCGTACACGACCTCCCTCTTCGAACGCGGCATCGGGAAGATCGCGCAAAAGGTCGGTGAGGAGGGCGTCGAGACGGTCATCGCCTCACTCTCGGAAAGCGAGGAACGGCTCGCCAGCGAGGCCGCGGATCTCCTCTTCCATCTCTTGATCCTGCTGCAGGCACGGAAGGTTCCGTTCGCCGCGGTGCTCGATGAGCTGGCGCGACGGGAGCGCTGAGCAATGTCCTTCGTCCACCTCCACACGCATAGCGAGTATTCGCTCCTCGACGGCGCGAATCGGATCCCCGAGCTCGTCAGCCACGTCAAGAAGATGGGAATGGACTCCCTCGCGGTCACCGACCACGGGAACTTGCATGCCGCGTGGGCCTTCTATGATGAGTCCAAGAAGCAGGGGATCCGACCGATCCTCGGTTTCGAGGCCTACCTCGCCTTCGGCCCGCGGCAGGCCCGCGAGAAGCCAGCGTGGGCCCCGGCGCAGTACTCCCATCTGGTGTTACTGGCGAAGAGCAGACAGGGATACAAGAACCTGATCAAGCTCTCCTCGATCGGATACACCGAGGGGTTCTACCGCCGTCCCCGAATCGACAAGGAAGTCCTCGCCGCGCATTCGGAGGGGATCGTTTGCCTGGCGGCCTGTCTTTCCGGCGAGGTGGCGCTCTATCTCCGCCAGAGTCGGTATGACAAGGCGCGGGAGTCCGCCATCTGGTTCGCGGAAACCTTTGGGAAGGACAACTTCTTTCTCGAAATTCAGGATCACGGGATTCCGGAAGAGGCACTGGTCACCGAGGGGATGCTCAAGCTCGGGCACGACCTCGGGATTGGGGTCGTGGCGACCAACGACGCGCACTATCTCACCCGGGACGATGCGGAAGCGCACGACGTGCTCCTCGCCATCGGGACGGGCGCCGACCTCGACGACCCGAAGCGATTCCGCTTCACGGGAAGCGAGTCGTACGTCAAGACCGAGAAGGAGATGCTGGCGCTCTTTCCGGACAACCCCGAGACAATCGCGCTCACGCAGGAAGTGGCAAACCTCTGTGAGATGGACTTCGAGAAGCGCTACTTCGTGCCGCAGTTCCCGCTACCCGAAGGGATCACGTCGGACGAGGTGCTCCTCCAGACGATGACCACCGCGGGACTCGAAACGCGCTACGGAACCCCCCTTCCCGCCGCGGTCACGGAACGGGCGGAGTTCGAGTTGGGCGTCATCAACACGGCAGGATACGCCGGATACTTCCTGATCACCCAGGACTTCATCAATGCCGCGCGTGAGCGAGGCATCCCCGTGGGACCTGGACGTGGATCGGCGGCCGGTTCCATCGTCGCCTATGCGCTTGGGATCACCAATGTGGACCCGCTCCGCTTCGACCTCCTTTTCGAGCGCTTCCTGAATCCGGAGCGCGTCTCAATGCCCGACATCGACGTGGACTTCTGCTTCGAACGCCGCGGCGAAGTGATCGAGTACGTGCGCGAGCGCTACGGCCGGGAATCCGTCGGCCAGATCATCACCTTCGGCACCATGAAGGCGCGGGCAGCGGTCAAGGACGTGGCCCGCACGCTCAAGATCCCGCCCGGTGAAGCCGACAAGCTCACCAAGCTGATCCCCTCTGGACCAGCGTTCTCAATGACCGTCGCCGAGGCGGGCGAGAAGATCGATGAGCTGAAGGGGATGCTCAAGGAGAACGAGGCGTATCGTCGCGTCTTCAGCTACGCCTCACGCATCGAGGGGCTGTCACGCCACGCGTCGGTGCACGCGGCCGGGCTGGTGATCGCACCGGGCCCGCTCTCGGATTACGTCCCGGTGTGCACGGCGCCCGGCAAGGGGTCCGGTGCCTCGGCGAGCGGCGAAGACTCGATCATCTGTCAGTACGAGATGGGAGCGCTCGAGAAGGTCGGGATGCTCAAGATGGACATCCTCGGACTCAAGACGCTGACGGTGATCCACGACGCGGTGAAGATGATCGTCGCCAAGACCGGTCAGCCGCTCGACATCGACGCACTGCCCTACGACGATCCGGAGGTGTACGCCCTGCTCCGGCGCGGACGGACGGCAGGCGTCTTCCAGTTCGAATCGGCGCTCGCCACCGAAACGCTGCGCAGCATGAAGTGCGACCGCTTCGACGACCTCGTCGCTTCAAACGCCCTGCTCCGCCCGGGTCCGCTCGACGCCGGCATGCACACGGTCTTCATCAAGCGGAAACTCGGCCACGAACCGGTCACCTATCCGCACCCGTCGCTCGTCGAAGTGCTCGAACCGACGTACGGCGTCATCACCTATCAGGAACAGGTGATGCGGATCGCCAATGTGATCGCGGGCTTCTCGCTCGCGGAAGCAGACGTCCTCCGGAAGGCGGTCGGCAAGAAGGACGCGGAGCTGATCAAGAAGGAGCTGGGGAAGTTCGTGGAGCGCGGGCGCGCCCTCGGGCACACCACGGCACTGCTGGATGAACTCGCCGGACAGATCGAGACGTTTGGACGCTACGGCTTCAACAAGTCGCACTCCGTGGCCTACTCCGTCCTCTCCTACCAGACCGCCTGGCTCAAGGCCCACCATCCCGCCGAATTCATGGCGGCCCTCCTGTCGTCCGAAATCGGCAGCACCGACAAAGTGGTGCAGTACATCAACGAAGCGCGCGAACTCGGACTCGAAGTCCTCCCGCCGGATGTGCACGAGTCGGGGTTCAAGTTCACGGTGGTGGGGGATCGACGGATTCGCTTCGGACTCGGTGCGGTCCGCAACGTCGGCGCTGGCGCGATCGAGTCGATCATCGCGGCGCGCGAGAGTGGCCCGTTCACCTCACTCGCCAACTTCGCGCAACGGATCGACCACCGACTTTGCAACAAGCGCGTCCTTGAATCGCTGATCGCCGCAGGTGCCGCGGACTCACTCGGTGGCCACCGCGCCCAATTGGTCGCCGGGATCGACCAGGCCCTCGGGGAGGCTCAATTCCTCCAGCAAGAACAGGATGCCGGTCAGGAGTCGCTCTTCGGGGAGGTCGTGCAGGCTACCCCGGTCGAGGCGACCGTCCAGGAGGTCGAGGTCTGGAGCGAGGCGGATCGGCTGGCCAAGGAGAAGGAGATTCTGGGCTTCTTCATCTCCGGGCACCCGTTGGAACGGCATCGCCCGTTGGTGGAGCTCTTCGGGACGCGGACCACGGCCACGCTGAGCAGCTGGAGCGAGCATCAGGTGACCGTGGTCGGGGTCCTGACCGCGGTCAAGCGACAGACCTCCAAGAAGACGGGGAAGGAGTACGCTCGGGTCACCGTGGAGGACTTCCACGGGACCGCCGAGGCCATTGTGTTCCCGGATGCCTGGGCCAAGCTCAACCAGACGATCCGGGTGGACGAGGCGATGCTCCTGACCGGGGGCTATTCCGCCCGGGACCGGGGCGAGGACGTGGCACCCTTCATCGTGGAGGGCGCCCGCCCCTTGGAGGAGCTGGAGGCCGCGGGAATGCTGGGCATTGCCATCGCCTGGGCGGCCCCGGACGCCCCACCTCCCGAGACGATCCGGGCCATGACCCGGCTCTGTGCGGCCCACCCTGGGCCCGCGCCGATCTATATTCATTGGTCGGATGGGAACGGGACGGCCGCGCGCCTCCGTTCCCGTCGCCTGCGGGTGGAACCGCGAGAGGAGACTCTCCGGGACCTGCGGGAACTCTTCGGCGGCGAAGCCGTCAGCTTTATTCGCGCGGGGTAGGGCATGCCTCCCAGCTACACCCTTGAATTTGAGAAGCCCCTGGCGGAGATGCAGCGCCAGATCGACGAACTCAAGCGATTGGGCGACGACCGAGAAATCGACGTCCTCGGTGAGCTGTCGACGCTTGAGACCAAGCTGGACTCCCTCCGCGCCGAGATCTACGCGGGGCTCACGCCGATGCAGCGGGTGATGGTGGCTCGCCACCCCCAGCGGCCCTATACGCTCGACTACCTCTCGACGATCTTTACCGACTTCATCGAGCTGCATGGTGACCGCCTCTTCCGGGACGACCCGGCAATTGTCGGCGGCTGGGCGCGCCTCGCCGGTCAATCGGTGATGGTGATCGGGCATCAGAAGGGACGCGGCACCAAGGAGAACATCCGCCGCAACTTCGGGATGCCGCACCCCGAGGGGTATCGGAAGGCGCTCCGCCTCATGCAGCTCGCCGCGCGCTTCAACGCGCCCGTCATCACGCTGATCGACACGCAGGGCGCCTGGCCAGGCTTGGGCGCCGAGGAACGCGGACAATCGGAAGCGCTGGCCCGCAACATTCTGGAGATGTCGATTCTCCCGACCCCGATTGTCACCGTGGTCGTGGGAGAAGGCGGATCTGGCGGTGCGCTCGCGCTCGGCGTGGCCGACCGCATCCTCATGTTCGAGAACTCGGTCTATTCCGTGATTTCGCCCGAGGGATGTGCCGCCATTCTCTGGAAGGACTCCGCTCAACGTGAGCGTGCCGCGGAGGCGCTCAAGATGACATCCGAGGATCTGCTACGCCTCGGGGTCATCGACGAGATCA
>JAHECN010000125.1 GCA_024641735.1 Gemmatimonadota bacterium | reverse complement strand
TCCCCCAGACTGGAAGTGCAGTTCAAGGGGCGTGGTGGAGCGGAGGCAGCGCAACGCTCCCTTCCGCCCCGGGGCGCACTGCGGTAGATCTTTTGACGATCGTGATGGAGTCCGCACGTGCCTCTTCAGGAGGGTCTCGATGGACATCCAACAACAACTCGCGGCACTTGAGCGTCGCGTCCAGCACCTGGAAGCGCTCGCGCAGCAGGGCATAGCTCCCGACGAATCGCCCGAATCTCCCGACGCGAGGCCACTCCGCCCGGCCTCGAGGCGCGTCCCGCAACGGGACAATCTCGACGCACGGCCTGCAGGCACGGCGCGGGCACTGTATGAGGCCGCCCGGAAGCCGGTGTCGGTGCGCGACTTCGGAGACTTGAATGTCGAGCAGTGGTTCGGCCAGCGTGGCGTGCTGGCGGCGGGTGTGCTGCTGGTCACGCTCGCCGGTGCCTACTTCCTCAAGATTGCCATCGATCGAGGATGGATCTCGCCGCTGGCACGATGCCTTGCTGCAATGCTTGGTGGTCTCGTGGTCGCCGCACTGGGATGGCGGCGCGCGGCGCGCGGGACACGGACCTTTGGCGCCGCCCTGATTGGTTTGGGCGCAGGTCTCGTCTATCTCGGCATTTGGGCGGCCGCCAGTTGGTACGCCCTCATCGCGGCAGAGTGGGGCATCGCGGGCCTCGCGCTCGTCGCCATCGCCACATCGGTCGTGGCCTATCGCCTCGACATCGAACTCATGGGGAGCGTCGCAGCGATCGGTGCACTCGCCGGTCCAGTGGTGATCGTGGCTCCCGATTCCTCGGCGGACATGCTGCTGCTCTACTTGGCTGGTATCGCTGCCACCCTTGGTGTGGCCGCGGTGCGGAGAGAGTGGCACCACACGACGCGCCTCATCGTCCTCGGTTCTGCGCTCCTCGCGGTTGCGGCGGCGGATAGTGCGACGGCGATTCTGGCATGCGGCTACGCGGTCGCGGGCGGGATCGCGGTGCTCGCCTTCCGGCACCGCTGGCCCGGCCTCGCAGTTGTCGGATTTCTCGCGGCCTGGCGTATCCTCGTCGAAGCTCCGATCGTCGCAGGTCAGGCGTGGCTGCTCATCGGCAGCGGTCTCCTCCTCGGCGCACTCATTCTTCGTGACGCCATGCAGACGAATCAGATCTGGCCCGATGGCGCGGTGCTCGAACACGCCGAGCGGTGGTCACTCCGCGAGTCGTTCTTCTTCTATGCGACGCCGATCATGCTCCACAGCGTCGTTGCGGCGGCCGTTCCGGACTGGGCCACGCTGCACCCCGGAGCGATCGCACTGGTGTTGGCGGTCCCGTACCTGATCATGGGGTTCCTGCGTGTCGGAACGTTGCGTCGATCACGCTCCCCGTTCGCACTAGTTGGAACTTCCGCCGCGGCGTTGGCCGCACTGAACTGGCCAGGAAACGGACTCGGCGCGGTGGTGGCGTTGCTGGGGATGGCCCTGCTCTGGTCGTGGCTGGATCATCTGCAGCAACAAAGCGACGGCAGGTGGTATGCGCTCTTGGCGCTCGGTTGTGCGTGGCTGCAATTCCGTGTGGTCGCGCGCGCAGCGGATGGTGCGGCCTTCGTCGATGCGTACGCCCTCACGCAGTGGCTCGGGCTACTGGTGTTGGTCATTCTGGCGCGGGGCCTGTGGAGGATTGTCGCCGCGGATCGTGGTGAAGTGAGTGCGGATGCCCGACGACCATGGCATGCGCTCGGAATCAATCAAGACGATTTTTTCGTGCTGAATGACACGCTGCCTCCGGTCATCGTTCGACTGCTGTGGGTCAGCGCGGGATTCCTGCTGATCGCTGGTGTCACGCAGGAGCTCAGTCGTCTCATGGGACAGGTCGGTCTTGCGGTCGAGGTCATTCCGCTTGCCAGCGGGCTTGCGGTGAGTGCCTGGTGGGCGCTCTGTGCCGGAGCACTCGTGGTCTTCGGATTCTCACGCAAGATCACCGCTGTCCGAATTGCGGGCCTTGTGGTCGCGAGTCTGGCGGTCGTCAAGGTGCTGTTCTTCGATCTTGCCAATCTTGACCAACTGTACCGCGTCGGATCGTTCGTCATCCTTGGTGTGGTGCTGCTGTGGGTCGCGTATCTGTATCATCGGCAGGCGGCGGCCGTCGAGCGGGAATAGCGCGTCCGCGCGTGCGGGCTCGTGCTCCGGAGCATTCCCATCGAGTGCCAACACGGGATAAGCGCACGCGGCCCCACCTCATGCCGGTGAGGCAGGACCACCTGCGGAGTGTCGTCTATTGACGTTTATGACGTGCCGGCGACATGGCACTTGTCGACGAAGCGATCAACCGTCCATACCCCATTCGCAGTCCGGGTGAAGGTCCACCCAAATTCCACGATGATCTTGACGCCACTCGTCGCATTCACGAAGCCGGAATTGTAAGTGTAATGACCAACCCAGCTCCCGTTCGCCGTGGACTTCCGCTCGGTCCGTTCTCCCTTCGTCGGACCACTTTGGTTCCAGGTCCCTGTGTTCACACCAACGAGATGATAGTCGGCCAGCTGCTGCCACTGCACCGTGATGAGCGTGCCATTGGCTGTCGTGACGATGTGCTTGCGACGCAGGCCAGTGCCGGCCTCCATCAGGAAGTCGTCAACACAGGCCGCGGGCCAACTCAACGCCGGGTCCCCGTTGCCGTAGTCGACAAGGGTCTCAGTCCACTCCGATGTGGCCGCGAACGAAGGCGCAGTCTCGTCCAGTGTCGGGAGCTGCTCGGAGCATGCTGTCAGCACGGCACCGAGCGCGAGTAGTGTGAGAAACCGTTTCATGACTGCCTCCTGGTTTAAGAGGGTGCAACGGCCCGCCGGTGGTCGAGCGACCGAGTCTAGAGCGGTGGCGTCAGCTGGGGGTGTGTGCGTTCGCCATCGAAGGCGGAGCAGGAGGTCGCGCAGGGGCAACTCTCGCCGCCAGCCTTCCGGCATTCAGAATCTGCAGCAAGTCCAACACTCGTAAATGTCGAAACCATTTGTCGGAGATTCTTCCGGTCGGTGGCGGCCGCCACCGTGCGAGAATGCGTTCTCCGGTGCATTACGAACGAGCTTTACACGAGCGGAGAAGCTCCGCTGACTTCCCTCCCGGTCTGACTCGCTACGCGCATGGTGTCAGAGCCAATGCGAGGTCGAACGTGCAATGTCGAGGCTTCGATGCGAGCCGTAGGCGAGCGAGCCCGCGGAGCGGGCGCAGCTCCACGCGCGACCTCGTGCTCCGGAGCATTTTGAACGAGCGCCCACCAGCGCAGGCAAGCGCCATTCGAGAGTTTGGCGCTGGTGGGCGCTGCACTTCGGGTTGCACTTCCGCCGCCCCTCCTATCCCGCGTATACACCCGCCCAGTCGGGAAGTCCTCGGCTGCTCTGATGGGAGCGTTGATCATCCGCGCGTTCCACGTGCGTCGGGCCTAAGAGCCGAAGAGCCCTCTCTGACGTTCTCCTCTTCCAAGGCCAAGAGACCACCAAACAATTCCGACTGGTGGAGTCAGTGATGCAAGCAGAGGGCACGTTGCAGACTAGTGCCACAGGCGTAGCTTCAGCCCTATCTTGAGTGTGCTCCCACGTGAAGAACCCAACACTGTTGAGGGTTCTTCGGCTCCGGCGTGCTGAGGTTGTGCCAGCCTGTTCCTTGGAGGACTCAACCCGATGTGACGCACAGGGAGTATCGCTTGCCCCTTCCAAGACCCCCTGGGAGTTTATCCGGCTGAGGTGATTGGTATGACCAGATTGCCGAGGGGCCCCGTTGCTCACCAGCCCATCAGGAAGCTGGGAGCGGAAATTCTCACCGCCATGCGTGCTGGCGAACAGGCAGGTCTGTCCAGCGCAAGAGGTGCGCAAACGCGAGTTCTCTCCTTGCTCGCGGTCCTGATGCTTGCACTCGCGGGATGCCAATACCAGGATCCCATCAATTCCATTCAGACCATCCCACCACACTTCTACAACACAGGCGCAGGCGGCTACTGGCTTGTGACGAAGCTCGGCGACACCAACGATGGCGCCTGCGACACCGACTGCTCACTGCGCGAGGCGATCGCGGCAGCGACTGCCGGAGATGAGATCCGATTCGGGGTGACCGGCACCATCACCCTCACGGTGGGAACCCTGCAGATCAACAAGAACCTGGCCATCACCGGTCCCGGGGCGGCACAGTTGACGGTGAGCGGGGACGACGCGCACCGCGTGTTCTCTTTCGGAGCGGGCGTTATGGCGTCCCTTTCAGGGCTGACCATCGCCGACGGCAGCGCGGACAACGGCGGAGGAATCTCCAAGCTCGCAGGGACGTTGGCCCTCACTGACTGCGTCGTCAGAGATAACTACGCCACGGGCGTCGGCGGAGGCATCTATCAATCCACCGGGACTCTGACCCTCACCGACTGTGTCGTCAGTGGCAACACCGCGGGCAGCGCAGGAGGGATTCTATCCTATGGTGGGGGAGTGATCTCGATCACGGGAAGCACGATCTCCGGGAACACCGCCACCGCCAACGCAGGCGGAATGTACGCTTACCTCTCCAGTGTGACACTGGAGCGCAGCACCGTCTCTGGTAACACCGCCGCTACCATCGGGGGCGGAATCCGGCTGCAGCTAGGCTCGACGACCATCCTGAACAGCACGATCTCCGGCAACACCGCAGGTACTGACGGCGGAGGCATCTACCGCTTTGGAGGCAGTTCGCAGATCGCCCTCAGCACCATCACCAACAACGCGGCCACGACCGGAAGTGGTGGAGGGGTATACCTCTCCTACGGTGCCCTCATGGACGTGAAGGGCAGCATCATCTGGGGCAACACTCGCTTGGGCGCGACCGCCAACGATGTGGGCGGAGTGGGCTACACCAGCATGGGGCACAACCTGATCGGTTCGGGTAGCGCCACGACGCAGTTCACGGCCGACGGCGACCAGACCGGCGTGACCGACGCGCTGCTGGGCACCCTCCAGCTCAACGTCCCTGGAACCACCAGGACGCACGCCCTGCTGTTGGGCAGCCCCGCCATCAACGCGGGCACCTGCACGAACAATGCGGGCGCTCCCGTCACCAGCGACCAGCGAGGAATGACGCGTCCGCAGGGGATCACCTGCGACATCGGAGCGTATGAGTTGTCGCCTGAAGAGGCCGTCGAGTCCTTGATGGAAAAGGTTCGGGCGCTCGGGCCTGGCGGCACCGGCACCTTGAACCAGGGTCAGGCGATTGCGCTCACGGTGAGCCTGGACGTGGTCCTGAAAAAGCTGGAGGGCGGTCAGGACCATGTGGCCCTGAACAACCTCAGGGCATTCATTGACAAGGTGGAGAAGTTCGTCGCCGATGGGGTCCTCACGCTGGCAGAGGGCCAGCCGCTGATCGATGCTGCGGAGCAGATCATCGCCGCGATCGAGGCAACGTAGCAGGGCCGCGCAGACGAATGAGCTGCCTCCGGACTCGGGCACCCCTCATTCAGGTACATTCGCACGGGCCTTGTCGAGCAGGTGCCGCGGGTTCCCGGCAGCCGACCGATGCTGCACTTCGCTCGAATGTGGCGCCACGCGACGAACCCCGCCCGACGCAAGTCGGGCGGGGTTTCGCGTTACGTCATGGGCCCGGCGCGATTCGAGCCGTAGGCGAGCGAGCCCGCAGAGCGGGCGCAGCTCCACGCGCGACCTCTTGCTCCGGAGCGTGTTGAACGAGCGCCCATGAGCGTTGGCAAGCGCCATTGGAGAGTGTGGCGCTCGTGGGCGCTGGCACGCGCTGGTGGGCGCTGCACTGCGTTCTGCACTTCTGTATGCTACCGGCTCGCTCGTGGGCGTGGTCAACATGCCCTCCGTGAATCTGTGGGGCGAGAGCCCGCCGGTCTAGCCACTAGTTCTTCCTGCTCTAGTCTGATTGGCGGACAGCTGCACCGGGCAGTATGCTCCGTTATCCCCCCTGCACGCGGTCCCGCCTTTCCTCCTGGTGGCTGCCGATGCTTTCACCAGAATTGTCTCGGTCGACGCGCTGGACGCTCCGTTACACGATGCTCGCAGCCGTCATCGCTGTTGCGTGGTCCCTGCCGACAGTTATCAGCGCGCAGACAATACCCACCTCTCGCACTGACCGTGTGCAATGGCTGCAGCAGCGCGCCGCCCCGATCCGCAGCACTGATCCCGCCGACGAGGATTTCTCGGACCTCGCGCCCCTGGGGGTCGCAATTGGCAAGGCCAGGATAGTCATGCTCGGCGAGCAGTCGCACGAAGATGGCACCACGTTTCTCGCGAAGACGCGCATCATCAAGTACCTCCACGAAAAGCTGGGGTTCGATGTGCTGGCAATGGAGCACGGGTTCTACGACGTGCCAAAGGCATGGCCATTTTTCGCTGCCGGTGCTGACAGCGAGCCAGGTGTACGGTATGGGGTCTTCGGCCTCTGGTCGAACATCAGCGAGGTACAGCCGCTGATCACCTATGTAGCCAGACAGTCCAAGTCGGCCAGTCCACTTGAAGTGGCTGGCTTTGATGTGTGGTTGAATGGCGAGCCATCAACACGGCTCTTGCACGGGGACCTGAGCCGGTTCCTCGTTGGTCAAGGGATCGACACGCTGTCGGTCCGTGAGTGGCCCAGCATGATGCACGTACTCGACCTCCTGAGTGGCACCCTGCGCGGCAGAAACGGCCTAGGCAAGGACTCGCTCATGCAGTTTCTGGGGCAATGGGCAGATCTGCGCCGACACGTCGACAACCTGGGGCGGCAGGACACCAGCGTAACGTACTGGAGGCAGCTCCTGAAGAGCATCGACGCGCTCGCCACCGTCTACATGGTCGACATCGAGTCAGAAGCCCGCGATCCACAGATGGCGGACAATCTGCTCTGGCTTGCCCGTGAGAAGTATCCGGATCGCAAGATCATTGTGTGGGCACACACTGGCCACATTGTACGCAATCCGAGGGAAATCGACGTGGGGACGACGCGCGACCCGGAGTTGGGTTATCAGAAGGGGACCTCGATGGGCCATGTGGTATCGTCCGCGCTTCGCGATGAGGAATATCTCGTCGGGTTCATTGCGTCCGAGGGGAGCTATGGCTGGCAGCAGACGAAACCCATCCCCACTCCGGCGGCCGGAAGTCTGGAGGACCTCTTTGCGGCCACCTCCTTCGGCAACGCCTTTGTCGACTTCCGCGCACTCTCTGGTAGCGGTGGGTGGCTTCGACAACCACTCGTCGCAGGGCCGAGCTTCTACTATCCCTGGACGGCCGATTGGACACGTGTCTTCGACGGTCTGGTCTACACGCGACGGATGACGCCCATCACCCGGTCCACATCGGTTCCGACGAGCCGCGGTACTCCGCCACCGTATCGGCAATAGGAGTACGGTCACGCGAAGACTCATAGAACCGTAGGTTGCCAGGCGCATCCCAGCAATCGGTGCGGTTGGTAGGCGGTGTAATGTGCGATTCTGCACTTCCACAGTGCATTTCAAGCCCAACGCACAAAGCCCCACACCAACCGAAGTCGTTGTGGGGCTTCATCTTGTCGTATGGGCCCGGCGCGATTCGAACGCGCGACCTCTTGCTCCGGAGGC
>JAHECN010000017.1 GCA_024641735.1 Gemmatimonadota bacterium | reverse complement strand
GACACCGTCGAGGGCGTCGCGGTACATGAGGGAGTCGTCGAGGAGCATCTGGGTCTCGGGAAGTTGAGGGGCGAATTGGGATGATGGATGATGGATGATAGATGATGGATGATAGATGATGGATTGCATGCAGGGCCAGCCGACCTTGACCACCGGTGCCGCGACACCGGGACCACCCATCACCCATCATCCATCATCCATCATCCTGTCGTGTCATCCATCATCCCAGCACATCAGTCCCTCATCCGTCTAGATCTCAATCTTCATTCCATCATACCCCGGTTCGATCCCGGGTGGGAGGCGGTGCAGCAGGTCGCGGTGGGCGGTCTCGTGCGTCAGGTGGGTCAGGTAGGTCCGCTCGACGCCGAGATCCTGGGCGATGGCGATCGCCTCGGGAATGGAGAGGTGCGTTGGATGCTCGCGCCACCAAAGGGCGTTGAGCACCAGGACGCGGACGCCGCGGAGGAGGTCGCGGTCACTGGCCGAGACCGATTTCACATCGGTGACGTACGCCATCGGCCCGATGCGGTAGCCGAAGACCTCGGAGTTTCCGTGCCGGAATGCGATCGGCCGAACCGCGAGCCCGCCGATCTCATGTTCCCGGTCGGCCGTGAGCGGCTGCATCGTGAGGCTCGGCTTCGAGGTGCCCCGCACGGGCACCACGCCGGCATCGAAGATGTAGTTGAAGGCGTGGCGCAGATGTCGCGCGGTCTCGGGGGGCGCGTAGAGCGGGAGGGGCTCGTGCTGCAGGAGTGAGAAGGAGCGGAGATCGTCGATTCCGTGCACGTGGTCGGCATGTTCGTGCGTATACAGGACCGCGTCAATCCGCTTGGTCCCGGCACGGAGAAGTTGCAGCCGGAGTTCGGGGGGCGTGTCGATCAGGATGGTGTGCTCGCCATCCTCGATCAGCGCAGCGGTACGCGTGCGCCGATCGTGCGGATCGTCTGAATGGCAGACGGCGCAATCGCATCCGATTTGGGGAACCCCCATCGAGGTTCCCGTGCCGAGCAGAGTGAGGCGCATTCCTCTAAACTGTCTCGACCTTCAGCAGGTTGGTAGTGCCAGGGACGTCGAAGGGAACGCCACAGGTCACCACGACGCGCGCGCCTTCGCGGGCGAGACCCCGGCGGAGAATCTCCTCGCGCGCAGCCTGCCACATCGGATCGTAGTTCTTGAGGTGCGGCATCATCGCGGGCACGACACCCCAGACCATCCCGAGTTGGTGGTAGGTCTCCGGCTCGGCCGTGAGCGCGAGGATCGGGACCCTGGGGCGATAGGATGCCACAGTGCGCGCCGTGAAGCCGCTCGACGTGAAGCAGACGATGAGTGCAGCCTCCAGAAGATCGGACGCTGCGGAGACGGCGACGGAAATCGCATCTTCAATGGGTGTCGTCCCTTCTTCCGTCCGGGCCACATGCGGCGCGGGAAGCGACCAGCGACGGCGCTCGCCCTCGGGCGGGCGGAGCCGCTGGGCCTCGACCTCGCGCGCAATCCGATCCATCGCCAGGACTGCTTCGAGTCCGTAGCTCCCCACGGCCGTCTCGCCGGAGAGCATCACGGCATCGGTGCCGTCGATGATGGCGTTCGCCACGTCCGACGCTTCGGCCCGCGTGGGGCGCGGGTTCTGGATCATCGATTCCAGCATCTGCGTCGCCGTGATGACCGGCTTGCCATGCCGATTGGCGCGCAGGATGATCCGCTTCTGGACCAGCGGCACCTGCTCGAAGGGGAGTTCGACGCCGAGGTCACCGCGCGCGACCATTACGGCATCGGAGGCCTCAAGGATGCCATTCAGATTGTTGACTGCCGTGTCCTTCTCGATCTTGGCCACGAGACGGATCGACTTCGGGATGATGGCGCGCAGGCCTTCCATGTCTTCCGGGCGCCGGACGAAGGAGACACCGAGATATTCGACGCCGAGTGCCACGGCGCGTGCTACTTCTTCGCGATCATGGTCGGTGACGGCCGGCGCACTTACGTCGACGCCGGGGAGATTCATCCCCTTGTTCGACTTGAGGAGCCCGCCGTAGCGCACCCGCCCCTCCACGCGATCTCCGCGCACCGATGTCACGTCGACGGCGAGCAATCCATCGTCCATCAAGATGCGAGAGCCGGGAACGACGTCGCCCGCGAGCTCGGGATAGGTGTTGGGAATTTCCCCGTCCTGGGCCGTCTCCTCCGGTGCGAAGATCACGTGCTGCCCTGGCGTCAACGTCAGTGGCGCGGCGAGTGTCCCGACCCGGATCCGCGGCCCACGCAGGTCGACCAGAATGCCGGTCGGTCCTCCACGCTCTGCCCGGACAGCCTGGATACGCCGGATCCACTCGCCCCGGATCTCCGGTGTACCATGCGAGGCATTGACGCGCACGATGTTCACGCCCGCGTCGAAGAAGGCGTGCATCTGTTCCGCGCGCTCCCATGCGGGGCCAAGGGTAGCAACGATCTTGGTGCGGCGAATCGGTGTTCCAGCTGGCATCGGGTCTAGTCACTCCACACAGCACGGCCGGCCACGACATTCCATCGGCAGGTCCGTTGAGAAAGGCGAGTCCGCTTGCGCGTCCGGCCGAAGGGTCCACATCCCACGCGACAGAGTCTAATGGTTCGACAAAAGGCTGCGGTGGAATGGGTGGGGGTCACGACTCAAAGATAGCGGAGGGGTTGGCCGGAAGTCAGCCCAGACACGCTCGGATTTCGACACCAGCCGTGGATTGTGGAAAACTGGTTTTCCACAGGATTGACCGAGCGCCAAGGCTTATCGGCCATGGACATAAGAGCGAGTGCTCACATTTTTGTAGACACGGATTCCGACATGGGTCCGAGTGAGGAGGGGGGCCCAAAAACCAATTCCACACATCTGTGGATTGGAAAACTTCTCCACACACAAATCTGGGGAGAACTGTGTGGTCCGATCTCGAACATCGCACAGCGTCTGGCCGAGCGAGCGGGAAAACTTTTCCACTTCGCGCGGAAATCCTAACTCCATGTTCAACAATCGATTCACAGGTTGCTTTGATGTGGAAACTCAAGCTCCATAACCATTTTCTTGGGGTGGTGACAGTCCACCCTCACCCCGTGAGTCCTTCCTCATCTGAGGATTCGTTTGCTGGGTCTCACGTGGCATCATAGATTCAGCGCAGGGCTTCATTCTTCCTTGGAGAAAACAGCGATGGGATTGGATCTGGTCGGGGCGGCAGCGGGCTTTGGTGACGCGATTGTCGTGGCAGGTGGGCGTGTGGAAATCTCTGATGCTTCACGACTGCAATCCGAGGCGATGGATCACCTCGTGTCGACCGCAGTCTTCGGTGAGACGGCGGCGCGTGACGCAGCGCGCGCGTTGCTGTGGGAGCTCGGTCAGGCGATGGGGACGAAGCCGGCATCGATCCACGACCTCTATATCGCGCGCGGGCGCGGTGAGTGTGGTGGTTTCACGGTACCTGCGATCAATGTGCGCATGCTCGCCTACGACACGGCGCGCGCCATCTTCCGCGCCGCGGCCAAGTGTGACGGTGCCGCGATCCTCCTCGAGATTGCGCGGTCCGAGATTGCCTATACGGATCAGCGGCCGTCCGAGTACGTCGCGGTGATGATCGGTGCGGCCCTCCGAGAGGGCTACCACTTTCCGCTCTTCATCCAGGGCGATCACTGCCAAGTCAACGCGACCAAGTACGCCGCTGATCCGGAGGCGGAGGTCGGCGAGGTGAAGAAGTTGATCGCGGAGGAGATCGCGGCGGGCTTCTTCAATATTGACGTCGACACGTCGACGCTGGTCGATCTCTCCTTTCCGACCCTCGAGGAGCAGCAGCGCACCAATTTCGAGCGAGCGGCCGAGATCACCCGTCACATCCGCGAGTTGGAGCCTGACGGCGTGACGATCTCCATCGGTGCGGAAATCGGCGAAGTGGGGCACAAGAACTCGACCGTGGAGGAGCTGCACGCCTTCATGATCGGGTACAACAAGACCCTCGCGAGCCTCGGCGATTACACCGGGATCAGCAAGATCTCCGTGCAGACCGGGACCTCGCATGGTGGCGTGGTGCTGCCGGATGGCAGCATCGCCGACGTCAAGCTCGACTTGGAGGCCCTCGAGGCCCTGTCCAAGTCCGCGCAGCGGGACTACGGAATGGGCGGGGCCGTGCAGCACGGGGCCTCCACCCTGCCCGGAAACGCGTTCGGCAATTTCCCCCGGATCGAGACGGCAGAGATCCACCTGGCCACGAATTTCCAGAACATCGTCTGGGACCATCCGGCCCTTCCGGCCGAGCTCCGGGCGCGGGCGTATGAGTGGCTCGACGCCAACGCACAGTCCGAGCGCAAGAGCGGGGATTCCGACGAACAGTTCTATTACAAGGCACGGAAGAAGGCGATCGGTCCGTTCAAGCAGGAGATGTGGTCCCTGCCTGCGAGCATCCGCGATCAGATCGCGGCGGATCTCGAGAAGACCTTCGCCTTCTTGTTCGAGCAATTGCAGGTGACCGGGACGGCCGCGATCGTGCGCCGATTCGTCGTTGCCACGGCGTTGGCCCACGGCGACTTGACCCACACCGGCGCCCTTGCAGAAGATGACCCAGACGCCGGGGAGTAACTCGGCTGGAGCACTATGATGCGACATCAAGAGGATGAAGTTGTGACGTACGTCGAACGCGAGGGCGGAGGCGCCCGCTGGTTTCTGCTCGGCGCGCTGGTGGGTGCTGGGCTCGGGCTCCTCTTCGCGCCCCAGTCCGGAGAGCGTACCCGGAAAGAACTGAAGAAGGGGGCCCGCCGAATCCGGCGTGAGGCCGAGGATCGCTTTGGCGATGTGGTGGAAGAAGTCAGCCACCGTGGTCGCCGGGTCAAGGCGCGGGTCGAAGATTGGGCCGAGGACGTCGCCGAGGAAGTCCGGGAAGGGCGCCGCACCATCGAGGCAACCGCGACCTCCGCGCGCGACGAACTGGAGCGCCGTCTGGCTGATGCCCGCGCCCGTCGTCGCGCTGCCCTCCTGATTGATGACGAGGAGGAGTACGAGGACGACGAGGACGAAGAGCTCGAGGAGGAGGAAGAGCTCGAAGAAGAAGAAGAAGATGGAGAGGACCTAGATGAGGACGAGGACGACGAGCGCGGCGCGGTCTGAGCGTGCGTGAGTCGGAGCCGCCCCCATTTTTGGAAAGCCCGCCCGCTGGCGGGCTTTCTGCCGTGGCCCCACGGGGCAGTTTCATCGGTCGGCTCTTCGAGACACTCGACCGCTCGAACATTCCGCTGCTGGCGTCCGCGCTGACCTTCGATGCAATTCTTGCCCTGATTCCCCTTTCGATCTTGATGGTTGCCGGTCTCGGCGCCCTCCTCGATCGAACCGAGTACTTCGGCACCTTTGATCCCGGTGTCCTGATCGCCAACTTCTTCCCGGCACATGGGAGCGCAGGGCACGATCCGCTGATCCTCGCTGAAGCGCTGCTGGCGAAGATCCGCGGCTTTCGGAGCTCGCTGACATGGATCGCCGTTCCGGCCTTCCTCTGGTTCAGTACCCGGATCTTCTCGGCGATCCGAGTCTGTCTCACCAACGTCTTTCACGTGCGCCCTCGGGCAATGCCCGGTGGGTTGGTGGTCTCCTACCTGATCGGCTACGTGGTCGGCAAGGCCAAGGATGTCGTGATGGTGTGCGTCGTGCTCGCGTTGGCGTTGATCAACACGCTGCTCTCCGGCACCATTCAGCTGCTTGCCTCGCAGGGCGGCTTCCTCGAACGGCCCTGGACCTTCCTGGTCAGTGGCCTCGGGATTCTCTTCAGTGAGATCGTTGCCATCGCTTCCGCCATGGCGCTCTTCGTGGCCCTCTACCGGTACGCCTCGCCACGGCGGCTGACTTGGGCCGGGGCCCTCGTCGCGGCGGCGATCAGCACCGTCGGATTCGAAGTCGCGAAGCGACTCTTCGGGTTGTACCTCACCTCCGCCTCACGCGGCGGCCAATTCTCGCTCGACGAGAACCTCGGTGCGGCGCTGCTGCTGGTGCTCTGGATCTGGTACATGGCGCTGGTGTTCCTGATCGGTGCTGCGGTGGCGCACGTCTGGGAGGGTGGCCGAGCGGCGGCAGAGGACACAGGAGAGAGGAGAAATGAGGGAGGAGAGAAGAAGGTCACGTAACGCGCGCTTCTCGCCGATCGCTGTTCTCCTCTCTCCTCTCTCCTCTCTCCTTTCTCCTTTCTCCTTGTATCTTCTGGCTCCACTTCACTTCAGGTCCCCCATGCGCCGATTCCTTCCCTTCGCCTTGACGCTCACGCTTGTCCTGCCGCTGGCGGCTCAGACTGGGGCCGCGCCCTATGATTTCGCTGCCTTTCCGCCCTACCGCGCTGGCGTACCCAATCCGGAGCTCCTGCTGGGGCATGCAATCGGTTCGCGACACACCATGTATCACCAGCAACAGCGTGTCCTCGATTCGCTGATTGCAGTGGCAGGGGATCGTGTTCGCACCGAGGTGACCGGGACCACGGCGGAAGGGAAGGTGATGCGCGTCCTGATCATCTCCTCGCCGGCCAACCTGGCCCGACTCGATGCGATTCGTGCCGATCTCGCGCGCCTGGCAGACCCACGCGCCATGACGCGCGCGCAGGCGGCCGCACTCGCCAAGACGACCCCGGCCGTAGCGATCCTGTCCCACTCGATTCATGGCAACGAGCCCGCTGGCTTTGAGAGTGCGATGATGACGGCCTGGACCCTGCTCGCCTCCGACGCACCACAAGTCCGGGCAATCCTCGACAACACCATCACCATCATCAATCCGTCGCAGAATCCCGATGGGCATGAGCGCTTCGCGGCGTGGAACAATTCGGTGGCGATCGCGAGCGATGATCCTGCCGCATTGGAACAGAGCGAGCCGTGGAGCATTCAGGGGCGATTCAATCACTATCGCTTTGACATGAACCGTGACCTGATCGCGATGTCGCAGGCCGAGACTCGCGCCACCGCCGGCATGGTGCTGCGGTGGCATCCGCAGGTGTTTGTGGATCTGCACAGCACCACGGCACAGTACTTCTTTCCGCCGGCCGCGCAGCCGATCAACCAGAACGTGCCTGCCGCGAGCATCCAGTGGCTGGAGACGTTCGGCAAGGGCAACGCGGAGGCGTTTGATCGGCACGGCTGGCAATACTTCGTGCGCGACGTGTTTGATCTGCATTATGCCGGCTACTGGGACAGCTGGCCCTCCCTCCTCGGCGCCACGGGGATGACCTTCGAGACCGATGGCGGGCCGGAGCTCGCCCTCCGAAAGAGCGATGGGACCGTGACCACATTCCGTGATGGCATCGCGCATCACTTCGTCGCGTCGATCGCGACACTGGGCACGCTGGCGGCAGGTCGTGAGGCGCGTCTCAACGATTACTACGAGTTCTTCGCCGGTGCGATGTCTCCGACGCCGGGGCTGCGGCGGGTGATCATCGCACCCGGAAGTGATCCGCGTCGGACCCGCGAAGTGATCGATCTCCTCGCGTTTCAGGGTGTCGAAGTCTCGCGATTGACCGCGCCCTGGACGGCACTCCGCGCCAATGACTATCTCGGTGGCGGTGCACAACGGCGCACCTTCCCGGCGGGGAGCTACCTGATCGAAATGGCGCAGCCGCAGGGACGATTGGCGCGCGCCCTGCTCGAACCACAAGCCACGCTCGATTCGGCCTTTGCCGCCCGGCAGATCGAGCGGTGGGAACGCAATCGCCGGCGCGGCGAGAGCTCGCCGAAGGAAGGCTACGAGTTCTACGACGTGACCGCGTGGTCGCTGCCGCTGGTGCACGGACTCACCGCAGCGTGGACGGACGAGACGACGCCCACCGGTGCCGTGGCGCTGTCCGAGATTGGGGAAGCTCAGGTGATGCCGAATGCCCCGGGTCGGGCGCGGAGCGGCTATCTGATCCCCGTCGGTACGCGTGGCGCACAGCAGCTCGGGCTCGCGCTGTTGCGGGAAGGTTTCGTGGTCAACGTTGCCACGGCGACGATGCGCGCCGATGCCAAGGAATATGCGGCTGGCACGATGGTGGCCCGCGTGGCACGGAATCCGGCGACACTGCACCACCGGATCGCGCAGCTCGGGCCGGAGTATGACGTCGCGGTGGTCGCGGTCCAATCCGCCTTCCCGGACAGTGGAATGGTCGGCATCGGCTCGGAGGCGGTGGGTGTCGTGCGTGCGCCAAAGATCTTGGTGGCGGCTGGCGACGGCGTCTCCCAGACCTCCTTTGGCGACGTCTGGTGGTATCTCGAGCGCGAGTTGAAGCAGCCATTCATCCCGGTCGAGACCCGTCGCCTCAATGGGATGCCGCTCGAGCAGTTCAACGTGATCATTCTTCCGGAAGGGAGCTACGCCACGGCGCTCGGGACCTCCGGGATGAATCGACTCCGGGACTGGGTGCGCGGTGGTGGGGCGCTGATCACCATGGGTTCCTCCGTCTCGTTGCTCGAGCAGAAGGAGATGGGGCTCCGGGCGACCGCCGAAGATCCCAAGGCGGAGCCCAAGAAGCTGGAGGCGAGTGACACGACCCTCCGGGACGGCGGCCTCTTTCCGTTCGTCTCGCCCAGCGCGAAGGGGAACAGCATTGCCGAGGGCGTCCCCGGCGCCATCGCTCGGGCTGGCCTGGACCGCAGCAGTTGGCTCGCCTGGGGCTACGATCGCGACCAGATCGCCGTCCCGGTGCCCGGGGAATTCCTGAAGCCCTCGAAGGGGGGTGAGAACGTCGTCGTCTTCACCGAAAAGGCACCAATTCTGGCGGGGTTCACCTGGCCAGGGAACACCGAGAAGTTCCTGACCGGATCGGTCTGGGCCAGCGTGGAGTCGGTGGGGCGGGGGAGCGTGGTCGCGTTCGCCGAGAATCCGCTCTTCCGGGGATTCTGGCGGGGCACGGCGATGCTGTTTGCGAATGCGGTGCTGTATGGGGCGGGGAGGCCCTAGAAACGAGAGAGGAGAAACGAGAGAAGAGAGGGGAGGGGCGGCCAGGCCTCTGTTTTCCTCTCTCCTCTCTCCTCTCTCGTTTCTCCTCTCTCCTCCTACCAATCTCCCCCTCCACCGTTATCTTTGTCATGCCTCAGGTCCGTAGGGTGTCAGCGTGCGAACCGCGTCAGGGCCTAGCGGCAGCAGCGCTAAGCAATGTCTGGTGCAGCTGCGGGTCGCCTGGGGCACTTTGCTTTTCCTCCCCCGCGGGATCCTCTGATGTCCATCGCCCTCGCCCGCCGTTATCGTCCCCGTCGATTCGCTGATCTCCTCGTGCAGGATCACGTCGCGGCCGCCTTGCGCGGTGCCGTGGCGAAGAATCGTGTTGGTCATGGCTATCTGCTCACCGGACCGCGCGGTGTCGGCAAAACGACGGCCGCCCGCATCCTCGCCATGGCGCTCAATTGCGAACAGCGTGACTTCGAGCATCCCACGGGCGAACCGTGTGGCGAGTGTGCGTCGTGCGAGCGGATCTGGAACGGCCAGGCCAATCTCGATGTGGTGGAGATCGACGCCGCGTCGAATCGTGGTGTCGATGATGCGCGGGATCTCCGCGAGCGCGCGATGTACGCGGCCTCTCAGGATGGCCACCACAAGGTGTACATCGTGGACGAAGCGCACATGCTCACGCGCGAGGCGTGGAATGCGCTGTTGAAGATTCTCGAGGAACCGCCTCCGGGCGTGGTCTTCGTCTTCGCCACCACCGAACCGCAGAAGATCTTCAACACCGCCGCGCCGGTGATGTCCCGGTTGCAGCGGTTCGATTTCCGTCGTATTGGTCCCGCGGCGATTCAGTCTCGCCTCCGTGACGTGCTCACGACCGAGGGGCTCGACGCCGAAGATGACGCGCTCCTCCTCATCGGCCGCCACGCCGATGGCGGCATGCGGGACGCCCTCTCCGTGCTCGATCAATGCCTCTCCTTTGGCGAAGGCGCCCTCACCGCCGCGCGCGTGCGGGACGTGCTCGGCTTGGTCGATGACGAGGCCTTTGGTGCGGTGCTGATGCTGGTGGCGGATCGCCAGCCTGGGCAGGTCTTTGCCGTGCTCGACCAGCTGATGGACAGTGGCGCCGACCTCTCGGAGTTCGCGGGTGGGCTCGCCGAAGTGCTCCGGGCGCTGGTCATGCACCACTATGGGGTGGCAGCCGATGGCCTCCCGGAATCGACCCAGGCGCTGATTGCAGCGGTTGCCCCGCGGCTCGCGCCGGAAGACGCGGTCCGGATGCTCAAATTGCTCGCGGAGTCCGAGAACTCCATTCGGCGGAGCGCCCATCCTCGGCTCGTCCTGGAGACCTTGATTTTGCGGTGGGCCATGATGGATCGGGTCGTCGATCTCAAGGCGATCCTCGCGGGTGAGGCGCCCCAGCCTTGGGAAGGCCCCTCCGCGCCGGTTGCGGCACGGCCGATACCTGAGAAGCGCGCCGTGGCCCCGGCTCCATCAGCGGCCCCGGAAACCCCGCGGAAGGGATCCGGAGGCCCCGCCTACTCGGTGCCCGCGTCCACGGAGGGTCTGCAGGCCATCTGGTCCGATGTGGTGGAGACCGCCAACCGGCAGAGCCGATTGCTGGGACAGGCGCTGGAGCATGCCTCGCCTCGCATGGACGAGGGCAAGGTCGTCTTGGCCTTCGGCGCGGATTCTGGGGTCTTTCGGGAAGGCGCAGAGCGGCTCTTGGGCACCGTGGAGACGATTCTCTCGGCCCGGATGGGCAGCACGGTGACGGTGATCTTGGAATCCGGCGCGACGGCACCACCGCCGGCGGCCCGCAAGGGCGGGCGCATGACCGAGGAGACGATCCGGGCGGACCGACTCACCGAGCTGCGGCGCAAGGATCCGACCCTCGATGCGGCCGCCGACGCGTTAGATTTGGAGCTTCTGGACGAAGGATGATCCTTCGTCCCCGCATCACTTTGGACGACGGACGGACGTTGGCAGATTCTTCGAAACAAGCCCCCCAGCGCGGCCGAGGGGATCGGCCCCGGACACCGCAGGATGCCGAGCTCGCTCGGCGCACGGTGACCGCCGGCGCGGGTGGCGGACTGGTGCAGGTGGAGGTCGATGGCTTTGGTGCTGTTCGGCGCCTGGTGATCGCTCCGGAACTCTTTGCGGGTCGCGACCCGGATCTGCTTGCGGACCTGATCATGTCGGCAATCGCCGAGGCACAGCGCCGCGCTGACGCATCGGCCGACGCCGTGACCGAGTCTTCCGGGACGTGACCGCGTGAGCGCCCTTGAGACGCTCATCGGCGAGCTCGCGCGGCTCCCGGGTGTCGGGCGGAAGACGGCCCAGCGACTCGCGTACCATCTGCTCCAGCAACCGCGCGATCGGATGCTGGCGTTGGCGACAGCCTTGCAGGTCGTGGCGGAGAAGGTGCACCCCTGTGACTCGTGCGGGCAGCCCACGGAGTCGCTGGATTGCGACATTTGCACCGACCCGCGTCGGGATGACTCCCTGCTCTGCGTGGTCGAGGAGCCGTCCGCGGTCGTGTCGTTGGAGCGTGCTGGGGCCTTCCGCGGCCGCTATCTGGTGCTTGGGGGGAGGCTCTCCCCGCTCGATGGCATTGGGCCGGAGGCCCTCCGGATCGGGCTGCTGGAGCGCCGGTTGGCTGGTGGCCTCGTCCGGGAAGTCATTCTCGCGACGAACGCCTCGCTGGAGGGGGAGGCGACTGCCACCTACCTGCAGCAGCTCCTGGGGAGCTATCCGACCGTCAAGATTTCGCGGCTGGCACGCGGTCTGCCGGTTGGTGGGGAGTTGGAGTACGTGGACGGGATTACCCTGTCCCATGCATTGACTGCACGAGAGGAGTTGTGATGCGCCGAGGTCCGTCTGGAGCCACCCTGTTTGGAAGCGCCGCCCTGTTGGGGTTGGCGGGGGGATGGTTGTTGGCCCGGCGGCACGACCGCATACACGCCGGGGCGCTCTTTGCGGAGCCGACCTGGAAGCGGTTCGCCGCGCTCGGCTGGCTGGAACGGAATGCGGACGAGGCTTCGCTGCCGCTGCTGCGCGACTACATCGCATGGGAGCAGACGCCCACGCTGCTGGTTCGCGCTCGGAAGTTGGCCAAAGAGCTCGAGGCGGCGATCGCGTGACGTCCACGCGCGCGACCTCGTGGTCCTTCCGCGAGGAGGACTCCGCGCAGATTCGGGGCGTGTTGCAGGATTTCCTGCGCGACACCTCCGCGCGCACCGCGCTCCTCGTGGATCGGGCCGGGCAGATGCTTGTCACCGTTGGCGAAGCGCCGAATTTCGATCCCACGGCGTTCGCGTCGCTGACGGCCGCGGACTTCTCCGCCAACGATCAGCTCGCGCGCCTCCTGGGGGAACCGGAGTTCGGGACGCTGTTTCATCAAGGCGAGAAGGAGTCGCTTTACCTCGCGGACATCGCGCGCCGAGTGATTTTGGTGGTGCTGTTTGACAATCGCACCACCCTAGGGCTGGTCAAGTTGCGGATGCGAGGCGCGGTCCAGGAATTGACCACGCTGTTCACCGCGCTCTTCGCGCGCGAAGGTGATGGCACGAGTGCGGTGGACGCCGGCTTTGTCGGTGACGCCGAAGATGAACTCGACAAACTTTTCGGCGGGTGAGTCCATGTCGTTGATCAACTATGCGTCGCGCGAAATCAACTGCAAGATCGTCTACTACGGCCCCGGCCTTGGCGGCAAGACGACCAATCTGGAATACGTTTACGAGAAGGTCGCCCCGTCGTCCAAGGGGAAACTGATCTCGCTGGCGACCGAGACGGAGCGCACGCTCTTCTTCGACTTCCTCCCGGTCGACCTGGGGACGATTCGCGGCTTCAAGACGCGGTTCCACCTCTACACCGTGCCTGGCCAGGTCTACTACAACGCGTCGCGGAAATTGATTCTGAAGGGCGTGGATGGCGTGGTCTTCGTGGCGGACTCGCAACTCGATCGGATGGAAGCGAATCTCGAGGCGATGCAGAACCTCTATGACAACATGTCGCAGCATGGCTATGACCTGACCAAGCTGCCGTTCGTCATTCAGTACAACAAGCGCGATCTGCCGAACGCCGCACCCATCGCGGATTTGGATGGCGCCTTGAATCCGGGCTGGACCGTGGACGATCCGGCGCGGCAGAAGCTCACGCCCGACCCCTACCGCGCCGGCGAGCATCTGGTGCGTGAAGTGAACGGTATCTGGGTGGAGCGTGTGCCGACCTTCGAGGCGGTGGCGGTGAAGGGAGACGGCGTCTTCGATACGCTGAAGGCGGTGAGCAAGCTGGTCCTCAAGACACTCGGATGACCAGCCGCCCGACGATCTGGAATCTTCCGAACATCCTCACGATGGCGCGGATCGCGATCACACCCGTGGTCGCGTTTCTGCCGTTTATCGAAGGGTACTGGCCGAAGCTTGCCTGTTTCGTCGTCTTCGTGACTGCCGCCGTGACCGATGTCATCGATGGTCGGATCGCCCGCAGTCGCAATCTCATCACGGACCTGGGGACGACGCTCGATCCGCTCGCGGACAAGCTCCTCCTGCTCGCCACGCTCGGCCCTATCTGGTACATCTCACAGCAGCGCGCCGCAATGTACGACATCCCCGTCTGGGGAAGCATCCCGCTGTGGGTCTGTCTCCTGTTGATCGGACGGGAGTTTGCGATGACCGTGTTCCGCTATTGGGCGGAACGCCGGGGGGTCGTGATTGCCGCGGGGAACGCGGGGAAGACCAAAGCCGCGCTCCAAAACGTCTTTATTGGTGGGACCTTGGCATGGTTCGCCTTTCGCGACGCGCTGCGCATGCTCGGCTGGGCGGACTCCCCGCTGGCGGCCTGGTGGAACGAATTCCATGGGGGGTTCGTCGCTGCCACGCTTGGCATCGCGCTGACGCTGACGATTCATTCGTTCGTCGTCTACATCATCGAGTACCGCCGTCTCTTCCGCTGAGTCGCCTATGGGCGCCACACTCCCCGTCGAAGTTCTCACGATCGGAACCGAACTCCTCCTCGGCTTTACCGTGGATACCAACGCGGCCTTTCTGGGGACGACGCTGGCCGACGCCGGTGTCGCCGTCACCCGCCGCGCGACCGTGGGAGATGAGGCGGACGACATCCGAGCGGCGGTCGATGCTGCGCTCACGCGCACCGGCCTCGTCATCACGACGGGGGGACTGGGCCCCACGCGGGACGACATCACCAAGCATGTCATCGCCGATTTGCTTGCGATGCCACTCGAGTTCGATGAGTTGCTCTGGGCGAGCCTCGTCGAGCGTTGGGCCCGGATGGGGCGCACGATATCGGAATCCAATCGCAGCCAGGCGATGGTGCCGCGCGGCGGGGTCGTCCTCCCCAATAAGTGGGGGAGCGCCTCGGGGCTCTGGCTGGAGGGCCCACGTGGCATCGTGATCCTCCTCCCCGGCGTGCCGTTCGAGATGCGCAACTTGATCCAGCACGAGGTGCTGCCACGTCTCGCGGAGCGCGCAGGCGATCACGTGATTCGCTCACGGATGCTGCGCACGTCTGGGATCGCGGAGTCCTCGCTTGGGGAGCGTGTCGCGGATCTCTCGGACGTGATCGCGCCACTCACCATCGCTTACCTCCCGGATCTGACGGGTGTGGATCTCCGCCTCACTGCGTGGGGACTCCCGGCGTCCGAGGCCGACGGACGACTCGATGCCGCCGCCGCCCTGCTGCGTGAACGCGTGGGCGCGTGGATCTATGCGGACGGCGCGATGGACCTCGCCGAGGTGCTGATCGCTGAGTGCGCGGAACGCGGCAAGACACTCGCGGTGGCGGAGTCCTGTACCGGGGGCTTGCTCGGCGCGCGCCTGACGGCGATCAGTGGCGCATCGGCAGTGTTCCTTGGGAGTGCAGTCACCTACTCCGACGCCGCCAAGTCCGCCATGCTCGACGTGGACGCCACGTTGGTGCAACGGGACGGTGCGGTCTCACCCTTGGTGGCCGAGGCGATGGTCCGCGGTGTGGTGGCGCGGTTGGATGCGAGCTGTGGAGTCGCCATCACCGGGATCGCCGGTCCGACGGGCGGGAGCGAGGAAAAGCCGGTTGGTACCGTCTGGTTTGCATTCAGTGTGGGTGGCGCCGTGGATTCCGTAAAAGTGATCTTCCCCGGAACGCGTCCCGAGGTGCAGGCCCGCGCGGTCCAGGCCGCACTCCTGGGCCTTCTGCGACGGATCCGCGGGGCCGCGGTGCCCGGCGGGACGATGATCTGACCAGATTTCTGCCATTCCGGCATTGCGCCGGGGCACGCCGGTTGCGTTCCTTTCAGCGACTGCTGACTCGATTTACTGGAGTGAATTCACTGATGTCTGACGCTAAGCCACATTCTGAAGAGCTGACGCCCGTCGAGGGAACGCCTGTTCCAGACGTGAAACATGATGTCCTGCCAGATGAGTGGACCGCCGAGGAGGCGGTTCCTGCCATCGCGGCGGCGGAAGCGATCGCCCAAGCGGAAGACCGGTTCCTGCGATTGGCCGCGGAGTACGAGAACTATCGCCGCCGGACCGCCAAGGAGAAGGCCGAGGCGTGGGAGCGCGCCCAGTCCGCGTTGGTGCAGGCCTTGATGGACGAGTTGGACGACATCGATCGTCTGGCCAACACCGATCCCGAGACAACCAGCTACGAGGCGTATCGCGCCGCGTTCGTGCTCATCCAAAAGAAGTTTGAAAAGGAACTGGGGGCGGCCGGGTTGGAACGGCTGGTGCCGGTTGGCGTGCCATTCGATCCGAATGAGCACGAGGCGGTGGCGATGACGCCGTTGGTGGATGGGGCCGAGCCCGGCACCGTCGCCGCGACTTTCCAAAATGGTTACCGCTTCAAGGGCAACGTGATTCGCGCCGCACGCGTCCAGGTCTTTGCGGAGCAGGGCGGAGACTGAGTGGCCACGCAGGATTTTTACGCACTGCTCGGCGTGCCCGATTCCGCCTCGCCCGACGACATCAAGAAGGCGTATCGGAAGCTGGCGAAGCAGCATCACCCGGACGCCAATCCGAACAATCCGGCCTCGGCCGAAAAGTTCAAGGCGATTTCCGAGGCGAATAGCGTCCTCTCCGATCCGGAGAAGAAGGCGAAGTATGATCAGATGCGTCGCCTCGGCGCGTTTGGCGGCTTCGGTGCGCGGACGTCGCCGAGTGGTGGGGGCCGCGCACGTCGTCCCGGCGCACAGCAGCCGATGGACGAAGGAATCGACCTCGGGGATTTCGGCTCCTTTGGGCTGGGTGACATCTTCTCGTCGATCTTCGGGAAGGGACGCCGACCAGAGGAAAGCGGTGCCGCGGAACCGGTCGAAGTCTCAGTCGCCGTGCCGTTCCGCACGGCGGCGGTCGGCGGCAAGGTGCCGATGACGCTGGCGATGAGCGATTCCTGTGCGACCTGCGGCGGCACCGGCGCCGAGCCTGGTGCCACGATGTCGACCTGCGAC
This sequence comes from Gemmatimonadota bacterium, assembly GCA_024641735.1. Taxonomy (GTDB): domain Bacteria; phylum Gemmatimonadota; class Gemmatimonadetes; order Gemmatimonadales; family GWC2-71-9; genus Palsa-1233. The sequence goes on along the minus strand of JAHECN010000017.1, from coordinate 13,553 downwards.
GAGTGCAAAGGGCGGGGGACGATCGCGTTCGGGCAGGGTGGCTTCGCGGTTCAGCGTCCGTGTCCGGCGTGTCGTGGTCGCGGCACAACGCCGTCGGCGCGATGCACTGCGTGTTCCGGCATCGGCGAACAGCGCACCCAGAAGCAGATCCTTGTCACGGTCCCGCCGGCGACGGAGAGTGGCACGCGGGTCCGCCTAAAGGGGCAGGGGCCGAAGACGCGCGCCGGTGGTCAGGCCGGGGACATCCTTGTCTCCTTCACCGTCGAGCCCGACGCGTTCTTCTCGCGTGATGGCCTCAACATTCACTGCAAGATTCCAATCTCGCTTTCCCAAGCAATGCTCGGCACCACGGCGCAGGTGAACACGGTGCACGGCAGCAAGGTGAAACTGAAGATCCCGGCCGGCACGCAGTCAGGCCGCAAGTTCCGGGTGAAGGGGCAGGGCCTGGAAAAGGGTGGCCAGAAGGGTGATCAGCTGGTGACCGTGCAGGTGAAGATCCCCGAAAAGCTCACGCCGGAGCAGACCGAAGCGTTCAAGGCGTTTGCCGATTCGATGAAGGGGTAGCTGGCTTACTTCGGGTTGGGGTCAAGCGCCCACGCCTTGGTGATCAATCCACCGCGTACCAGATACATCCATGTGGCTGAAGTCCGCCCGGATGTGACCCCAGCAAAATGCTCCTGATCAATCACTAGCTGCCCCTCGACAATTCGCGGCGAGACGGTGATGTGAAATGCCGGTGGCACGCCGGAAAGACTCCGGACATAGTGGGCGTGAATGCTGTCGCGGCTGGCTGCCATGACCTGCCCCCCCGGAAAGCGCAGGAAGACGGCGTCCGTCGACACCAGCGCGGCCATTGTCTTGGCGTCGCGCGCGTTCGCCGCGTCCACGAAGCGTTGCACCACACTGGCTGGCATCGTGTCCGCTGGTGTAGTGGGCGCGTCGACCTCACGCACCGTGATCTGGTAGAGCGGTCCGGCATCGACGGCGACGCGGGCCGTCGCGGCGTCGCAGATGATGATCAACGGCACCGGCTCCAGCGTCGCACTGTCGACGAGCGCGAGTGTCGCGCGGGTCACCGCGCCGAGCACCACGTTCCGGCAGCCGGGCCTCTCGGACTTCGTGACTCGGACGCGCACACGCGTGAACGCGTTCTTCGCTTCAATCAAGGCACGTCCCTCGATCCCCTCAGGCATGACAAAGGTCGTCGACACGGTGTCGGTGCCTCGGATGATGTCGAGACGCACCTGGTAGGTGGGGTTCTCCGGCGTGGTGGTCACCATGCCGACGGCAAGGAGGAGTGCGAGCATCGGGTCTCCGTCGGGAATGGTCTCGGGTCGTCGAGACGGTTGGATACGTATCGGAATTAAAGGTTGTAGGCGGTGCGTGCGCTAGGCCGGAGCACGTAGTCCTCCACGAGCTGCCACGGTCGACTGTCAATTTGCATGATGAGACCGATTGTCGTGAACGTGACGACAAGCGGCACCGGAAGCAGCTCATGCGCGGGCGCGACATTCCCTGAGCGATGTCGACGTCAGCTCATCCTCGCGACAGAGCGTGACGTGGGCCGGGATCAGTCCGTGTTGCACGGGGTCCATGCGCTGACGGATTGGTTCGAGGAGGGAGCGCACTGGTTCGGGGACGAAAAGAGTCAGTTGGTGTCGAACGGTGGTCCCGTGATCACGCGCGTTCGGGTCCGCGAAGCCACCCAGACGACGTCTCGCATCATCGTTTCCGGGCCACGACGTGAAAGAGATGCCAGTGCTTGGGGTCCCGCGTGTCGGGCGGATCGTCGTGTTCCTCGATTCGTAACATCTCGATGTCGAGGCCGTCGAGCATCGTCAGGACCTCCTTTTCGGAGTGATGCGTACGATCCGCGCGCACGGCCCAGGAGTCGCGATCACCGAAGAACTGACCTGCAAAGCGCCCGCCAGGGCGGATCGCGTCGACCATCCGCATCCACAGGGCTGGCAGATGTTCTGGCGCGCAGAACGGCAAGGCGAAGCTCGCATTGACCAGGTCGCATGGCGGCAGGACGGTATCCTCAAAGCGCACGAGGGTGGTGGTCAGGGCATCCTGTGCGGCCGCTGGCACGCGAGGCCAGAGCAATTCGAATCCACGCGGTTCTGCATCGGTTGCGAGCACACGCCAGCCACGCTCCAGCAGTGCGAGCGTGTCGCGCCCTTCCCCGGCGGCGAGGTCGACCGCAAATCCCGCAGCAACGCCCTCCTGTTCGAACGCCGCCAGTGCCGCGAGCAGAGTGTCGCGCGGCGGCTTGCCGAGGACCGCACCAAAGTAGCCGGGCCAGTCATCTGCCGCGGAGAAGTCCTTCGCTCCCATCGCGGGGCGTGTGGGGTCGAGCATGTCCAAGCATAGTCGAGGGCCCGTGCCGACCACAGGATGAGCACACGACCGCACCACGATCTGCGCACCTCGACCCGAGGTACCATTCCATATCCGACATCGTGAACGCCACCGCACGGCGCACATCGCCTGGCTCCGTGCCTAGCTCGTTCGTCGTGCCCCAACGGCCCTCGCCCGCTGCATCCATGTGTCAGGTGACGGGGCGACGTCGCTCCACCAGTATTGAGGTTGCCACGCCCGCCGCCAAGATCGAGAGGATCACAGTCAACAAGAGCAAGTTGAAGTGCTCCCCGAGGGCGATCTTCAGCCATTCGGCAAGCAACATCTTCAGGCCCACGACCAGCAGGACGAGGGCGAGCGAGACCTTCAGGTAGCGGAATTTCTTCACCATCCCGGCCAGCGCAAAATAGAGTGCGCGAAGGCCAAGCATCGCAAAGACATTGCTGGTGAACACCAAGAACGGGTCGGCCGTAATGGCGAAAATGGCCGGGATGGAGTCGACGGCAAAGATCAGGTCGGTCGCCTCGACCATGATGAGTGCCAGCGCCAACGGCGTGAGGAGCAGGGTGCCGGGCTGAGCCCGGTCCACGGCCTCATCCGGAACGTTGGGGGCCCCGGGGATGTCGCTCTCATACGACGCGGGCGTGCCCGCCCGCACGACAAAGTGCTCGCCATGGAACCTGTCGGTGACTGGGAACAGGCGGCGCGTGACCCGAACGATGATGTTGTTGTTGGGGTCCGTGTGTTCCGTCGAGAGCAAGAGCATCTTGATCGCCGTCACGATCAAGAACACGGCGAAGACGTAGAGAATCCAGTGAAAGTCGGCGATCAGTTTTGCCCCGACTCCGATCATGGCGCCGCGCATGAGCAGGGCACCCAAGATCCCCCAGAACAGCACGCGGTGTTGATAGATCGGCGGCACCGCGAACGAGCCGAAGATCATCGTGATCACAAATATGTTGTCGACGCTGAGAGACTTCTCAACGATGTAGCCGGTCAGGTACTTCTCCATTGCCAGGGCACCACCGTTCGTGAGTCCATCCACGGCGTCCACCACAGTACCGAGGCCGAACCACTGGCCGTCGTACGCGAAGTACACGAGCACCGAGAACGACAACCCCATGGCGATCCACATGGCCGACCACGCGAGGGCTTCTTTGACTGAGGTGACGGTGGCGTTACGGTGGAAGACGCCAAGGTCCAGGGCGAGCATCAGGAGAACAAACGCAATGAATGCAACGTAGACCCAGATCATGTAATGCATGACTCCGCAATGGGTGTGAGCCGGCAGCAAACTCGTACACGCCGCGAGGCCATGTGAGGCCGCTGCGCCGATGCGCTGCCTCAGACCCGCGATGGTTGACCTCGCCAGGACCAGGGGACAGGCATCTATCCCTTTCCAGAGCGACACAATACTACCCGCACCATGACGTACCCAGCCACCCCGGCCGTCGCGGGGGCGTCTGCCAGATCAAGGAACGCGATGTGGAGGTACACGATATCAGCGGTCGCGAATCCGGCAACCGCGAGGGCAGTCACAACGTTGCGGAACGCACGCGTGGCCTCATCAACGGCCGTGCCAGGCACGAACCATGGGCCGCGACCGAGTGTTGACACTCCAGTCTCCTCCGCGGGGCCTTGTTCCGTACCGCGGTGTTGTGCCACATTCACTCACTACCTCAGCTACAGAGCCATTTCCCCTCTCGTCTGGTGCACACCGCTCCCCATGACCTCGATTCGCGACAAGTTCGCACGGCTCGGCACCGACCACGCGCCGGGGCAGGAGCTCCGACAGGCGGATGCGCCGCACCACGGGTCGCTGCTCGGAGACTCGCTCCCGGGCGAGCCCGTCGATTTCTCGCATGGTGATGTGAATGCGGACGCCTTCGCACCAACGCCCACCGCACTCGACGAGTTCGTGGCCGGTGTTCACCGCGGAGGATCACAGGCGTACACCGAGTATCGGGGCGACGCCAAGCTGCGCGAACAGGTGGCCGAGCGGATGGGGAAGTTCACCGGGCGCCCGGTCGATGCCGCGAACGAGCTGATCATCACGCCAGGAACGCAGGGTGCCCTCTTCCTCGCGCTCGGTGCGACCATCCACACGGGGGACCGCGTCGCCATCGTGCGTCCGGATTACTTCGCCAACCGCAAGGTGGTCGAGTTCTTGGGTGGGATCGTCGTGCCGGTCCGGATGGACTACCTCTCGCGCAGGGAGGGAGCCGGGATCGATCTTGGGCAATTGAAGGAGGCCTTCCGCTCGGGAGTGCGGACGTTTCTCTTCTCGAACCCCAACAATCCGACCGGTGTCGTGTATGGCGCCGATGAAATCACTGCGATTGCCGAACTGGCGGGTCGCTATGGCGTGACCGTCATTGTGGATCAGCTCTACTCGCGCCTGCTCTATTCCGGGCAACAGTTTATTCACCTGCGGGCATCATCCGGTGATGCCTCACAGGTGGTCACCATCATGGGGCCGTCCAAGACAGAATCGCTCAGTGGCTACCGATTGGGAGTGGCGTTCGGAGCGGCGCCCATCATCGAGCGCATGGAGAAGCTGCAAGCGATTGTGTCCCTTCGGGCACCGGGATACTCACAATCCGTCCTCCGCACCTGGTTTGCCGAACCTGAGGGCTGGCTGCAGGAGCGCATTGCCAAGCACGAGGCGCTTCGCGATGCGCTGCTCCTGCACGTCCGTGCCGTCCCTGGTGTCGTGGCGCGTACCCCGCAGGCAGGCAGCTATCTCTTTCCTGGGCTGCCGGAGATGCGCGTCCCATTGCACACCTTTGTGCAGGCGTTGCGCGTTCAGGCGGGCGCCATTGTGACGCCGGGCACCGAGTTCAGCCCCGACGCCACGCGGAGCGTGCGCCTCAATTTCTCACAACATCACGCGCGTGCCGTGGCTGCGGTGCAGCGCATGACGGAGTTGATTGTGCGCTACGCGAAGTAGGACGCCAGCGCGCTCACGAGTCCTTGTTCTTGTCATCCCAGAGCATCGGCTCCCACAGCTCCACCTTGTTCCCCTCGGGGTCCATGAGCCATGCAAACTTTCCATTCTCGTGCGATTCGGGGCCCTGGATGACCTCCGCACCACCGGCGCGCGCCTGTTTCAGGATCTCATCGAGGTTGTCGACCCGATAGTTGATCATGAAGGACGACGTGCTCGGGCTGAACCATTTGCTGTCCTTCTCGGCGAGGCTCCAGACGGTGAGGCCCTGGTCCTCCGCGGTATCGTCCGGCCATTTCAGGATCGCGCCGCCCCAGTCCTCAAATGCCAGGCCCAAGTGTTTGCGGTACCACTCACCCAGTGCCGCCTTGTCGCCGGTGCTCTTGAAAAAGACGCCGCCAATGCCGGTGATTCTTGCCATCGTTCACCTCCTGATTGTCCGGAGCCTTCGCGTCATGCCCTTCTGCTTCCGGGCTCGGGGAGTCCGATGCGCTGGGGAATAGTACCTCACCGGCCGCAGCCCAGGGAATGGGTTCTCACACGCGGCGCCCTGGCTGCCTACCCCTTGCGGCACTGCGCGTCGCGGTCGCCCATGGCAGCACGTCAAAACGACCGGAAGACGACCCTCCGCGGCCGCGACGCGATCGCATTCAGGTGATCGGCGACAGCACCATCCTGCCATACGCGATGAACGCCATGAGAAGGCCCAGGATAGCGCTCATGATGATCGGCGGGATCTCGTGGTACTGGACGTGCACCCAGATGAACAGGAGGCTCTCGATCGCCAGTACGGTGGCGGCAGCCACCGTGAGGACTGGCTGCCGATGCAAGGCAGCGGGGACGATCAGCGCGACGGCGCACACGAGTTCGATGAGACCGAGGGCCATCCATGCTTCGCGTGGCAGTGCGCCGAAGGACTGGACGTCCGCGCTGATCTTGTCGAACATGAAGAGCTTCATGACGGCGGAGGCGCCGTACACGAGCGCGCCGAGGATTTGCAGGACCCACAACAGGCTGTTCATCGTCTCTCTCCTCGCGATGTCCTCATGAGCGTGCTCTCGGTAGGTCAATCACTGCGCATGCTACGTGAACGGCGGAGCGCCTCACTTCCGCGGCGGCTTCGTCGGCCGGATCTCGATGCGTGACGGCAACGAGCGGGAGGGAAATCTCACCAGCGTCATCACCAGCTCCGCCACGTCCTCAGGTTGGATCTTCCAGGCGTCCTGTGCGCTCGGGGTGTGGTCGTTGAAGTGGGTGGCGACGCTCCCCGGCATGATGTAGTTGACCCGGATGCCGAACTGACGGACGTCGAGCATCAGGGCCTCGCTGAACCCCACTAGTCCGAACTTGGAGGCGTTGTAGGCGGCACCGCCCGGAAAGGGGTTCTTGCCGGCCAGTGAGGCGATGTTGATGATCCAGCTGTCGCCCTGTTGGCGCAGGTGCGGGATCGCCTCGTGGCAGCAGAAGAAGACCCCGTCCAGATTGGTCTGGATCACCCGATGCCAGTCGTCCGGGCTCAGCTCGCCCATGGCGGCAAACTTGCCGACGCCTGCATTGTTGACCAGCACGTCCAGCCCGCCGAAGCGCTCCACCGTGGCTGCGATCATCTGCCGCACATCGTCGTGCTTCCGGACGTCGCACATGATCCCTGCCACGGTGCCCGGATTCTGGTCGGAGAGGGTGCGTGCGGCTTCCTCGACCTCGTCCGCATGGCGCGCGGAAATCATCACGTTGCAGCCCGCTGCGGCGAGTGCATCGGCAATGGCGTAGCCGATCCCCTTGCTCCCCCCGGTCACAACCGCAGTCTTGCCCTGGAGATCCTGAGTCATTGGTGTCTGAGGGGTTCGGGTGATCCGGGGGCGAGTTGCACCCGGCATGGCGACTTCCTGAGCGGCACTGGGGGTGATCCCCATCGGGTCTGGTCGTTTACCGCCGAGTCTTGAGGTTGTCTGCCAGAAGAAAAACGACGCCAATCGCAACCCAGAAGAGGGCTTTCAGCCAATTCTGTGTTTGGAAGGCTTCAAGCGCGGCCACTCCAAAGAACAGCAGAAAGATGGTGACGTTGGTGCCAAGACGCGGGGTGGGCATGATGCCTCCGAGGAAGTCAGCGGTGCGCTCCTCCACGACACGTACGTTGCGCCCGAACGCCTCGTCGCGCAATGCCATGGAGAGGATTCGTGCCGGAACTGCTCGCTTCATCGTCTGCACTGAATGATCGGGGCGCTCAGTGGGGTGGTCGGGGCGGCCACATGCTCAACGGGGATGGACGACTGCGCGCATGGGGGTACTTGGACGCGTCCCGCATCGAGGGACAAGAGTGTGACCATCCGCCCCTCGGACGTCGTCACCTATTAAGGGCCCATGACAGCATGGGCTCCGTGAATCCACTTTCTGAAAGATGAGTGTACCCGATGCGAACACGGACAGCCTTGAGCACTCTCGCGTTGGCCGGGGCCATTGCCTGTGGTGTGGCTGCGTGCGCAAGCAATCCCCTCCTGCCATACGAGCCTGAAATCAGCGGCGCTCCAGACAATTTCCAACTCCAGGCGACGCGCGTCACCAACGTCACCTCGACGCAGACGTACTCTTGGACCAACACCGGCACACGAGCCACGATCAATCACTCCACCGTCACGACAGGTGGCTCGGCGCTCCTGACGGTGCGCGATGGGGCCGGGGTGACCGTGTACTCCAAGACGCTGGCGCCCAGCCTTTCGGAGGCTACTGCTGTCGGTGGAGCGGGGACGTGGACAATCGTGTTGACCCTCACGTCCTATAGTGGGACCTTGAACTTCCGCGCCCAGAAGCTCTAGGTCTGCGGTGAACGCGAGGGCTGCGGCCCAGATTCCTTGATGATTACGAACGGGACCGCTGGCCTTCCCTCATCCCCGTTGAACGGTCACCTGATTCGCCAGCCTTTCCGGTCGGAATCGTCAGGCCGACTCCCGCGCTGCAGGAAGAGAGCGGTGCGAGCATCAGAAATGTCACGGCAACACCGATGCTGCGCACTTGGCCTTCCTGTCCCCGAGATCATCGAGTCAAAGACCGTCCGAAACCTTCGGCGGAATCGCTCGGCGTATGACGCGCTCTCTAACGTGCTGTGGTTCTGTGGCCGAACTGCCTTGGCCTCGTCGGCAGCAAGCGCGGGTGAGCCGGGCCTACGCCCGCCAATCGTGGCGGATATAGTCCATGTATCGTGCGGTCTCATCGGCCACCGCTGGTCCGTGCATCGCCTCCACGACTGCGAAGGCCATGTCGATCCCGGCAGACACCCCGGCCGAGGTGACGACCCCATCCTCGACCACGCGCATCTCGGCTTCGACCCGAATCGTCCGGTCCAGTTCCGCCAACACCGCCAGGGCGCCCCAATGGGTGGTAGCGCGCCGGCCCATTAACAGCCCGACGCGCGCCAAAACCAACGCGCCGGTGCACACGGATGTGACGCGCTGGGCGGTGGTCGCGACGTGCCGGATCCAATCGAGGAGACCAGGGTCCTGCAACAAGGCTCGCGTGCCAAAGCCGCCCGGGACGACCAGCACTTCGATGGGTGGGGCTGACGCCAGGTCGAAATCGGGGAGAACCCGAAGCCCGCCCGTCGCAATCACGGGATCAGACCCTGCCGCGACAGTGAAGACACGATACGGCGCTGATGCGTCGGAGCGACGCGACTCGATCCCCGGAGTCAAGCGTGTGCGAGAGAAGACCTCGTACGGCCCGGCAAAGTCGAGTACTTCGACGTCGTCAAAGAGCAGGATCCCGACTCCGACTGTGTTCACGCCTATTCCTCTTCATTCGGAGTTTGTGCGGCTAACTGGTGACGATTCTGCGGCGGCCGCACTCGCGGGGAAGCCGGTCTGTCCTGCGCTGCTGCCTGTAGCAAGGGCGTGTAGGGCAGCACGTCTGGTGACCAGATGGTTTACTTGGCCTTATGCCACGTTACGGTTCCTCGGACCCGCCTCCCATCAAAGTTCGGCGATGCTGCCCAAGCCGACGTGACGACGAGCGTCTCGCCCTCGAATCGGTAGTACCGCACTTGGTCTGTTCCGGTCCACGCGGGATTCCACGCCGCATCGACTTTCGTGATCCAACGATCACCCTCGAGCCGATACGTGCCCGAGTAGGCATACATGGACGTGAAGGCTTCCGCGCGTTCCGGATCGGTCTGAGGTGCCTTTCGGCCTTCGGGAGTGAGTAGCGCCATCATCCGCCCTTCAGGAGTGAAGATGATGTAGCCGTTTGGATTTGCTCCGAACGGCGTGCGCTTCTCGCCGGAGTCCTGAAACTCGATGTCGAAGCTCTCCAGCTTCCAAACACCCACCATCCTTTCCAGGTCCTGAGCGTAGGCCGAAGCAGAGCAGCCCAGGACAAGGCAAACGGCGAGCAGCATTCGCTTTGGCATCAATTCTCCATTGCACTGGTTGCGGTTCTGCGGCGGCCGCACTCGCGGCGAACCCGGCCGGTCCTGTGCGGCCGCCCGCAGGAAGCGCGTGTTGGCGTGCCGACTACGCTGCAAACATTTCCTGCAATACTCCCAGCACCCGGTCCAAGGTCGACGGCCCGATGCGGCCAATCTTCTTGGCCAGCCGGACGCGATCGATCGTTCGCAATTGGTCCAGAACGATGTGACCCGACTTGCCAGCGAACCGACAGGATATCCGAAAGGGGTAGGGGTGGGAGCCCGTCGTAAGTGGTGCCACGAGGAACGTGCTCAGCGCGCCATTCAGCTCGTCTGGTGAGACGATCACGCAAGGGCGCGTCTTTCGAATCTCTCGCCCAAGCGTGGGATCGATCGCCACGAGAAAGACGTCACCTCGGGTCACCTGTCCGGGGCTCACCAGGTCCACTCATCTCGGTCGAATGCCGCGGGCGCAATTGGGTCGAGCAAGCCTTCCCCAGTGTCCGCCAAGTCTGCGGCGGCTTCGGCCCAACCCGCACGCGTCGAACGAATGGCTCGGATTACCACCGTGTTGCCCTGGACCTCGAGCTGTACGTCCTCCTCAAGCCCCGCCTGTTCAATGAGGGGCTTGGGCAGGCGGACGCCGCGGGAGTTGCCGATTCGAACAAGTTTGGTCTTCATGGGACGCTCGGGAGACAGAGTACCCACAATGTACCCACCCGTCGCCCCGGCGCAAGCGCGCGTGAGGCCCTTCCGGCGCTACAGAGCTTCAAAAACGAAACAACCCCAATTCGGACCAGACGTCGCCACCACGAGCCACCGCCCAGTCTTTGGGAGGCGAGTCGCGGAGGGGTAGGCCCACGGCCCCTTGCCCGGGCCGCTGGAGCTCCACGTTGTCATCTCGAGCCGCAAGGTGTCTGTCGGTGAGCCAAGCAGTGCGGCTCGGACCACGAGGGAGTCGTTGCGGACTGGGTACTTCGGCATCCACCAGATTTTGGCTGCCCGCACAGATCCCTTGACCGCCACGGCGCCGCCCATTTCACCACCAACCAGGAACTCGCCGGAGCGGAGGGGGCCGATCGAGTGGGCCCCTACGCACGAGCGGGGGGCGTCCCCAAAGAGGACGCGCGTCCCCGAATGCTCGGGCTGTGTCGAGGGAACCGACACGGTCGGCCATTTCTTGCCTTCCGCTTCGGCGCGGGCCACGGTGGTGGCAATTAATGCGGTGCGTGCGTCCGGGATCGGCACGGTAACGGTTGGACCGAGGGGGACACCCGGGTCCATTTGGGCGGTCAGGGGCCTGCCGAGGACCACGACAATCAGGGTGAAGGCGGCGGGGGTGCAGACAGAGCGCATGACGCGGACTCCCGGTTCGTCGTTCGACCACTGGAAGCGTGAGAAAACATGAACGGAATGGGCCTAACTGGTTGCGGTTCTGCGGCGGGGCCTGCCGAGGCCCGCGCGTGCCTCAATGAGTCTGCAGCGCGTGGGCCGAGGCGTTAGGCCCCGACCGCAGCAAACGCTGGTTAGCCCGCCAGACCTAGACTACGGTCTCGGCAAAGCGGTCGATCAGTAGCAAGGCACTGGCACGTGCGCGAGCCAGCTCAGCTTCGGTCGCTTGGCGTGGTGAGCCCAGAGCTAACCCACGGTGCCGGCCTTCCACAAGGTCCCCGTCATTCGCAACGCGGCCGAGTACTTCCCATTCGCTTTTCGACAACCGTAGTGCCTGCTGCGCTCTTTGGGCCCCCTTGAAATGGGCTTGAAGTGCGTCCCTGATTTCGAAAAGGTGGACAAGTTCATTCGCTTGATCCCGCACCGCTGCCACGTAGCTGGCCAGAAGCTTTCGAAGAACGTGGGATCGTGAGGTCTTCGGGGCCAAGCGATTGACAAAGTCACGTTGTAGCTCAAGCCGCGCGCCCTTGGTGTCCTCAACAATATTGCCGCCGGCGTCGGTAATGCGAAAATCCACACGGCCGAGGGAGACCTTAGCCTCGACGCCGACCACGAACATCGTGATGTCCCGGGCTCCACTATCTCGGGACCGGATCAGGTTGGGGCCGTTCAACTGATAGTCACGATGCACTGTCAAGCAATGAGCTGCGAAGACAGCATCGACGGCAGACGCCGCAGCGCTACGAGCTTCCGGCAAGAGGGGGTTGACTGAGTCCACGAGTCTCAGGCGAGCTTCGCCAGCGCCCGATGTGAGTACACCGCAATCCAAGTGGAAGGTCGCCTCAGCCTCGAAATAGTCGGACGGTGTGTATGTCCAGACGAGCTCGGCAACTTCCAAAGGGGCTCTCCATGTCGGTCGGGCTAACGCGGGCTTCTGCTGCGGGCGCTCCCAAGAAATGCGAGCGCAGCGAGCTTCCGAGAACGCCCGTCTGCAGCAAGCATCGTTAGGCCCGCACCGGTACAAACCGGGGACATAGATAACACTGCTAACGTGGCACGTAACTGGGGAGGTTGGGATGCCGTGCCAGGAGATTCGACCTCTGGACCGCGGACTTCACGGTGCAGTTCCAGGCGCAGGACCACATCTGTTGCGATCCGCTCACCATCGCGGACCAGCCTACGCGCTTCCGGCTCACGTGCCACGGCCTGAAGTCCGTGAAGGGGGAGGAGGCCCGGCCCATCTTCGAGCGGACGCATCGCGCGCAAGCGGGAAGCAATTCGGCCACCGAAGGCCACGATGCGCTCGCAGCAGCGCGCCTTCGACGCTTTTCGCACAGAGTACAACGAAGAGCGGCCGCACACACGTCACGAGGGCAAGCCACCGGGCTCGCAGTACGACGCCTCGCCGCGTGAGTATCTGTCGCGTATCCCGCAACTCGAATACCCAGGGCATTACACGGTAACGCGCGTCACGACCGGCGGCACGTTCCGGTTCAGGACGACGCTCCTCTTCATCGCCAATGCGCTGCGCAGCCATTACATCGGCCTCGACGAGGAGGCCGACGGCGTCTGGTCGATCTTCTTCGGCCTCATCCTGCTGGCGAAGCTCGACAGGCGGGATTACATCCTCCGGGAATGACCGCGCCCCTTCACCAAGTGTTCCCCATGTCCCCGGTTTGAAGTGTTACCTATCTCTCCGGCTGTTCAGGAAGCTGATGCGGTGGTGCGGGCGCGCGCACCACGGCGCGCTGGGCGGCAGTAATCGCAGATGCGGATCCGACGCCTCCAATCGCTCCCCCGATCACGCCGAGTCCAGCGAGAGGAAGTATCGAACTCAGTAGTGCGCCGGCGAGAAGGCCGAGGGCACCTATCCGGCGATGGCACCAACCACGGCGTACATCGCCGCGAAGTTCAGCGCCGCAGACCCGACTGACTGACCGGTAAGGTCCGCTACACGGAAGGTGCCGAGTGCGCCGCCCACGAGCGCCCAACCGCTTGCGAAGAGCGTCGCCAACTTGGCGAGCGCGCGGAACTGGGTCGAGAGCATCTGAGATCCATCAGCCGTCGTTTGTCCACCTAACGCCGACCGTAAGCTGCGGGACGGGCTGGCGCGGGGCGGTCGGAAGCGAGACCAGTGACAGTACCGATCATCCGCTTCACGGCCCTGTTAGCCGATCGCGACGCGGATTGGCCGCCACCCTCGTCGGACTCGCAGCTCATCGCGAGCCTCGGAATGGGCGAGCGCGCATGCCTATCGGCCCAAGAGGATCATGGCCATGCCAACCAAGGCGACAATCCCAGTGGCTATACTGAGCCACAAGAGTCGCTTCTGCTGGGGACTCACCTCGCGCGGCGGCATGAACGCTGACAGCAACATCGTGAGCGTGGCGGTTCCCACGGCGATGGCGATGACGAAGAGTTTCTTATCCATGCCGGGACCTCGTTCTTGTGGCTAAC
>JAHECN010000124.1 GCA_024641735.1 Gemmatimonadota bacterium | reverse complement strand
TTGTGGCGCGGGCTGATCGCGGACGCGACGGCCTGGCTCTTGGCCACTCCGGATTCCGGAGCCGTCACCATTCGTCCGGTGGCGTTGGTCACGCAGCGGGGTCGTCCGGTGCGCTTTCGGTGGACTGGAACCGGTGCCGCGTCGCCGACGTCGATTACGTTGACTGGAGTGACTGGCGTCACATCGGATACGCTGCGCTTTGACGGGAGCGGCGAGGCCAGACTGGCGCTGCCGGTTGGGCGCTACGAGTACGCACTGGCGGGCGGCGGATCGGGGACACTTGCGGTGGAACCCTATGCCGATGAATTGGTTCCCGGCGCGATCACGCTCACGGAGCGCACGGCAGACGTGGGACCACACCGTACCGGGACCGGTGCCCGTGAATGGCTCGCGCTCTTTGCCTTGGCCGTGACGACATTTCTCGCAGAGTGGTTGCTCCGGCGACACTTGAACATGAAATAGTTGCCGCACGGTGACGTGCGACACGGGATGGGCTGATGGCACGATTGGGTGAGAAGAAACTGGGCTTGTGGCAACGGTTGAAGCGTCTGGCGCTGACCGATGTCGGCGCGCTGGCGCGCGGGCTGAAGGCCGACGACCTCGAGCAGATGGAGCGTCTCCTCATCGAGGCGGACTTCGGGGTGCCCGCCACGCTCGACCTGGTGGAGTTTCTGGAAGCGGAAGTGCGGAAGGGGACTCTGAAGACCGACGTCTCGTTGCGTGATGCTGTCGTCGACCGCTTGGGGATGATGCTCGCGCCGCCGACCGATCACGCCGAGTTGCTCCGGGCTGCGAGCGGTCCTACGATCGTCCTGATCGTGGGGGTGAACGGGGTCGGCAAGACGACATCCGTGGCCAAGTTGGCACACCTGCTCACACAACGCGGCGATCGCGTGCTGCTCGCCGCCGCGGATACCTACCGTGCGGGTGCGGTCGCGCAGCTGGAGACGTGGGCCACGCGGCTTGGCATCGACTGCGTGTCGGGAACATCTGGCGGCGACCCCGCCGCGGTCGCCTATGACGCGGTGGAGGCGGGGATCGCGCGAAAGATGGATGTGGTGCTGATCGATACCGCCGGGCGGCTCCACACCCAAGACGGCTTGATGGCAGAGCTCGGCAAAGTGGTGCGTGTCATCGACAAGAAGTTGCCGGGGGCACCGCATGAAGTGCTGCTCGTGCTCGACGGGACGGTCGGACAGAACGCCGTGCAACAAGGGAAGCTCTTCAGCAAGGTTGTGTCACCGACGGGGTTGATCGTCACGAAGCTGGATGGGACGGCGCGCGGTGGGGCGGTGGTGGCGCTGCGGCGTGAGCTTGAGGTGCCGATCAAGTTCGTGGGGACTGGTGAGGCGGTTGGCGACTTGGCTCCGTTCGATGCGCGGGCATGGGCCGAGGAGTTGTTCGCTGACGGCTGACGCTTCGGGCGGAGTGCGCCGTGGCGCATTGGCGGCAGTCGCGCTCGGCGCGATCGCCGTGGGTGTCGCCTACGCCTCGGCGTGGCTTCCCGGCGGTGCACCGTCGTGGGCGAGCTGGATGATGGTCCTCGGACTCGCGGCCATGCTCCCCGGGACCTTGCTGCTCGGTGCCGTCCGGCAAGGGCGACCGAGTCTCGTGGTCTTGAGTACGGCCGTGCTCCTTGCGGCGATGTTGGTGATCGGATTCGGCGCGGCGCTGCTCCTTCCCCCGGAGACGGCAGCCGGCCCGCTCTGGCTTGGACTGCCGCGCCGCGCCGCCATCGTCATCTACGGCATCGGCCTTCTCCCCATCCTGGTGCTCCCGCTGGTGTTTGCCTACGACTTCCGTGATCGCGGCCTCGACGCGAATGCGCTCGAGGCGCTGCGCCGCACCTGTGCGGCACTTCGCGTGGGCGAAGAGCCGTCCGGCGAGGGTGAGCACCAATGAATCTTCCCCTCCTGCTGGCACAGAGTGCTCCGCTCCCGGGGCTGGCCAAGCCGACCATCGTTGGCACCGCGATCGCGTACTTGGTGGTCTGTGCGGCGATCGCGATCTGGGCCACTCGGCGGACGCATACGGCCAGTGATTTCTTTGTGGCCGGCAAAGGCATCGGGCTGTGGGCGCTGTCGATCGCGGCGATGGCGGCCACCCTCTCCGGGTTCGCATTCATTGGCGGACCGGGGTTGATCTACACGCTCGGCATCGGGGCTCTCTTCATCGTGCTCCCGGCATCGATCACCGGGTCGCTGAGTGCCTGGACCCTCGGGACGAAGATGCGACTGCTCGCCGAAGTGCGCGGGGCGATGACGATTCCGGATGCCATCGGTGCCCGGTATCGCTCGCCGATGGCCCAGGGTCTCTCGGCCATTGCAATTCTGGTGGCAACCGTGGGCTACCTCGCCACCAATCTGTTGGCGCTGGGATTGATTGTGGACGCGATCTTTGCGACGGGGCTCGGCCGCGGGATCGTGATCGGGACGATCGTCGTGATGGCGTATTCTGCCGCCGGCGGGATTCTGGCCGGCATCTATACCGATCTCTTTCAGGGCGCGGTGATGGCGGTGGCCTCGACGCTGGTCTTCGTGGCGGCGATGCAGAGCGGGGGTGGGCTCGCTGAAATCTCGCGGACGATCCTGACGCACCAGCCGGAGCTCTTCAGTCCCTGGGGCGTCCTGACACCGCTCGCGGCGTTGTCGTTCTTCTTCGTCTTCGGGCTCGGGACACTCGGACAACCCCACGTCCTGCACAAGTTTTACATGCTGCGCGACCCGCGTCGGTTGCGCTGGTATCCCTTGATCATGACGGGCGCGCTGGTCCTGGCGCTGTTGCTTTACTTTGGCGTCGGCGTCGCGATGAAGGCGGCGGTCCTCCGCGGGGATCTGGCGGCGTTGACGCTCGCCGATGAGGCAACGCCCACCTTTCTCTTGCGATCCACGTCGCCCTGGCTTGCAGGACTCGTATTCAGTGGCGTCGCCGCCGCGATCATGAGCACCGTGAATTCGTTCATGAGTGTCGGTGCTGCGGCCGTCACGCATGACATCCCCCGGGCACTTGGGCGGCAGCCCGCCAATCCACTCCTGCTGGGGCGGATCGCGACGGTCGTCCTTGCCGTGCTTGCCGCCGGACTCGCGATGGGGAGCGGTCTCTTGGTGGCATTGCTCGGCGTCTTCGGCTGGGGGCTCTTTGCTTCCACGCTGGTCCCGGCGCTCGCGATCGGAATGAACTGGGAGGGTGCCACGCGGAAGGGGGCGATCGCATCGATGGCGACCGGACTCGTTCTGACCCTCGTGTTTGAGACACTGGCGTGGTCGAAGGCGTATACCTTTCCTGTCGGCGTCACAGTCTCGGGACTGTCGCTCGTGATTGCACTCCTGGTCTTTCTCGGGGTCTCTTGGTGGACACGCAGCAATGCCATGACGGACCTCGACGCTGACATACAAGTGATCATGCGATATTGAGCCGAGTTCCCTTTCTCGAAAGGCAGGCTGTGCGATGATTTCTGCTGTGGACGCGCTCGCCCGACTCCGTGACGGCAACCACCGTTTCGCAACCGATACTCGACGCGGCGGAGACCTCGCGACGATTGCACGGCGTCAGGCCGTTGCCGCCTCGCAGGAGCCGTTCGCCATCATCCTGGGGTGTTCCGACTCGCGGGTCCCGGCGGAGCTGGTCTTTGACCAGGGTGTTGGCGACCTCTTCGTGATCCGGGTGGCTGGGAACATCGTGGCGCCATCGCTGGTCGGAAGCGTGGAGTTCGCCGCTTCGCAGTTCGGGACGCGGCTCGTCGTGGTACTGGGCCATTCGCAGTGTGGTGCCATCGCCGCGACCTTGAACGAGATCCGCCGCCCGTCTGGGTCTGGCTCCAAGAACATCAAGTCCATCGTCGACCGGGTCCGTCCGGCGTTGGAGGAAATCGTTGCGGCCGAACCCACTCAAGACGTGCCGGCGCTGATGCAGCGGGCCGTCCGGGCCAATGTCCGCTCCTCCGCCGACCACCTCCGCCACGGTTCGGAACTCCTCGAGGATCTGATCGCGACCGACGGATTGTTGGTGATCGGGGCGGAATACTCGCTCGAGACCGGCGAGGTCGACTTCTTCGATGGGGCACCCTCGCCCGGATAAGCATCCCACCGCAGGCCGGGGCTCCTTGTATTCTTCAGGGTGCCCCAACTCCGACTCGATACCCCCGTCCAGTTCCTGAAAGGGATCGGCGAGAAGCGCGCTGACGCGCTCGCTCGTCTGGGTATCCATTCCGTCCACGATTTGCTCCATCATCTGCCGCATCGGTACATCGATGCCTCGACGGTCACGCCGCTCGCCAAGGCCCGTGTGGGCGACGACGTGGCGTGTATTGGGACGGTGATGAGCAAGGGGGTCCTGCCGACCCGCAAGGGGCTGCGAGTCTTCCACGCCGTGCTCCGGGACGAGAGCGGACTGCTGGAGTGTGCTTGGCCCGGCCAAGCGTTTCTCGACCGGACGTTTGCGGTCGGGCAATTGGTCCTCGTCGCGGGCCCGATTCGGTTCTACCATGGTCGGCAGATGGCGCCGCGCGAATACGTCATCCTTGGCGACGCGGACGATCCGGCGTCCGCTGGTCGCGTGCTCCCGGTGTACCCCGCGACGGAAGGTCTTTCGCACAAGCAGATCCGCGTCCTGATCGACAGTCACCTCGATGCGCTGATCCCGTTGGTGCCGGACGTGCTGGACCCGGCGCTCCGGGAGCGGTTCGCATTGCCGTCACTGGCGGAGGCACTCCGGGCGGTGCATCGGCCGAGTTCGGTGGCGGCGGCGGAGGCGGGGCGGCGCCGGTTGGCGATCGACGAATTGCTGGATCTGCAATTGATGCTGGCCCGCGCCCGTCATGTGGCGCGTCATGGACAGCGGGGCACGCGCTTCACGGTCCACAAGACGCACACCACCGCATTGCGGGAGGCGCTCCCGTGGCCACTGACCAATGATCAGAAGAAGGCGATCCGCGAAATCTTTGACGACATGACGAAGGCGGAGCGGATGCATCGCCTGGTGATGGGAGATGTGGGCACCGGCAAGACGGTCGTCGCGCTCTTCGCGATGTTGCTCGCCCTGGAGAACGACTGTCAGGCCGCGTTGATGGCACCAACAGAGTTACTGGCTGAGCAGCATCATCGGACGTTGACAACGCTGCTGGAGCCGCTCGGGTTGGTGCCGGAACTGTTGCTCGGTCGTCTGAGCGCGGCGGAGAAGAAGGCGGCACAGGCTCGGCTCCGGAGTGGCGAGACGACGTTGGTGGTCGGGACCCATGCGTTGGTGCAGGATGCCGTCGCCTTCAAGCGGCTCGGCCTGGTGGTGATCGATGAACAGCATCGCTTCGGGGTCGAACAGCGCGCCGCCTTGATGGGGAAGGGGGAGGCACCGGACGTGCTGCTGCTCACGGCCACCCCGATCCCGCGCTCCCTCGCTCTCACCCGCTACGGCGACCTCGATGCCTCACTCCTGCGAGAGCGCCCACCCGGGCGTGGCAGTATTCGCACGGCGGTTCGGACACCATCGCAGCGCCGTCGGGTCTTCGAGTTCCTCCGGCAGACGGCACTGGAGGGAGGGCAGGTGTACATCGTCCTCCCGGTGATCGAGGAATCGGAGAAGGCCGACCTCCGCGCAGCGCAGACGATGGCGAAGACCCTGGAAGCGAAGTGGCCTGACGTCAGCGTTGGTCTGGTGCACGGCAAACTGAAGACGCCGGTGCGGGATCAGGTGATGCGCGACTTCCGGGACGGAAAGATTGGTGTGCTCGTCGCCACCACGGTCATCGAAGTGGGGATCGACGTGGCCAACGCTACCGTGATGGTGATCGAGCACCCTGAGCGCTTCGGGCTAGCGCAGCTGCATCAGTTGCGTGGCCGAGTGGGGCGGGGGAGCAAGGAATCGCACTGCATCATCCTGACCACGGGTGAGGATGTGCCCGATCGGCTCCGCGCCTTTGCCGCGACCGACGACGGCTTCAAAATCGCCGAGCTCGATCTGGAGGAGCGCCGACAGGGAGATTTGCTCGGTGCCCGGCAATCGGGTGGCGTGGACTTCAAGGTGGCACGCTTCCCCGACGACACCGACCTGCTCACCGAGGCGAGAGCGTTGGCGCGGACACTCCTCGAGGCGGATCCGACACTCGATCAGAAGGCGCATCGGTCGCTGCGGGATCGTGTGGTGACGAGGTATCCGAAGGGTGAGGTGCTCTTCAGAGTTGGGTAGTCGTGAGTCGTGAGTCGTGAGTCGCGAGAGGGTGTCGCGTACACGCCCACGGGTCTGACACCTACGACCGGGGCGAGGCATGCTTCGCTGCTACGACTTCTACGACGGCTTACGACCATTACGACCAAGGGCGACGCATGCGTCGCCCCTACGACGTACGACCTATGACTTACGACCCCTCTCACGACTCCCGACTAACGACTCACGACACCTATGTACTCCACCTGCCTCTTATGCACCAAAGACCTCGGCGCCAATGACGTCGTGGAGACGCTCCCGATCGGGCGGCGCCTCGCGTTTGACGCGGCACAGGGGAGACTCTGGGTGGTGTGTCGCCATTGTGCCAAGTGGAACCTAGTGCCATTCGATACCCGGCTCGAGACGATCGACGACTGCGAGCGGCTCTTCCGCGACACCCCAACGCGTTACTCCACCGACAACATTGGACTGGCTCGGGTGAAGGAAGGCCTGGAGTTGGTCCGGATCGGTCAGGCACCGCGGCCTGAGTTCGCCGGGTGGCGGTACGGCGAGTCCGTGAAGCGCCGGCGTCGGTACTCCGTGGCGCTGGTCGGTGTTGGGTCCGTCGCGATCGCTGCCGGTCTCATCGTCGCCGCACAGGCTGCCGGAATCGTGGCCGCCGGCGGGATGGGTTCCCTTTTCTACAAAGGGAGTCGATCCGTGATGCTTCGGCGGCGGAGCCGCGTGCCGATCGTCGATCCGGGCAATCAGGTTCGGCGGACGCTCTCGCGCACAGATCTGCAGGACTCCAGAATGATGTGGGACGACGGAGAACTGGTGCTTCGCGTCCCGAGACCGTGGACCGCGAATGGGATCGCGCTGGAGTGGCGCGGCCAGTCGATCGCGCCAGTGGGACAGCGGGTCATGGGTGGCCTCAATACGATGGATGGCGCCCCGAAGGATCTTGGCGTGGCAGTGAAGCTCTTGGGTGACCAGAGTGGCGATCTCACGGAGTGGATGCTCCCAAAGGCAGAGGAGCACGCCAAGTTGGACCTTCGGGCAACAAGTTCACCGATCCTGAAATCACGGGCCAACAAGTACTGGGAGGGGTTCGGTCGTGCGGCGCTGCAACTCAGTCGCCTCCCGGTGCACGAGCGGCTGGCAGTGGAGATGTATTTCGCCGAAAGTGCGGAACGCACCTGGCTTGAGGGAGAACTCACATTGCTCGAGCGCGAATGGCGTCAGGCAGAAGAGTTGGCGAAGCTGGCGGATGGATTGGCGCTTGGAGAGTCGTGAGTCGTTAGTCTTCGGTCGATAGCGGAATGGCAGGGGCGACTCCCACGACTCCCGACTCACGACCAACGACTCCCATGTACTCCACCTGCCTCTTCTGCACCAAAGACCTCGGCGCCAACGACGTCGTGGAGACGCTCCCGATCGGGAGACGCCTCGCGTTCGATGCGGCGCAGGGGAGGCTCTGGGTGGTGTGTCGGCACTGCGCCAAATGGAACTTGGTGCCATTCGACACACGCCTCGAGAGTATTGACGTGTGTGAGCGGCTCTTCCG
>JAHECN010000123.1 GCA_024641735.1 Gemmatimonadota bacterium | reverse complement strand
CGTTTGCTGGTGACCAGAAGCGTTCCGCCACGCCCGCCAGCCGCGGCCAGAGCCTCGAGTCAATCGTCTCCTGCGTCACGTACTCCGCCCACATGCACGCCTCGCCGCCGAGCACCAACGTCTGCTGGGTCGGCGTGAGGTCGTGGCCATCCGGGAGCGGATCGCTCAGGTACATCTCGGCGGTGGTCTTGATGTGATCGAGGTAGTACGGCGCAGACAGGATCGCCTGGCGACCCTGCTTGGCGGCGGTGATGAGGTAGTTGGTGCCACGCCACGACTGGATGACGGCGCCCGCGGGAAGGTCGGGTGTCAGGATCTCGTCCCACCCCACCGGCTCGCGGCCGTGCTTCTTGAGGATGGCGAAGAGTCGACGATTGAAGTGGGTCTGCAATGCGTGTGCGTCGGCGATCTTGTTGCTCTTCATCCACGCCTGAATGGCAGGATTCGCCTTCCATTCGGTCGGCTCGACCTCGTCGCCACCGATGTGCCAGGAGCGATCCGGGAAGAGTGTCACCATCTCGCCGATGAAGGTGTCGAGGAAACGATAGGTGCTCTCGACCGTCGGATTGATGGCCGGATGGGAGACGCCCCACTTCCGATCGATCTGGTAGGGGCCGGGACCACTCGCCAACTCCGGATGCCCCACAAACCAAGCGGTCATGTGCCCGGGCATGTCGAATTCCGGTACCACGCGGATGCCCCGATCGGCGGCGTACGCGACGATCTCCTTCACCTGGGCCTGCGTGTAGTAATCGCCGTCCGAGCCCATCTCGTGAAGCTTGGGGAACGACTTCACCTCGATGCGGAAGCCCTGGTCCTCAGTGAGGTGCCAGTGGAGCACGTTCAACTTGGCCGCCGCCATCCCGTCGAGCGTGCGCTTGATCACCTCGACTGGGTGGAAATGGCGTCCGGCATCTACCAGCACACCACGCCAGCGGAATCGCGGCGCATCGCTGATGCTCGCCGTCCGGAGGGAGTGGCCGCGGCCATCCACCTGATCGAGCTGCAGCAGGGTCTCGAGCCCGCGGATCGCGCCGACCACCGTGTTGGCCGAGAGCGTGGCCGTCGTGGTCGTAACATCGAGCCGATAGCTCTCATCCTCGTCGAGGCTCGGCACGGCGGGCGAGGCGTGGTCCACCCGGACGACCAGCCCCTTCGCCGGGGCAGTGCCTCGGATGGTGCGCGGGAGTGCCACCACCATACGGGCCTCAAGACGCCGCATGGTCCGCTGGACCGCCCGTTCGAGCCGGGCGTCCCGATACCCCACGATCGCCGCCGTGAAGGAGGAGTCGAGCGGCAGGCGGCCATCGGTCAGCGTGAAAGAGGCCGGAACCGGGAGCAGGGTGCCGGTCTTCTCCGCTTGGGCGCTGAGCGCGAGTGGGGAGAGGAGGGTGAGGGCGAGGAGGAGTGGGCGCATGGGGATGTCTGGGCTGGAGTAGCTGGAAAGATGGCATGGGGAGTCGTGAGTCGTTAGTCGCGGGTCGCGCGAGGGTGCTGGTCTGACACCCCTCACGACTCACGACTAGCGACTCACGACTCCTATATTCCTGCATGCACATCACCTCCCTCCACCGCTACCCCATCAAGGGGTGCCGCGGCCATGCCCTGACCACCGCGACCATTGACGCGCTCGGCTTTGTCGGCGACCGCCGACTGATGCTGGTCGATGCCGACGATCGCTGCCTGACGCAGCGTGAGGCGCCGGTCCTCGCTACGATCGAGCCGCAGTTGGATGGGCCGATGCTCGAGGTGCGCGTCGCTGGGCGTGAAGCGCTGCACCTCGAGATCGATCCGCGCGGCGCATTGCGGCAGGTGGAAATCTGGGGCAATCAGGTGACCGCCACCGATCAGGGCGATCCGGCCGCAGCGTGGTTCTCGGATGTGCTCGGGCGACACTGCCGATTGGTCCAGTTTGGAATTGCAGCGACTCGCCTGCTCGACCCGAAGTACACGCCGCGCGACGACGCCGAGACGGCGTTCACGGATGGCTATCCGATCCACGGGGTGTTGCAGGAGTCGCTCGACGATTTGAACGCGCGGCTCGCATCCCCCGTCCCGATGGGTCGCTTCCGACCGAACATCGTGCTGCGCGGTGCCCCGGCTTGGAGCGAGGATGCCTGGCGCACGCTCACCTTCGGCCCACTCAGCATGGACTCGGTGAAGCCCTGCGCACGTTGCGTCGTGACGACGACCGATCAGGCGACCGGCGGGCGTGATGCGCAGCAGGAACCGCTCCGCACCCTGGCGACGTTCCGGACGATACCGGGACTTGGGGCAATGTTCGGGGTGAATCTGGTGCCGAGGAGTGGCGGAGAGATACAAGTGGGAGATGAAGTCGTGAGTCGCGAGTCGTGATTCGCGAGGGTGTGAAGGAGCGATCCCTCTCATGACGCACGACTCACGACCCACGACTCGTCTGTATTACACCGACGCGACCCTGCTCACCTTTGATGCCACCATCGTCGCGCACGATGGCGCCACGACCCGCATCATTCTGGACCGCACCGCGTTCTATCCCACCTCAGGCGGTCAGCCGCACGATCTCGGCACGCTCAACAACGTTCCCGTGGTCGACGTGGAGGACGGCGATGAGCAGATCGTGCATGTCCTCGCCACTCCGCTCCCGGCGGGCACGGTGCATGGCGTGGTGGACGCCGCCCGCCGCCGCGACCATATGGAGCAGCACACCGCCCAGCACCTCCTTTCGGCACTTGCCGCCGATCACTTCGGATGGGAGACGCTGTCGGTCCATTTCGGTGCTGAACACTCGACGATCGAGTTCGACGTCGCCAATGCGTCGACGGCGCAGCAGGACGAGTTGATGGAGCGCGCCCGTGCCGCGGTCGTGGCTGCGTATCCCATTACCGTCTCCTTTGAGGAGAGTGCCGACGCCATTGCGGTGGGGCTTCGGAAGGCGCCACCACGCGAGGGCACACTGCGGGTGGTCACCATCGAGGGCATCGATCGGAGCGCGTGCGGCGGCACGCACCTCGCGACCACGGCCGAGATTGGCGCGATGGTCTGGCGCGGAGCGGAGAAGATGCGTGGACATGTGCGGCTCTCGTACCTCGCGGGCGGGCGGGTGCTGCGGCATCTCACCGCGCAGGACGCGCTCGTGGCGACGCTTGCCCGGGAGTCTTCCTGCGCGGAGTCCGAGTTGGTGGAGGTGATCCCCAAGCGGAACACCGACTTGGCGGAGGCCCGCAAGATGATCACGGCGCTCGAGGAGGAGGTTGCCGGACACCGCGTCCGAGCGCTCTTCGCAGGAGAGGGCGCAGAGGGTGTGCGGCGCGTGGTCCATCGCGCGGCAGGCGAGTCGGCCTCGCTGCTGCGTGCCATGGCACAGGCGGCCGCCGCAGAGTCACGCGCCGTCCTGATCGTGGCCGCACCCCCAGCGATTCTGGTGGGCACCAGCGCCGACAGCGGCGTTGATGCTGGTGCCGCGCTCAAGGGCGCCTTCGCCGAGGTCGGTGGCCGGGGTGGGGGTGCGGCCCGGCTGGCGCAGGGCAGTGTGCCAGATCTCGATGCGCACGCTCGTGCGGTCGAGATTCTCCTCGCGGGATAGGTCGATCGGGCGCGTTGCTCTGCCCACCTCGCCGTGCAGGATGTAGATTCCGCCCGAACCCCCAACAATTCCTCGCCTCTCTCCCCAGGGAACGCCATGTCACATCGCAAGGTGAATCGTCGTGATTTCGTCGCCGGCAGCAGCGCTGCCATGAGCGCCATGATCGTCCCGCGCCACGTCCTCGGTGGGCAGGGTTTCACGGCCCCGAGTGACATCGCGAACATCGCGGTGGTGGGGGCAGGAGGCATGGGGGCGAGCAACACCACGCAGGTGTTGAGCGAGAACATCATCGCCGTCGCCGATGTCGACTTCGGGTATGTCGATCGCCGGGTCGGTCCTGCCATCAACAAGGACGGCACGCCGAACAAGCTCTTTCAGGCGCATGCCCGGGCGCGGCGCTATGCCGATTTCCGGCAGATGCTCGATCAGGAGAAGGGGATCGACGGCGTGATCATCGCCACACCCGACCATGTGCACGCGGCGGTCGCGAAGGCGGCGATGGAGTTGAAGAAGGCGGTCTACGTCCAGAAGCCGCTCTGCGCGACGGTGGCCGAGGCGCGGATGCTCGCCAAGGTCGCAAAGGAGAGCGGCGTCGTAACGCAAATGGGGAATCAGGGACACTCGCGCGATGACACGCGATTGATTCGCGAGTGGATCCAGGCCGGACTGATCGGCGCCGTACGCGAAGTGCACATCTACACCAACCGCCCGCTCGGCTACTGGCCGCAGGCGATCCCGCGTCCAATCGCCGCCGGCGGCAAGATGCCGCCGCTCCCCGCGAACGGTGCGCAGTGGAGCCAGGGGAGCATCAACAACGTGCTCATCAACGGGATGTCACAGCCGTGGACGATGCCAGACACGTTGAACTGGGATCTCTTTCACGGACCGGTGCCCGAGGTTCCGTATCACCCGATCTATCACCCCTTCACCTGGCGCGGCTGGCTCGACTTCGGCGGCGGCGCGCTCGGCGACATGGGTGCGCACTTGGTGGACGGCCCTTTCTACGCGCTTGACCTCGAGTACCCGAGCACGGTGGAAGGGTCGGCGTCGCCGTTCGGCGGATCGCGCTCCAATCCGGCCTCCTTCCCGATGGCGACCAACGTGCAGTGGGAGTTTGCCGCGACCGCCACGCGCCCGGCGCTCAAGATGTTCTGGTACGATGGCGGCCTGATGGCACCGCGGCCCGCGTCTCTGCCGGACGAGTTCGAGTACGTGACCGAAGGTGGCGTCTTCATGGTTGGCGACAAGGGGGTGCTGGTGCACCAGACCTACGGCGCCAAGCCGCAGCTCTTCCCGGCCTCGTTGATGGAGCAGGCCGCCAAGGTTCCCAAGACCGAGCGCCGCGTGACCACCAGCCATGAGATGAACTGGGTCAACGCGATCAAGGGGACGGACGTGACTTCGTCACCAATTGAATACGCCGCCAAGCTCACCGAGACGATGCACCTCGGGGTCGCGGCGGTTCGCCATGCCAATGCGGTCAACAAGGGACCGCAGAAGCTGCGTTACGACGGCGCCAAGATGGCCTTTACCAATCAGATCGGGGCCAATCAGTACCTGACGCGGGAATACCGCCCAGGGTGGAATGTGGCCTGAAGTGCTGACACGCCTCCTCGACCACCTGATCTGGGCAGACGACCGCACGGCCAACGCCATCGCCTCCCTCGGCGGCCCCGACGCCGACCTGCTCCGCGGCTACGGACACATTCTGGCCGCGGAGGCCGTCT
The DNA here is from genome assembly GCA_024641735.1 of Gemmatimonadota bacterium. Lineage (GTDB taxonomy): Bacteria > Gemmatimonadota > Gemmatimonadetes > Gemmatimonadales > GWC2-71-9 > Palsa-1233. Next base: position 2,461 of record JAHECN010000123.1, on the reverse strand, counting down.
GGTTGACCCGGATCGCCGAACGGCCCATGAATGTCTCCGTCTGGCCGAGCTACACCCTGGCCGAATGCCGCGCCCTGGCCGCCCGCAATCATGCCGAATTCACGGAGCTGAAGCGCGAGCTGGCAGGTGGTGGCGGCGAGCGGATTGTCCCCTACACCAACAGTCGTGGCGAGTCGTTCAGCAACAGCGTGAGTGAAATTCTTCACCACGTCTGCCTCCACGGCATGTATCACCGCGGCCAGGTGATGCAGGGCGTGCGCGAACGCGGCGGCACACCACTCGCCACCGACTTCATCGTCTTTGCCCGTGGGGAGTGAGAGCGTTCTGCTCGCTGCCCTGCTTGGCGTCGCGATTGTGCTGCTGCTCGTGCTCCTGTGGCGCACGCGGACGCAAGATCATGCCGGGCTCGAGCGCGCATTGCGGGATGAGCTCAGGGGTGGCCGCACCGAACAGGCCGAGCAAGCGCGGCACTTCCGCGACGAGCTGACGCAGCTCCGCACCGGCCTCGATCAGCGCGCGGACGCCATGCGCGAGGCGACGGGCCGCCACCTCGAAGAGATCCGCAAGACCGTTGACGAGAAGCTGCAAGGCACGCTCGAGACACGTCTCGGCGAATCATTTCGTCAGGTCAGCGAGCAACTCGAAGCCGTGCACCGTGGCCTCGGCGAGATGCAATCGCTCTCCGTCGGTGTGGGCGAACTCCGGCGCGTCCTCGGCAACGTGAAGACACGTGGTACCTGGGGTGAAGTGCAACTCGGTGCGGTGCTCGAGCAACTCATGGCACCGGATCAGTACGCGAAAAATGTGAAGACGCGCGAAGGATCCAACGACCTGGTCGAATTCGCGATCAAGTTGCCCGGAGGCGGAGACGCTCCCCTCTGGCTCCCGATCGACGCAAAGTTCCCGCAGGAGGATTTCGTTCGACTGGTCGAAGCGGGGGAGCGCGGCGATGGCGAAGGTGTCGCCACCGCACAGAGCGCGTTGGCGCGCGCCGTCCTGCTGGCGGCTCGCGATATCGGCAGCAAGTACCTCGACCCGCCGCGGACGACCGACTTCGCGATCCTCTTCCTCCCGACCGAGGGGCTCTACGCCGAAGTGCTGCGGCTCCCGGGGTTGGCGGACCAGCTGCAGCGCGAATGCCGCGTGATTCCCGCCGGACCAACGACGCTGGCCGCGATCCTGTCTTCCCTCCGCATGGGATTCCGGACGCTGGCCATCGAGGAACGCGCCGGCGAAGTGTGGCGGCTCCTCGGCGCGGTGAAGAGCGAGTTCACGCGGTTCGGCGATGTGCTCGATCGCGTGAAACGCCAATTGGAAACCGCCCGTACCACGTTGGATCAGACCGATGTCCGGACGCGACAGATGGCCCGTCGTCTCCGCGACGTCGAACAACTTCCCGCCGAGAGCGCCGAGCGATTGCTCGGACTCGATGCGTCGGTGGGCGATGACGCGACAGACTTTGGGGGTGAGACGGAATGATCGTGACGGTACTGGCAGCAGTGATGGTGAGTGTTCCCGCGGACACCGGCAAGAGCGTCAAGTTTTCGGCCAATGCTGGCTTTGTGAACACCACGGGAAACACCGAAATCACGTCGGTGAACTTCGGCAACAAGGTCGAAGCGACCAGTCGGGGGTGGAAGTTCACGCAGACCGGCGGCGTGGTGTATGGCAAGAGTGATGGCGAGCTGAACACGGCACTCTGGATTGCCTCGCTGCGCGGCGCTCGAGATCTGACGCCAGCGGTGTCGCTCTTCATCGTGACGGAGTTTGACCGGAACACCTTTTCCGGCATCTCATCGCGCTATGCCCCGCAAATGGGACTCTCCGTCCGCGTGTTGGATGGCCCCAAGGACCAGCTTCGGGGAGAGTTTGGTGCCGGCTATACCTGGCAGAATGCGGTCGCTGCGGGACGGAGCAGTGAGTATGCGGCGGGTCGTGGGGCCCTGATCTACCGGCGGCAGCTCGGCCCCAAGGCGAGCATCGCGCAGAACGTGGAGTTTCTCCCCAACTTCAAGACGGGCGAGGACTTGCGCGTGAACAGCGAGACGGCGGTCACCGCGCCCCTGGCGACCGGTGTGGCGATGAAGGTCAGTTACGTCATCCGCTATGATGGGCTCCCCGAGCCGACCTTTCGGAAGACGGACCGCATCCTGACCACGGGAATCCAACTGGCGTTCTAGTCGGGTGGAGGCTCCCCTCTGGGGGCGTTACCTTGGAGGGGTTGTGGATCACCGGCCGCGGTCGGTTCTCACTCTGTCGCGCCGGAGCATTTCTCGTGTCACGACCCTGCCTTGTTCTGGCGATCCTCTGCGCGACACCAGCCATCCTGGCGGCACAGGTGACGCCGCCGGTGTCCCCCCCTCCCGCTGCGGTCCCAGCGAAACGTCCGACCGTGGTCAAGTTTACCGGGGACCTCGGTTTTGTCAGCACGTCTGGAAACACCTCGGTGCAGACGCTGAAC
>JAHECN010000122.1 GCA_024641735.1 Gemmatimonadota bacterium | reverse complement strand
GTGGCATCTCCGATGAGCGCACCGATGAATTCGTCGGGATGTACGTGAATCAGTGGACCGTCGACTACGGGGAGCGCGGCCGCGATGCAGTGCGGCTGTTGCTGGAGCGCGCGGCGGAGGCAGGGATTATTCCCGAACGCGTGGATGTGGAGTTTGTTGGATGATGGATGATGGATGATGGATGTGCGAAAGGGCCGGTTCTCATCACGAGATGCCGGCCCCTCTGCGTTCCCATCATCCATCATCCATCATCCATCATCCCACTGTTGTCACGGCTTCCCCACCCTTTCGAAGTACAACACCCCTCCCGAGATCGCTCCAACCATCAGATCCAGGTCCCCATCACCATCGAGGTCGCCGAAGGTCGGTGCCGAGTAGGGATCGGTGGGGATCACGAAGGTCGGGTCGAGTTCGAACCGGATCACGCCGCCACTGCTCACGTTGCGCCAGAACTGCACGCCGCCGTCCTCGCTGCCGAGGAGGAGGTCGGGGCGGCCATCGCGATCGAGATCCGCGAAGGTCGGTGTCGAACGACGCCCGACATCGATCTCCTGGAAGTTGTCGCTGACCAGTTCGAAGCGCGGCGCGGTGCGTGAGCCGACATTGCGATAGAGGTTCAGCTGCCCGCTCGCTTCTCCCACCATCAAGTCGAGATCGCCGTCACCATCGAGGTCCGCGAAGGCCGGCACCGTGTTGCTGCCGCGCGTCAGCACGATCAATGCGCTGTCGACGAGACTCCATGCCGGCGCCGAGCGCGTGCCGACGTTCCGCCAGTACTGGAGGCGGTCGCGCCACGTGCCGGTGACCAGGTCGGGGAGGCCGTCGCCATCCAGGTCGGCCACGGCGGCCGCGTAGTGGTACTCGCCACGCATCGGGAGGGGGCCGCGGTCACGGAACGAGGGCACCTTCGCCGTTCCGGTGTTCTCGAACCAGGTCAGTGTGCCGGTCGTGTCAGTATTTTGCGAGATCTTGTTTCCGACGAGCAGATCGAGGTCGCCATCGCCGTCGAGGTCGGCCAGCGTCGGAATGGCTTCGCTCCCGACATCCACCGTCGAAATGAGCCGAGACGTCACGACTTCAAACACCCCTCGCGCCGTCTGCCGAACGTGGTAGAGATTCTCGACCGACGTCCGCGCCGGGAAGTATGCGCCTCCGATCACGCCCATCACGACATCCATGAGCCCGTCGCCATCCACGTCTCCCGGGGCGGCGGCATTGTACCCACTCGTCAGGACCGGCGCATCAAATGGAAAGCGGCGATGTTCGCCCCGCAAATCCGGCACGCCACAGCCCTTGGCGCGATTCTCGAACAGGAGCAGCCCTTCCTCGAAGTAGTCGCCCCAGAAGAGATCCGAATCCCCGTCGCCATCAATGTCCCCAAACGCGAGCGTATTGGCGCCGTGGCGGGAACCCTTCCCTTGGATGGAATTCGGTTGTCCCGGAATCGGGCCGGTCACTTCGATCCCTTCGAATCGCTCCGTCACCAACCCGAAGCGTGGCACGCCATTCACTTCGGTTCCCGGAATCGCTTCGTAGCGGTCGACTGTCCCGGCCACGCGGCCGAGAAAGAGGTCGAGCCGGCCGTTGCAGTCGATGTCCACCAGGTTGAGAATGTTCTGGCGGTCGGCCGCGAGCGGTTGATTGTCGGCGTCACGGAGTGTGTCGCGCGCCACCACGAAGCGCGCTGCCGTCGTGGTCCCGACGTTGCGCCAAGCGCGGATGTAACTGGTGGGCGATTCCGTCAGCAGGTCCATGACGCCGTCGCCATCGACATCGACGAAGCGGTACCACTCGCCGATTGCGAGATCGAGAAAGTGGTCGGTGCGCCAGACAAAGCGGCCGCCCACCTTCTCGAAAAAGATCACCGCATTCGATCTCTCTTGCACGAAGAGATCGAGATCCCCGTCGCCGTCGATATCGACCAGCTGCGGCCGCGGCACATCAAAGCCACCGAGAAACGGCTCGGCCATCGGTCGCCCCGCCGCATCCGCCACCGGAAAGGGGCTCACCCGGCGTACAAACGCCGCACCGCCCTGCGCCCCCACCGCATGGGGCAACAGGGCGGCGAGGAGCAGGAGCGGTGCGCTCCGGAATGGGTTCATCGCGCCCCCGCCGCACCCGCACCGGTGGGACCATTGCCGAGCATCAGAGTGGAGTGGACGGTCCCGCTCTTCAGGTCGAGAATGGTCAGCCATCCGTCGGTGGCTGCATGGCCCTCCATCCCGTGCATCTCATGTCCGCTCTGCCCAGGGGCCATCGCGCCGGTGTTCTGGTTGACGATGAAGGCGTAGCGGCCATCGGCCCGGAGTACCATGCCGTACGGCTGCGCCATCCGTCCCTCGATCGTGCGACGGATCGTCCCCGTCGCGAGATCCACCTCGGCCACCGCGTTCTTGGCCAGCAGCGTGACATACACACTGCGACCATCCGGGGCGAAGCGTGGCTCCCACGGCTTCCCGGCGAGAGGAATCTCTCGCACCGGCTGCATCGGTGGTGGACGCGTCAGGTCAAAGACGAGCAGGGTGTTGGAGAGTTCGCCGCCTGCCACCATCGTGCGCCCATCCGGGGCGATCGCAAATTGCACCAGCGACCGCGCGGCACCGGGAATCGTCGTCAACGTGACCCGTCCCGTCGCCGTCTCCACTGACGCGATGCGATTTTCCGCGAGCGACGCGGCATGCACCCACTTGCCATCGAGCGTCACGCCAATCGCATGCGGCCGTGGGATGACGACTTCCTGCTCCTCGACCATGACGAAGGCCTTCCGAGCGATCACGCCCAACGCCTTGGGCGGATTCACGGCGGTCATCGAGCGCCCGACATAGAGCGAGTCGTGCACTGGGTCGAGCGTGAGCAGACCCGGCGTTTCCATCTTGACCTGACCGAGCAGGTGATTGGCGCGATCAAACTTGAGGACGCGGCCATCCCCGATCAGGGAGACATACCAGAACGCTCCATCCGCCTCAACAGCGATATGGTGGGGCTTGGCGTTGGCGGTGAAGCCGAGGCCACGCAGATCGATCACGGTGTCGACGGCAAGACGGTTCTGATCGATGATCGAGATCGTCGCGCCGGATTGATTGACGACATACAACTTGGCGCCCGCCGTGGGGGCGGGCGCCATGGCGGGGGCTGAGCCCCCGCCGCTGCAGGCCAGGGCGGCAACTGCCACCCCAGCCACCAGCACGGATCGAATCATGGTACCGTCTGCGTGCGGTCCCGCACGAAGAACACGCCCTCACCGATGCTGGTCACGATGATCGTCCCGCTCTTGAAGAACGGATACACACTCCACGCACCGGCAAAGGACGGCGTGCCATCGTCACCCGGATGGGTGTCGAAGAAGCCGGCCTCACGCGGATTGCGCGGATCGGAGATGTCGAGGATGCGCAGACCCGAGGTGTAGTTCGCCTCGTAGATCCGATTGCCCTTGACGTAGAGATTGTGGTCAATCGCCTTGGTCACGCCGACGAACTCCTTGATCAGGATCGGGTCGCCGAGATCGGCGAGATCCCACACCAACGTCCGGGTGCCCTTGCCCGCCTCGCCTTCGCCCTTCGACTCGTCGCCTTCGTCGTTGAGGTAGAAGTAGCGCTGATCCTCGCTCAACCAGCCCTGGTGCGCGTAGGCCACGTTCGGATAGGACGCGCTGGAAATGGCGACCGGCTTGGTCTTGTCGGTCAGATCGGCGATCGAAATCGCCGTCTCATTGGAGCCGATGCAGATTTCCTTCCCGGTGTACTTCTTGTCCGGGCCGCGATAGGTGACGCACTGCGCATCGTGCGAATAGCCGGTGCCCGCGCGGCCGGTCTTCGGATCGCCGAAGCAGCCGGCAAACTTCGGATTCTTCGGCTCACGGATGTCGATCATGTGATAGCCACCGCCGCAGGTCTCGCCACCGGCCGAGCTGCCGACCGCATACGCGAAGCCGGTCTCTTCATTGATCAGGATGTTGTGCGCGCTGTTGATCCGATCGTACGTCACGTCGGGCGTGAACGTCTGCGGCGTCCGCACCGTGCGCAGGCGCGTCAGGTCGAACACCTGCATGCCATGCTCGGCGGCGTTGTCGGACACGATGAACACATGGTTCTTGTACGTCTTCATGTCACGCCACGCGGACGACGGCGACCCCTTCGTCTTGGGGAGATCGCCGAGGTAGCGCGGGTTAGACGGGTTGGTGACGTCCACGAACGACGTGCCGTCCGTGCGCCCGAGGATGGCGATCTCGCGTCCCGTCGTCGGGTCGGTCCAGCCCCAGTTGTCATTCATGTTGGTCCCGCGCTTGCCGCCGATCTCCGCGATCGGCAAGAAGGACTGGAGCGAGGTGTTGCCGCACTCAAACGCACTCGCCTTGCCGTCATCGCTGCAGCGCACTTCCGCACCCTTCACGGCAGCGTACGTCTTGGTGTCCACGGCCGGAAAGAGCATGCCGCGCGAGGTCCATGCACCCGTCGCGGTCCGACCCAGAAAGAGGACCGTGCCACTGCCAGCCGCGTCCCCGGGCATGCCGATGACCGCGGCATCGCCCGAGACGGCCATTGCCGAGGCCAAGCGCGCCGACGGCTCGAGGTCCGGCACGGCGAGGAGCGACATGCTCCCGACGCTGCCACTCTTGTCCATCCGGGCGCGGTAGATGCGGCCCGCATTGCGGTCACTCGACGGCGCACCGATCCAGAGCTCGTCCCCGACCACTTCGATCGCGGAACCGAAGCCTGCATTCGCGTGGTCGAACGGGGTCAACGTCTCGCGTTCACGCCACGCTCCGCCTGTGCCACGCTGGAAGGCCACCACAACACCCGCGGCGCCACCACCACGACCGGTTCCGACCGCCAGCGCCGTCGGGGCACCGGCATACAGTCGGTCACCCTTCAGGGCGAGCGCCGAACCGAGCCCGGCGTTGTCGGTGCCACGGGCGGCCATCAAGACGGCCTCCTGCTTCCAGTTCCCGTCCGCCTGACGTGCGAAGGTGAAGACGGCGCCCTTCCGCAGCGCGCGGCCAGGCGCGGCGACGGCCAACCGTGCGCCCTCGACTGCCAACGCACTCCCAAACTTGTCACCACCTTCCAACGCCTCACCAGCGACAGTGCCCGCGGCGGCGTAGCTGCCATTCGCGCCACGGCGGAAGAGGTGCACCGCACCATTCCCTTCGGCGGGCGCGCCGACCATCACGACGTCCCCGGCGATCGCCATGGCACGTCCAAAGTCCGCGCGCATCGGCCGGTCCGTCGCCTTCAGGACGCCAGCCGGCTGCCACACGCCAGCCGCGTTCTTCCGGAACACATGGACCGAGCCGCGGCCGCTGTCGGCACCATTGAACTGGTCAATTTGCGAGATCAACAGGGTGGCGCCGTCCGAGACGACCGTCGTCCCGAAGCCATTGTTGACCAAGCCATCTGGCGACGTGAGGGTCCCGGCCGCCTTCCAGCCGGTGGGGCCCCGACGATAGAGGTGAACCGTCCCGGTCTTGGTCCCGCGTGGCTCGCCCACGAAGGCCTGATCGCCGACAATGGCGACCGAGCTGCCGAAGAGCTGGAATTGGCTGATCCGATCGTCCGGACCCGGGGTGGCGGCTGCCGCTGGCGCCGCGAACGGCAACAGCAGCAGTGCACAAGCGAGAACACGCTTCATGGATACCTCTGGTAGGGGGAAGGAAACGGGAAAGTATACACCATCCCAAAGTGGCTGTCCCAATTGCCATGATACACCTCAATCAAAATCTCGAGGAGGTACATGACATCTTCCCTACTACGACGCGGGCGGTGGTGGGTTTCGCGGAAGGCACCCTCGCTACTCCCGGCTCCTCTCAGCGCACTATCTTGAAGGGACCCTGTTCACGGCACCCCGGAGAGACGATGACCAGCGAAGTGTCCAGCGCGACCGACAACGAGTTGATCACGACCCTTGTCATCGACGATGAATTGGCGATTCGCACCTCCCTGCAGCGCCTGCTGACCGGACTGGGGCATGAGGTCGTCACCGCGGCAACCGCCGCCGAGGCGATGGGCGAGCTCCGTCGACGCAAGATCTCCTGCATCCTCCTCGACGTACGCCTCCCCGACGGAACCGGTCCGGATCTCGTGCCGGCCATCCTCCGTGAAGAACCCAACGCCGCAATCCTGATGCTGACCGCCGTCAACGACGCCAACACGGCAGCGCTCTGCATGCAGCGCGGCGCGATGGACTATCTCGTCAAGCCGGTCGACTTGCAGGACCTCGAGCGCGCCATCAACCGTGCCCTCGCCCGTCGCCGGGACCTGATCGAGCAGCAGGAAACACAGGCATGGCTGAAGCAGGAGATCGTCTTGCGCGGGGCCGAGCTACGTCGCGAGCGCGGCAACCTGGAGCGGATCTCGGTGGCGACCCTCGAGGCCTTGGTCAACGCGCTCGAGGCCAAGGACCCGTATCTCCGAGGCCATTCGGCCCGCGTGGCGGATCTCTCCGCCATGATCGCGGCGGAGCTTGGTCTCTCCGATGAGCAGATCGAGTCGATCCGGACCGCCGGCAGACTCCACGACATCGGCAAGATCGGCATTCGGGAGTCGGTGCTGCACAAGCACGGGCCGTTGAGCACAGAGGAGTTTGACCACGTGAAGACGCATGTGGTGATTGGGGCGCAGATCCTGGCGCCGTTGGGCCATCTGCGCGACGTGATCGCCTCCGTCCGCTCCCATCATGAGCGCTTCGATGGTGCCGGCTACCCCGATGGCCTCGCCGGAGAAGCGATTCCCCTTGGTGCACAGATCATCGGGGCGGCAGAAGTCTTCGATGCCCTGACGACGGCGCGTCCCTACCAAGAAAAGATGACCCAGGAGGACGCCGTCGCCCGGATGCGGGACCTCGTCGGCACCGTCCTCGCCCCCGAGGCCCATCGCGCGCTCTCCACCGTGATCAACCGGCGACGAGCTCTGGTCTTCCTCGATGAGGCGGCGCCAACTCCGGGCGCATAGCCTGGGCCCAGGCCGCGGTATTCGGCACCCCGCGCCACACCCCCGTGGCACATCTTCCTCCGCATGCCTCGTGGGACCACCCTGCTCGAACTCCTGCTTGTCGTGAGCTGCATCACACTGCTCACGCTCATCGCAGCACCCAGAGTCTCCGGGATCCTGGGAGATCTGGCGCTCCGCCAGGAGGCGGCCACGTTGGTCGGCGCGCTCGATCAGGCACGCCTCGCCGCAATCCAGCGCAGTGACGTCGCCACACTCACCCTCTCGGGCAGCAGTTATCGCGTGTCCGTTGACACCGTGGTGATCTGGCAACATGCGGGACCGGCGACTCGCGGGATGATGCTGAGTGGCGCCGGAGCACCGATTCAGTTTGGTGCGGCGGGCGTGGCGATTGGCGTCGCGAACCGCACCTTCACGCTTGCGCGCGGTGCGCGCTCCCGGCGGGTGGTCATGTCGCGGCTCGGGCGGATCACGCCCTGAGGTCGTACTTCCGGATCTTGGCCAGTAGCGTGGAGCGCGCGATGCCGAGGAGCAGGGCGGCCTGCCGGCGGTTGCCCTGCGTGAAGCGCAGCACGGCGCCGAGATGCCGCGCTTCGGCGGCCTCAAGCGACTCGGGCGTCGGCATCGCCGCCGCATCCGTCACAATGAACTCCGGCGCCGGCGCGACCCCGGGCGGCACGGTCGTCACCGCCTCATCCACAACGACATGCCCCGCCGCCCGCAACGCCTCGCGCAGCGTGACGACATCCTCGCGATCGGGATCGGTGACGATGAACTGGATGTGGAGTGGGCGCATGAGGGAATGCTAGCG
>JAHECN010000016.1 GCA_024641735.1 Gemmatimonadota bacterium | reverse complement strand
GCTTCTGTCGCCGCCGAACGCGTCTTGAAGAAGCGCGCTGCCCAGAGCCACTTGTCCAATCGCACCGTCGCGTCCTCCTGTACCCCTGCCATTCTCCCTCCGGTCTGGGCGTTCACGTCGCGGTGTGCGCATATTACACGCTTGACCACATCCAATCCCTCTCCCGACCCCGTGGGTTCGCCGACCGGGGAATTCCCGATCGGTCTCCCGCCGGTTCGGGCGCTCGACCGACTCCGGGTGCCGGGGCCAAGGGCCCTGCTCGGCAGTGTGATTCTGGTGCGTCTGATTCTGGTCGGGCTCGCCTTCGGCAGCGCGCTGGCATCAAGCCCTGATGGCCCCATCACCTCGCGTATCCGTGTCGTGCTCGGCGTCGTCGGATTGGCGGCCGTCGGCTGGCTCGCGGTCGCGAGTCGCCGCCGGAACGGCATCGTGCCGCCGAGCACGCTCTTCATCCAGGCGACGGTGGACATCCTCCTGGTGACCGCGTTGGTGAAGGGGACCGGGGTCCAGGGCACTGGGGCGACACCATTGGCCGCGCTGTATGTCGCCTTGGTGACCGTCTACGCCTTGTTGCTCCCGACTGGCCGCGGGCTACTCACCGTCCTGCTATCGGTGGCCTGCTTCGTGACGGTGACCATCAGCACCTCCGACGTCTCGGCCGAGTTCTGGTCCCAGGTGACCGTCATCGTGCTGGTCGGGGTCATCATCTCCGTCCTCGGCAATCGCCTCACGACCGCCTCCCGCGAACAGAGCGCGCTGGCCGCCGCGCTCGCCCTCGCTCGGCTCGAGGCGGAAGAAATCCTCTCCACGATTCAATCGGGCGTGATTTCCGTCGACGGGGAAGGGCGCCTGGGGTATCTCAATCCGCGCGGTGCCAAGATCCTTGGCGGCGCGGGGTTCATTCCGGGACAGCCGGTGCTGGAGGCGTTGCGTGCGCGCTCCCGCGAACTGCATTCGGCGATCGCGCGCGGCATCACGGAAGGGACTCGGGTCGCGCGCGGCGAAGCGGCCGTGCGGAACGCTGACGGAACGCTCTTTCCGGTCGGGCTCTCGACCACGACCTTCATGCGGCCTGGGAGCGATCGCCCACATGTCACGGCGATCTTCACCGACATCTCGGATCTGAAGCGGCTGCAGGAATTTCGGATTCGGGCGGATCGTCTGGAGGCGGTTGCGGCGCTCAGCGCATCGTTGGCACACGAGATTCGGAATCCCCTCGCGGCAATCCGTTCCGCGGTTGAGCAGCTGGCCCGATCGGTCGGCCAGGATGAAGATGATCAGGTGCTTGCCACGCTCGTGATGCGCGAGAGTGAACGCCTCAACCGTCTGCTGAGTGAGTTCCTTGATTTCGCCCGCGTGCGGGCCGGGCGATTTGAGCGGGTCGAGTTGATGTCCTTGGTGGAGGGCGCCGCGCAACTGTCGCGTGAGCACCCCGAGGCGCGTGGCGTGACGATCACGGTGACGGGTGAGCCGGTCGAGTTGGATGGCGATGACGACCTGCTGCATCGGATCGCGAGCAATCTGATGCTCAACGCGGCGCAGGCGCTTGGAGGTCGCGGAGAGATTCGGGTCAAGGTCGGTCTCGCGCGGCCGGGCGAATCTCCCGTGGGCCGAGTGGAGCGTCATGTCATGCTGGTGGTGCAGGATGATGGTCCGGGCATTCCGGACTCGGTGCGGGAACGGCTCTTCGAGCCCTTCGTCACCGGGCGTCCCGGCGGCAGCGGGCTCGGGCTCGCCATTGTGCAGCGGGCCGTCGAAGCGCATCGTGGAGTGATTCTCATGGATTCTGCTGCCAACGCGGGAACCACATTTTCCATCTTTCTGCCGGCAACATGGTCCGGCGAGGAGGAGGCATGACCCAACAGCCGTCGGTGCTGGTGATTGATGACGAGTCGGGAATTCTCGACACCCTCCGCATCCTGCTCAAGAAGGAAGGGTACGAGGTCACGGTCGCCCAGGGCGGCAAGGCCGGTCTCGAAGCAATCCGGACGGGCACGCCGGACATCGTCGTCACGGACGTGCGCATGCCACAGGTGACGGGTCTCGATATTCTGGCCGCAGTCAAGGAACAGGATCCGATGACACCGGTCATTCTGATGACCGCACAGGCCTCGCTGCAGAGCGCGATTCAGGCCGTCAACATCGGGGCGTTCTTCTATCTCCAGAAGCCGTTTTCCAATGACGAATTGCTGGCCATTCTGCGACGCGCCTGCGAGTTCCGCCAGATCCGCGTCGAGAACAAGCAACTCAAGGCGGAGATTCGCCGTTCCGGCGGCGCCGTCCGGGCCCCCGTCACTCGACCGATCGGCAAGTCGCGCCGCTTTCAGGAAATCCTGCGCTTCGCGGATCTGGTTGCGCCGACCGACTCCACGCTCCTGATCACCGGCGAGAGCGGCACCGGCAAGGAAGTGTTGGCCCGCTACACGCACGACGCCTCGAATCGGGCGGATGGGCCGTTCATGTCGATCAACTGCGGCGCACTCCCCGAAACATTGCTGGAGAGTGAACTCTTCGGTCACGTCAAAGGGTCGTTTACCGGGGCAGTGCGGGACAAGCAGGGGCTCTTCGCCGCCGCGCGTGGCGGGACCTTCTTCATGGACGAGGTCGGCGAGATGCCGGCGTCCTTGCAGGTCAAGCTGCTGCGCGTGTTGCAGCAACGCGAGGTGATTCCGGTCGGTGCCACGGAGTCGATCCCGGTCGATGTTCGCATCATTGCGGCCACCAACCGCGACCTCGATGAAGAGGTGCGTCGCGGACATTTCCGGTCCGATCTCTTCTACCGCATCAACGTGCTCGCGGTCGAGCTGCCGCCACTGCGCGACCGCCGGGATGACTTGATCATTCTCGTGGATCGCTTCCTTCAGGATCTTGCCACCGAAGGCGAGATGGAACCGAAGGCGCTCTCCACCGAGGCGATGGATGCCGTGATGGTCTACGAGTGGCCGGGCAACGTGCGTGAGCTGCAGAACGCACTGGAACATGCGGTGGTGCTCTGCCGTGGCAGTTTGATCGAGCCGCAGCACTTGCCGGAGCGGATCACGCGGCGCAAGAAGGAGCCGCTGGTGGCAGAACGGAATCAACCGAACCCGGCGCTCGATTTGGTGGAGCGTGCCTACATCATGTTCGTGCTGCAGGCCGAGGGTGGGAACAAGACGCGCGCGGCGGAGGTGCTGGGGATCGACCCGAGCACGCTCTATCGGAAGTTGTCGCGGTACGAGGAAGTCGAGGCCAGCTAGATGGCTCCCTTCGCGGCGCTCGTCCTGCTGGTGTTGGGCCTCCTCCCGATCGCCAACTGGATCGCGGGTGGCCACGAGATGCCGTGGTTCCAGGATCGCCTCGACGGCTGGGTGAGCGGCGGGGCGATTGTCGTTGGGGTCGCCGTCATCGCGAGCATTCTCCTCCGACGGAGCCCGGCGCTGTGGCGCGAAGGCGCGTGGCAGCGTCTGGCGCAGCGATGGGAGTCGCGTGGCTGGCGGGGTGACGCATGCATCGCGGCCGTCGCGTTGGTCCTCTACGGCGTCGTGTCACAGCTGGTCCTCTCCGCCAAGCCGCTGCTCATTGATGAAATTATTCTGGTGTATCAGGCGCGGATCTTCGCCGCCGGTCGCCTCTGGCTCCCCGCACCGCCCTTTCCGGAATTCACCTCCTCGATGCACCTCCTCGATTGGGGTGGGAAGGTGTACGGGCAGTTCCCCGCTGGTGGTCCCGCGATGCTGGCCCTCGGCACGTTGGTCGGGGCGGAGTGGTTGGTGGGGCCGTGCTTCGCCGCGCTCGGCGTGTTTGTGCTGGCTCGATTGCTCCGACGGATCGAACCGCGAGCCGGTGTGGCACTCGCCGCCACACTCCTCTATGCGTTCGCGCCCTTCACCGTCTTCTTGAGTGGTTCGATGATGAACCACGTCACGACGCTGACGTGGCTCTTGCTCGGGGCATGGGCGTTGGCGGTCGCGGTCGAGTCGGGATCTGGCGCGTGGCGACCGGCGTTGGCGATGGGTCTCGCCTTCGGGGTCGCGGCAACGATCCGTCCGCTGGATGGGGCGGTGTTCGCGCTCCCGGCCGGGGCATGGTTGCTGTGGCGGGCACGACGCGGTGGCAGCGATATCGGCGCACTGCTGGCGAGTGGTATCGGCATCGCCATTCCGCTCCTCTTTCTCGCTTGGGTGAATGCATCACAAACGGGTGATCCGTTCCGCTTTGGCTACATCGAGATGTGGGGACAGACGCATGCGCTCGGTTTTCACGATGCGCCGTGGGGCTTTCCGCACACCCCGGCGCGCGGTCTTGAACTGATCAATCTCTATCTGGTCCGGCTCCAAAGTCATTTCCTCGAGACCCCCGTGCCGTCGCTGCTCTTCGCGACCGCCGCGCTCGGCTTGACTCGGCGCATCACCGGCTTCGATCGGTGGGTTCTGGCGTCCTCTGCTGGGTTGCTCCTCGCGTACTGGGCCTACTGGCACGACGGCTACTATCTCGGCCCACGCTTCATGCTGCCATTGGCGCCGTGGCTCGCGCTCTGGACGGCGCGGCTCCCGGCCGTGCTCGCCGATCGCGGGGTGCCGCTCCCGACACGACAGACCATCCTGCTCGGTGGGATCACCGCGCTGCTCATGGGCGCGGCGTTCTCGGTTCCCATTCAGGTGGAGCAGTATCGCAACGGCATGCTGTCGATGCGATTCGATGCTGATGCGGCCGCGATCGCACAAGGTGTCGAGCCAGATGCCGTGGTGTTGGTGCGGGAAAGCTGGGGTGCACAGGTGGTGGCACGGATGTGGGCACTGGGGGTTTCCCGAGTGGACGCCGAACAATTTTATCGCACGACAGATCTCTGTCGGCTGGACGCGGCGACAGCCGTGGTGGAACGGGAGGGCGGGGGGACGAGCCGCCTGAGTGCGCTGATTGCCCCGTCACGGGCCGATTCGGGTCGACTCGTGGCGTTACGTCTCTCTCCCGATACCACCGGGCATGTGTTGCCCGGCTCGACCTTGACGATCGAGTGTACCAGGCGGGTGATCGAGGATCAGGCCGGCTTCACGGTCTTCACACCTCTCCTAATTGCCACGGGACGCAATGCGTACATCCGGGATTTGCACGCACGCGACTCGCTCCTGCTCCGAGGGGAATCGACCACTCCTGTCTGGTTGTTGACGCAGGGGACCGTGCCTGGTGCGGGCTTGCGTTTCCATCGAATCGCACTCGACTCGGCACGCGCGGAGTGGAATTCGTCCACGGGGGGTCCCGAATGAGTGGTGCGCGGATGGCAGTGGTGATTCCAGCGTGGAACGAGACACAGCGACTCCGGGACAATCCGTTCCACGAATTTGTGGCAGCTCAGACCAGCGTAGATCTCCGCTTCGTGGATGACGGCAGCACGGACGACACGCCGGCGCGTCTTGCGGTCCTCGCAACACGCTATCCGGGGCGGATCCAAATCCTGACCCTCTCCAAGAACCGGGGGAAGGCGGAAGCCGTCAGACTGGGCCTACTGGCTGCCATCTCGGAGGGCTATCCGCTGATCGGATACCTTGATGCCGATTTGGCCGCACCGCTCGACGCGATGTTGACGCTTCGTGAGGCGCTGATCAAGGCGCCGCAGCTCGAGCTCGCCTTGGGTTCGCGTGTCAAGCTGCTCGGATGGTCGATCCGACGCTCCGAGCGCCGTCACTATCTCGGTCGTGTCTTCGCGACTTTCGCTTCGCTCGCACTGGGCCTACCGGTCTACGACACGCAGTGTGGTGCCAAGGCGATGCGGGCCAGTCCTGCGGTCGAGAATGCGCTGGCGATGCCCTTTCTCTCGCGTTGGCTTTTTGATGTGGAGTTGATTGCTCGGCTGCGCGACGGCGCCGGAGCGGATACGCTACGCGAGGTGCCGCTGGCGCGATGGGAGGACCCCGGCGGATCACGCGTCGGGTTCATGGCCTTCGTGCGCGCCCCGTTCGAATTGTGGCGGATTTGGAGGCGGTATCCCGTGGAGGGCCGTCCTTCCTTGCGGTGATGGATCGACTCAGCCTGTCGCGCCAAACGGCCTCGGACCGCGGCGAGTGCTGGGAGGTGATCTGCCTCGGATCGGTCGGTCTCCCTGCCTCAACGTGCCGGACGATCGCGGCGGATCGCTGATCACGGCGCCGTCGGAGAGTCACTTGCCGCACTGATCCACCCTGCCAAGATGCGCGACCGCATATCCCCCCTCGCACGCTGTGCCAGGGGCGCCGTCCGCGTCTCCCATCCCCGGACCATCGCAGGGTCTCGCAACCGGATCGCGGCCGTCATGACGCCATCGCGCAATTCGTCGCCGTTCACCCAATCCAAGGTCTTGATCTCAGGCAGCATCAGTGCGCTCGCCGCACGGATGACACCCGCGTCGTCCCATGCAAGGATGGCGCGGCGGAAGCTGATGACATCACGCACGACGGCCGGGGCGTCATGACGCTGGGCGAATGCCGCGGCACCATCCACCAGCGCGGTGTCCACCCACCCAGCCGTTCCGGCGTGACGTGCCTTCATCTCGATCTGCAATTGCCCGAGCCAGGGACGCCAGTCATCGGGTGCCTGATCGAGTGCCATCACGGCGTTCCAGCGCAGGTGGTCGAATCGTCCTTGCACCACGAACGGCGGCAGGTCGGCGGGCACCGGGCCGAGCGCTGTTTGCCAGGTCCGGATCCATTGCTGTGTCTCGCGGCGCATCCCATGGATCGACACCGCCGCGGTCATCTGAGGATCTTCGCGCTCCCCGGCAAGCGCACGCGTGGTGTTGAACCATTCGTCGCCCAGGGCCAGCGTGCCAGTCGCCATGCGGCGCTCGAACCGTTGGCGCTCCGCGCGAAGGTCCAGGACCGGATAGAAGTCAGAATTGGCTTGCCCGACGGCCGCGAGCGCCGGTCCCATCAGGCCGCGGTCCGCGAGCCGCGTGGCCTGCAACGCGCGCGGCGTGATGGGGAGATAGTGGCAGAGGTCGCTCGACAGGGCAGGATGGGCAAGCGCTGCGTCCCACTGTGGTTCTGGGACGTGCTCCGCGTTGGTTGCAATCAAGAGGAGGTCCGCACCACCGACCTGATGAATGCGGTAATCCGGGAAGACCTCGTGGACGGCCGCGAGCACACTCAAGACCAGATCGTCATCCAGCTCATACGTCTGCAGCCACTGCGCGAAGACTCCGCCCGGCGCCAGCTGCGCGCGGACGCGGCGGTAGAACTCCACCGTGAAGAGACTCGAGACACCACTCACCCACGGATTGGAGGGTTCCGAGACCACCAGGTCCCACTGGTGCCCTGAGGCCGCGAAGTAGGCCTTGGCGTCGTCGATCACGATCGCTGATCGTGGGTCGCTGTAGGTCCGCTGATTGGCGGGGGAGAAGAGGCGCGCTGCCTCGATCATCTTCGGTTCGATCTCCACCGTGACCAGCTGCTGCAGCGCGGGATCGCTCAGCAAAATGTGACTCGTGATGCCGGACCCCATGCCAATCACGGCCGCCTTGCCCACGTGGGGTTGGTAGGCGAGCGGGATCAACCCGAGCAACACTTGGGTGATTTGGTCGCCGCCAATCTGTCGGCGCACGGTCGAGTCGGAACATGCCAAGCGCGCGAAGGAGTCGATGGATGCGTCGGCCTTGCCGTTGGTGGACAGGACACGAAAGCCGTCGCTTCCTTCGCTGACCGAGACCGTCGCGGTCCGTCCATCGGCGTAGTAGGGGATCTCGGCCGCCTGCGCCGCCGCCATGCCCTGCCCGCGGAAGACACCGGCGGTGAGCACGCTGCGATCAAACGGTGTCATGATCCCAATCGCGACGGCGATCGCAACCGCAGCGGCACCGACCCGCAGCGCCATGCTTCGGAGCGTGGTGGCACGCAACAGGGCGATACCGATGCCGATGTCCAGGACGCCGGCGAGCACCGCTGTGGTCTTGAGTCCAAGGAGCGGGAGGAGGAGCAGACTCGCGAGGAGCACACCCACGATCGCCCCGAGCGTATTGACCGCATAGACCCGACCGATTGCCGCTTCACCGTGCCCGCGTGTGAGCAGCGTACGCGTCAGCAGCGGGAGCGTCATCCCGGCGCAGAAGGTGGCGGGAAGCATGACCACCAGACAGAGCGCGTAGCGCGCCAGCGAGAAGAGGACATAGCCCGTCTCCGTGCGACTGACGGCGGAGAGCAGCACTTCCATGCCATGGAACGAGGCGGCATAGAGCGGCAACGTGGCAACGGCAAGGAGTCCCATCGCGATCTGGATGGTGGCGAGCTGGCGCAGCGGATCGATGCCATGGTCGCTCCGGCGCCGAATCCAGAACGCCCCGAGGGCCAGGCCAAGAATGAATGCCGAGAGCATCAACTCGAAGGCGTGCGTCGCGCTGCCGAGGACCAGCGACAGCATCCGGATCCAATTGATCTCATAACAGAACGAGGCCACCGCCGTCAGCGCGGCCGCCCAGAGGAGCAGGCGCGTCTCGCCGGCCGAGTGGGGCGAGAACTTGTTCTCAGCTGGCGATTCGGGGAGCGAAGAGGTGCGCTGTCCGCCCTGCCCCGTCAGGAGTACCGCGACGAGCCCCACCACGAAGTTGAGCGCGGCGGCGGCGATCAGTACGCCCGGGAGTCCCAGCTTCGCGACCAAGACAAATCCCGCTATCAGGACGCCAGTCGCGGCTCCCAGCGAATTGGTGAAATAGAGCCAACCCAGCACGCGCCCCGGTTCGGCTGGGGCGAGCCGCAACACCGCGGCGCTCATCAACGGAAACGTGGTTCCCAGAAGAATCGATTGCGGCAGAATCAGGAGCGCAGCGATCCCCCAGACGGCGGTGGTCCGGAGGGCGCCGCTCGAGAGTGCGGGAAGCAGCGAGGCGTAGGCATAGTCGGTTGCCCCGACATACACGTCGTGGAAGTAGAGTCCGATCACCCCGACCAGAATTTCAATGATCGCATACCAAAAGAGCGGACGCGCGATCCGCTCGGCGCGGCGCGCCACCAGAGCGGCGCCGAGGGACATGCCACCCAAAAAGATGGCGAGTACCACGACCTGCGCGTACGCGCTGTGTCCCACAAAGAGCCCGAGGTACCTGCTCCAGACGGACTCGTAGAAGAGGCCGGCGGCACCACTTAACAAGAAGAGCCCGTACAGCAGGGGGATGGCGAGGGAACGGCGTTCCGATGGCGACGTCACGGATGCTCCGGGAGGGGCGGGTACAGACCATTGACGCCGGGCTCCTGCAACGCCTTGGCGAGGATCTCATTGAGCGCGGGTGGTGCGAACTTGGTGTGTCGGGGAGGTTGCTCCTGACGCAGTGTTTCGAGGTAGCGCCGCCATGTGCGATACACCGTGTGATAGCGTCCGGTCCGAATCCCTTGCATCGCCTCCTCGTAGGCTCTGTCGTATTCCCCTTCCCATGTGAGGCAGCTCAGGTATTCGGCGCGGCCCGGGGCATACTCCTTCATGCGGAGGGCCTCGGCGAAGATCGGGATCGCGACGTTGCACCGATTGGTCCCCTGATACGACTGGGCCAGTCCCATCATCACCGCAGGGTTCGGAAAGAGGTCCACGCCGCGCTGGGTAAAACGGATTCCCATTTCGCGATGTTCTGGTCGGGTCATCAGGGAGCCAAGGGCAACCCAGGCGCGGTAGCTGTCCGGTGCGTCGATCACCGACTGGGTCCAGAGCCCGATTTCACTCCGCCAGACTTGCGTGCGAGACCAACTGCGGGAAGCGCCCAATACGAGAACCAGTCCAAAGAGGAGTCGTGCCGCCCACCGGAGAGCTGTTGCCGAACGGGGCTGCTCCGGGGGGCGCACGCCCGCCAACAGCGCCGCGACCGTGATCATCGCGCCGATGCTTGAGAGGAAGAGGGTGCGCTCGGCAAGGACAATCCCGCTCGGGACCAGGACGTTGTGGACCGGCGCGATCCCGATGGCAACCCATGCCAACCCGAAGACGGCGACCGGGGCCTTGTGGCGAAGCCGGAAGGCCAGCGTGGCGATCAACAGCAGAATCAGGGTGCCGAGTGTCTGTGCGCTCCCCCAGTGGGCAGTCCCCACGATCACTTGCGGCGAATAGTCCGCCTGGAGGGAGGCGGGCCAGAGCAAGAGGCGGAGGTACTCGGGGACGACGCCGAGCATCGTCACGGCGCGGCCGCCCATGGTCAGCCCTTCGAGCCCTTCCGCCGTGAAGGTCCCACGCAGGTCTCCGAGGACCGCGCCGCGGATCGCCACGACGATGACCACTGCGAGTACCTGCGCCAGCACCGTCGGCCGGAAGTGGCGGAGCCGGTTACGCCACGGCTCGCCCGGGAGTAGCAGGAGTTCCACGGCGCCGAGCAGCGCCGGAAGGACGACTCCGGACTCCTTATAGAAGGTGGCGATCAACACGATGCCGGCGAGGATGAAACGGTCCCGCCAATTCGGGAGCCGTGTCCTTCGCATCCGGATGTACCAGGCCGCGACCAAGGTATAGCCGATGCCGATCAGGAGCTCGCCCTGATTGATGGCAACCGCGACTGCCTCGATGTGCACGGGGTGGACTGCAAACGCCATGGCTGCGACGGCGGCCCACGTCAGGGGGAGGAGCTCCAATGCCAGCAGGAAGACCGCGATCGCCGCCGCAGCGTAGAGGGCGAGGGAAACGATCTTGAAGGTGATCGGCGCGCCCCCGCCCATCGCCCACTCGACGGCCAGCGTCAGAGTCATCATGGGGCGGTGGTGTCCGAAGACCCCTCCCATGGGCCAGAACGGCGTCGTCAGGATTTCGCGGATATTGCCCAGATCGTGGATCCGTGCGTCCTCGCGGACGAGCGGGTTGTCATCCTGGACGAAACTGTTGCGAACAACGGGGAGGGCGGAGCCGACCGCCAACAGGGCAATGAGAATGCCGAGGAGTACTCGGCGACGCACGATTTCCACGCAGGTGGCTCCCGGGGTCGGTACAGAAGGTGCAATTCCGCGACAGCAGAAGCCGCGAATCTTGGATCGGTCGGGGGAGGAGGGTTGCAAAGTACCTGCCAGAGCAAACTCGACTTTGCTACGGCCAACCCGGTCACAGATGGTCTAAGGCGTTATTGCCAATGGACTTAGCATAATTTCACGGGAATTGGCATCGCTTGTGCACCTCTCTGTGGCAGCGCCAATGAAGGCGCACCTGATGCGCCTGAACGCAGTGCAAATTCACCCCACGGAGAGTCACACCATGCTGACCACCAACAAGAAGGGCTTCACCCTGATCGAGTTGCTCATCGTCGTCGTCATCATCGGCATTCTTGCCGCGATCGCGATTCCGAAGTTTGCGGCCACCAAGGACAAGGCAAAGCTCGCCTCGGTCAAGACCGACCTGCGCAACATCATGACGGTCCAGGAAGCGTATTTCTCTGACGCGGGCTTGGGCTACACCAGCTCGATCGCGACGACCTCCTTCACGCCGTCGTCGGGCAACACGTTCTCCGTTGTCGGTTCGGCGAGCTCCTTCACCGCGACCGTCTCGAATCCGACCATCACGGTGGCCCCGAAGACTTGTAAGGTCACGGTTGGCGACGGCACCGCGACGGATGGTGTGTACGCCTGCACCTGAGCCATGCTGGACTCTCCGTGCTCCAGGGTACTGACGTGACTTTCCGGCTCCGCGCTCGCGGGGCCACGCCGATCGGAGGGCTTCGGCTCTCCGATCGGTCACGTCCGGCCTCACGAGCCTCGCGGTGAGCCTCGCAGTCCGCCATATTGAGTCAGGCACGCAGCGCTGCGAATGCGGCGTGCAGATGGAGGAGGCGCGAGTCCTCCAAGTCGAAGGACCCACTTCGCCTTACCACGCACAGGAGAACGACGCCATGTCCCGCAGCGATCAGAAGGGCTTCACACTGATCGAGTTGCTGATTGTGGTGGTGATCATCGGCATTCTCGCCGCGATCGCCATCCCGAAGTTTTCGGCGACCAAGGACAAGGCCAAACTAGCCTCCGTGAAGACGGACCTGCGCAACATCATGACGCTGCAAGAGGCCTATTTTTCCAATGCCGGGATCGGCTACACCAGTACCTTTTCTTCCACTGAATTCGGGCCTTCCTCGGGCAACACCTTCACGGTGGTCGGTACGGCAAGCAGTTTCACTGCGACGGCCACAAATTCCAGCATCACCGTGGCTCCCAAGACCTGCACCGTGACCGTGGGTGACGGTACCACGACGGACGGGATCACCGTCTGTAGCTGACCGCATCATCTGAGCACACGACGGCCCGCCTGCGTTTTTCGCTGGCGGGCCGCGCGCCTTGGTGCCCCTCCCTCCTGCCACGTCCGTCCATTCTGATCGGGTCCTTTCCCGTGGAGTGGCCCGATGGTCTCACCTCATCATCCCCGCCGAGGGGCGACGCTCACTGAACTTCTGGTGGCGCTGCTCATACTTGAGTTGGCAGGCCTCGGCGCGCTTGCCGCCGCCCTCACCGCCGATCGGATCGGGCGCCACGTCGGGCTGGGGAGCCGCACAGACGCTGAGCGATGGGCCAGTCGGCGAGCCACGGAATTGGATTCGACCTGCCTCGACGCGGGACCTCCGCGACTGGTGGCATGGAACGACAGTGCCAATCCTGCGCGCCCTGCGGTCACCCTCCTCGTGCGATGTGGCCAGTGAAGCGGCGCGGCGTGTCCCTCCTGGAGCTGCTGCTCGCGATCAACATCCTGCTGCTTTTCCTGGCCGGCGTCACCACCGTGGTGCGGGGCGCAGGCCGAGTCACCGCGCGCGCCGTGACCGCGCTTGCATCCGAACGAACGGCGATGGTGGCGGCCGCCCTCCTCCAGTACGAATTGCGCGACGGAGCGTGGGTGGCGCTCACCCTCGGGACGGACCGAGTCGGCTATCCACGTCGCGTGGGGGAGGGAGGGACCTGCGACGGATCGATCGGCGAGGCGGTAGTCGCCCAGGCGGACTGGGTCGGCGAGCGGACGCCGGACCCGACTCGCGATCGGCTGGTGGCCCTCATTCCCGGTGGGTTGTGGCGAGAGGCGGCGCTGACGGCACTCGCCGCGACGAGTTGTCCTGATGGCCGTCCGGCATGGCGGCTCAGCATGGGAGACCCACTCGATTCCGTGGCATGGGTCCGGATCGTGGAGCCCACGCTGTATCGTCGGTATCGCTCGGGAACATCGGATTGGCTCGGGCTCGCCCCCGCCGACGGCTCCGCACCGGTGCAACCCTTTGCCGGTCCGCTTCGACCTGGGGCCGGGGACTTTCGTCGGACGATGGGGGTGCTGGAGATCGATCTACTCCTGCCATCAGGAGTCCGCTCGTTGTCCCTCCCCCTCGACAGCCGTCCGTGACCCGCCGGCAGTCCCGCCGGGGAGTGGCGCTGCTCTTCGCGCTTGTGGTGGTCGTGCTCTTGGAGGGACTTGCTGCACTGATCCTGTCCGCGACGCTCTGGCGCAGCCGATTGGTGGGTGCGGGTCGTGCGACGATCGACGGCCGGGCAGTCGCAACGCACGCACTCGCGGTCGTCCGGGTCCAGCAGGCGGGCCCGCTCGCGCAATTGGCGGATGGCCAGACGCTGCGTGTGACCGGGGTCGGGCCCATTGTGGGATGGCGCTTTGCAGTAGATGCGGCACGAGTCGGCAGTCTGGTCTCCCTGCGCGCCATCGCGGAGTTTCGACCCGGAGCGGGAGGGCACTTCGCCCGGCAAACCGGTACCCTTCTTCTTTGGCGCAGAGCGGCCGATACTCTTCAGGTGATCGATCGATTTCCCCGTTGGTAGCCAGTGTGGCACAGGGAGTGCTGGCAGGGGAAGGGGTGATTGGAGGCTTCGGCACCCAACCTGGTCGGATGAAATGCTCGTAAGTGTCCTGTGGATAACGAGTTGCTCGACAGGACCTCGCTTGACTTCTCGGGAGCCACGGTAGTACCGTACGGCAACCCTCAACCGCACAATCCGGGCTCATATGGCGCTCTTCCCGCGCACTCGATCCACGGTCGGCCTCGATATCGGTAGCGGCTATATCAAAGTCGCGCTGATCAATCACAGTTCGGGGATGCCCGTGCTTGAAAAGGTCGCCATGGCTCGTGTGCCTGACGACGCAATTGTCGAAGGTGAGGTGATGGATCCCTCCCTCGTCGCCCAGACCGTTCGCGATCTCCTCGCCCGCAGTGGTATCAAGGCGAAGGAAGTTGCGGTCGCGGTCGGCGGTCGTGACGTCATCATCAAGAAGATTCTGATGGATCGAATGCCGGACGTCGACGCCCGCGAGGTGATGCCGTGGGAGGCGGACCAGCACGTTCCCTTTGACAAGGAGAACGTCGAGCTCGATTTCCAGATTCTCGATCCGGATGGCGATGGCTTGCAGATGCAGGTGCTGCTCGTCGCCGCCAAGCGCGAGCTGGTCGAATCGAAGATGGTACTGCTCTCCGAGATCGGCCTTGAGGCGAGCATCATCGATGTCGACGCCTTCGCGCTGCACAACGCCTTCGAGTTGAACTACCCCGAGGCGATGCGCGGCGTGGTGGCCCTGGCGAATGTTGGCCACGAGACGACCACCATCAACCTGCTCGAAGACGGTGTCCCGGTGCTGACCCGCGACCTTCCCGTGGGCGTGCGTCGTCTGCGTGAGGATTTGCAGCGCGAGCGCGGGCTGGCCGCAGAGGCAGCGGATCGCGTGGTGCGTGGCTCTGATCTCGACCCCGCGCTGGCGCCGCATGTGGCCAATCGCGGTGAAGAACTCGCCATCGGGATTGAGCGTGCCGCGGCCTTCTTGCAGACGTCTTCTCGGAACGTGGCGTCGCTCTCGCGACTCTATCTGACGGGCGGTGGATCGCGGGTACCGGGACTCGCTGGCGTCCTCGCGGATCGATTGCGGATTCCGGTGACGCAGGCGCACCCTCTGGAGCGACTCTCGCCGGCACCCGGTGCCTTCGGGGATTTGAACGTGGACGAAGTGGCACCCCTGCTGATGCTCCCCGTCGGGCTCGCCCTGCGGTCCGCGGACTGAGGAGGACGGCATGATTCGGATCAATCTCAAGCCCGGTGCGCGGCGGCAAGAGAAGAAGAACGCCGGCTTCGGCGCCGGCTTCGCCAAGATCAAGGACCTCGGCTCCATGGTCAAGGAGCCGTGGCAGGCATTCGCCATCGCGAGTTGGGCGATCGTGGTGCTTGGTTTGGGCGCCTTCTTCCTGCGGGCCAACTCACAGCTCGCGACGCTCGAGCCACAGCTGGAGGAGGCGCGGGCGGAGCATGACCGCTACGAGGGCTTCCTCATCGAGAAGCGCCGCGCCGAGCGGAGTCGAGATTCGGTGCTGGCCCAGATCGGGACGATTGCCGCGGTGGACCGCGATCGCTACCTCTGGCCGCACATTCTGGACGAAGTGTCGAACGCCGTGCCCGACTTTACCTGGCTGCTCGAGGTGAACCAGGTCGGGATCGGGACGCCAGCGACTGAGGTGGACAGCACCGGCGCCGCCGGGGCTCCGCCGATCGTCCGGATTGTCGGACTGACCAACGACCTGCAGAACTACACGGCCTTCCTCCGCCGGCTCGAAGCCTCGCCGTGGTTGAGCGACGTGATGGCAGTGGATGCGAAGACGGTGGTGGTACAGAACCGCGCCCTGACGCAGTTCACGCTGCAAGCCTCTTTCTCGCGAGCCGACCCGTCGCAGATTCGCACAGTGCCGATTCTCGAATCGGTGGTGAGGTAATCGATGGCCGACACTCCGAAATCCACGCCGATGATTCTCGGCCTCCTTGCCCTCCTGATCGGCTATGCCGGCTGGAGCGGCGATGGACTGAACTTGCTTGGGGTCGATGGGCTCCGGGCGCGGAACGCGCGTGCTGCGGCGTTGACAGACACGATCGCCACGGTGACGGCGCAGACCGATTCCGCCAAGCGTGACCTCGCCACCAGCTCGGTGGACGATGTAAAGGCCAAGACCGCGGCCTACAACTCGAGTCTCCAGATTCTCCGCTCGCTCGTTCCCGAGCAACGGGAGGTCGCGAACCTCCTCGACGACATTCAGGTCCGGGCCAAGGTCCGGAGTGTCACGGTCGCGGAGTTCGCCGTGCTCGCACCGATCGAGGGGCCCGTGCCCTTCGACACCTACGCCTACCAGATGGCGGTGATCGGTCGCTACCACCAGATCGGAGCGTTCCTCACCGACGTCGCCTCGCTGCGGCGGATCATGGTCTCCAGTGATCTCAAGCTCGCCGCCGCGCCCCTCGCGCAAGCGCGCGCGCTCGGCGACACGACGGCGATGATCGAGGCCCGCTTCACGATCCGCACGTACGTCAAGGCCAAGCCTGACGCGGAGGCGCCTGATGCCCCGTAAGATGATGCTCCTGCTGCTGGGCCTCGCGACCGCCTGTGGTGGCGGTGGCGGAGACGCCGCCGCGATCGCGGATTCCATCGCGTCGGCGCCGGACAGCATCGGAATCGCGAATGCGGCACGGCGAGCCAAGGTCGGCCAATCGCCGAGCTCGCATATGGCGCTCGACACCGCTGCCTTGGCAGGGGAACAGCCCTTGTTGCGCGAGTCGTTTGGCTACAGTGTCGCCTCGCGTGATCCGTTCAAGGCCGTGATTTCCTTCGAGACCGCAGGCCCTGAACTTGGTGACCTGCGATTGACCGGCATCCTGTTTGATGTGCGGTCTCCGTCGAACAGCATCGCGACGTTTCGCGATATCGGTAGCAGTAAGCGGTACAATGTCCGCCCCGGCGATCGTATTGGTCGCCTCCTCGTGGCCAGCGTCCAGTCCCAGGACGTGGTGCTCCGGATGAATGATTACGGCACTGTCCGGGACCAGACCTACTCGCTCCGCAAGACGGAGGACGAGCTTCCATGATGACCCGATCTCTCTCCTGGCTGTTGCTCCCGGCTCTCGTGGCCGCGGCACCGGCAAACCTTCGACTCGCACCTGATGCGACCGTTACCGCTGTCGCGCTGTCGAGCGCGGGTGGCACGGCACGCCTCTCCATCACCGTCGCCGGTGATGTCACGGTCCGCGAGTCCACGCTCCCCGATCCCGCGAGGCTGGTCCTCGACATCGAAGGCGCCACTCTCGCCACCATCGGCAAGTACGATGGACTGAAGCGCGGCCGCGTCTCCGACGTCCGGGTGCATCAGTTCACCGCGAACACGGTGCGGATCGTCCTCGAAATGGATCGCCTGCCGACCTACTCGGTCGATCGCGGCCTTCCCGGGACGATCGCGATCGTCTTCGAGGATGAACCGTATGCCGCCTGGGTTGCCGGGAGTGGTGGGGCCAAGGCCGCGAGTATCGCAACCGCCCCGGCGCCGCTGACACGAGGGAGCACGACGCTCGCGCAGGCGGACGATCGCTACGCATCCGGGATGAAGGTATCGCAGTCGCAAGGTCAGGATATGCGGCCGATCACCGTGAACTATGACAAGATTCCCATCGCCGACGTGCTCGCCCAGTTCTCCGCGTTCTCTGGCCGTTCGATCGTCCCAGGGAGGGGTGTCGCCGGCGATGTGACGATGACCATCGTCAACCAGCCGTGGCCGTTCGCCTTCGAAGCCGTGCTGGCGCAGCAGGGTCTCTCCGCGATGGAAATGCGCGGCGGCATCATCCGCGTCGACGCGCCGGGAGAACTCGCCAAGCTCGACTCGGTCGAAGTCCTCGAGACTCGGCAGAAGCGGCTCAATTATGCCAAGGCCACCGATGTGGCAGGCGCTGTCGCCTCGTTCCTGACCAAGGAACGCGGCTCCGTGATTCCCGACTCGGCGACGAATTCCGTCATCATCACCGAGACCCGGACCAAGATGCCGGCGGTGCTGGAGTTCATCGATCAACTCGATATCCGCACGCCGTTGGTCGCGATTCAGGCGAAGCTGATCTATGTCGATCGTACCGACCTCGAACAGCTTGGTCTGAAGTATGACGTCGGGACCAGCGCACAGTTCTTCAACAAGGTGGTGCAGCGCCCGGACCCGCTCACAGGGCAGCCGTACAACCCGAACATCAATGTGGTCAATCTCGGTGGGAGCTCAGTGGCCGCGATCTCGAACGCGGATGCGATCCTGAACGGCTCCGCGATCGATCTGATCTTCTCGACGGCGATTGGTGGCTTCTCGATCACCTCGTTCCTCTCGGCGCTCGGGCGGGTCGAGTTGACCGACATTGAGGCCGTCCCGTTGATCCACACCCTCGACAACAAAGAGGCGAGGATCTGGTCGGGTGAAGAGACGCCGGTTCGCGTGATCGACGCCTCCTCGGTCGGTCAAGTCGGACAGGCCCCTCGCGCGAACGTGACCTTCAAGGAGACCGGCATCATGCTGACCGTTCGCCCGCACGTCACGGCGAACCGGCAGATCATGATGGAACTCAAGGCGGAGCGTTCCTCCATCCAGCTCCTCGCCGCCGCAGACCTCGGCTTCACCATTCCGAAGCAGTATGCCGAGACGTCGTTGCTCGTGAACGATGGCGAGACGGCGGTGATCGGTGGCCTGACGCTGACCACGGTCACGCGGAACCGCAGTGGTATCCCGCTCCTCTCGGGGCTCCCGTTCATCGGGTCGCTCTTCTCTGTCACGGAGAACCGCGAGAACCGAAAGGATCTGATCATCTTGGTGATGCCGCGCATCGTCGACGACGGCGAGAACATTCGCCCGTAGTCTCGATCGCCCCAGGAAGTCATGGAGCGCCCGGCATCGTCCGGGCGCTTCATGTTTTCCGGGACTCCTCCTTGACTCTCCCCACTCCATATTAGCTTCCGGCCACTATGCGACTCCACTTCCGAACCGCTGGCGAATCTCATGGCAAGGCACTCGTTGCCCTTGTCGAGGGGATTCCCGCAGGCCTCGCGATCGATGCCGCAGCCGTAGACCAGGACCTCGGTCGCCGCATGCAGGGCTATGGCCGCGGCGCTCGCATGAAGATCGAGCAGGACCGGATCGAGTGGCTCTCCGGTGTCCGTGCCGGAGAAACGATCGGCTCGCCAATCGCGATGTTGATCCACAACCGTGACTGGGCCAACTGGGAAGAAGTGATGTCCGCGGAGGGGACGCCGGGTGAGTTGCGGCGTCGCCGGGTCACCCGCCCGCGCCCTGGGCATGCCGACCTCGTCGGGGTCCTCAAGTATGACCGCGTGGATGCACGGGACATTCTCGAGCGCGCCTCCGCTCGCGAAACCACCGCGCGGGTCGCCTGCGGTGCCGTGGCACGGAAGCTCTTGGCCGAGTTTGGAATCGACGTCGGTTCGCATCTGGTCTCGCTCGGTGGGATTCGTGCGACGGCGCCTTCGCCGCTGCCGACCCCGCTCAACGCGGCGAGTGATGCTTCACCGGTGCGCACGTTGGATGCGACCGCCGAAGCGGAGATGATCACTCGCATCGATACCGCCAAGAAGGCGGGCGACACGTTGGGCGGTGAAATGGAGGTCGTTGTGCACGGCCTCCCCGTCGGCCTCGGCAGCCACGTCGCCTGGGACCGCAAACTCGATGGCCGGCTGGCGGGGATGTTGATGTCGATCCCCGCCGTGAAGGGCGTCGAGATCGGCATGGGGTTCGAGGCGGCCCGCCGGCCAGGGTCCGAGGTACATGATCCGATCGTGGGTGCGACGCATGCGTCGCACCTCCACACAGATCCCGTAGACGCGACGCATGCGTTGCACCCACACGCCGATGCCAGAGGTGGATTCCGGCGCCTCGGCAACAATGCTGGCGGACTCGAGGGTGGGATGACGACGGGTGAGCCGCTCGTCGTGCGCGTGGCGATGAAGCCGATCTCGACGCTGATGTCGCCGCTCAAGACGGTGAATCTGGCCACCGGCACGGAAGCCAACGCCGTCAGCGAGCGTTCCGACGTGACCGCAGTCCCCGCCATGGGAGTGATCGCCGAGGCGATGGTCGCGCTGGTCCTCGCGGACGCCATGCTGGAGAAGTTCGGCGGTGATTCCGTGGCCGAGATGCGTCGCAACTTCGAAGGCTATCTCGCCTCGACGGGCGCCCGGTGGGCCGAGATCCGTGACACGCCAGCCCCCGAGGAGGAGGCCTGAGCGGCCCGCGGTCCCTGATTCTGGTCGGCCTCCCTGGGGCAGGGAAGAGCACCGTCGGCCCGTTGGTCGCTGCCCTGCTGGATGCGCCGTTCCTTGATCTGGACGCGCGGATCGCAGAAACGGCTGGGCGCTCCATCCCGGAGATCTTCGCCGCTGAGGGGGAATCGGGCTTTCGGGTCCGAGAGCAGGCGGCGATGCGGATCGCGTTGGCTGGCGCGCCTTCCGTGATCGCCGCCGGCGGTGGTTGGATTGCCCACGCGGGAAATCTGCTCGAGGCCGAATCGTCGGCGCTTATCCTATATATGTCGCTGGATCCGGCCGATGCTGCACTACGGATCGCCGGTCAGGGGGGGCGACCCCTTCTGGAAGGTGGCGATCTGGTCGCCCAGCTCGAAAAGTTGCTTGCCGAGCGGGGGCGGTGGTATGGTCTGGCGGGCGTCGAGGTCGCCGTCGGCAAGGCACCGCCCGATGCGGCCGCGGAGTCCATCGCGTTGGCAGCACGGCAATACGGGGGCTGGTAGAAAGAGAAAGGAGAGACGAGAAAGGAGAGAGGAGAAGACACGCCTCACTCCGAGTGGCTCGCTCAACCCTCCTCTCTCTTCTCTCCTTTCTCCTCTCTCTTTTCCGGTATCTCAATGTCTTCTGGCACCTCAAAAGCTCGCGGCACCAAGCCCAAGGGAGGGTTCGGCACCCGCGCATTGGTGATCGTCGAGTCGCCGACCAAGGCGAAGACGATCCGGGGTTTTCTCCCGGACGGCTTCACGGTCGCCGCGTCGATGGGCCATATCCGGGACCTGCCAGGGGACGCCAAGGAGATTCCGGCCAAGTACAAGGGTGAGGAGTGGGCGCGCTTCGGGGTGAATGTCGAGAACGATTTCGAGCCGCTCTACATTGTGCCGTCGGACAAGAAGAAGGTCGTCAAGGAACTCAAGGATCTCCTGAAGGACGTCGACATCCTCTACCTCGCGACCGACGAAGACCGTGAGGGCGAGAGCATTTCGTGGCACTTGCTGGAAGTGTTGAGCCCGAAAGTGTCCGTCCAACGGATGGTCTTCCACGAGATCACCAAGGAAGCGATTCAGGCTGCGCTTGAGGACACGCGTGACGTGAATCAGGACCTCGTGAGGGCGCAGGAGGCACGGCGCATTCTCGATCGCCTCGTCGGCTACACGCTCTCCCCACTGCTCTGGAAGAAGGTGGCCTTCGGGCTCTCCGCCGGACGCGTGCAGAGTGTGGCCACGCGACTGATCGTCGATCGCGAGCGTGAGCGGCTCGCCTTCCGCACCGGCTCCTATTGGGACCTGTCGGCGGCACTGGTGCAGGGCGGTGAGTTTGAAGCCGGGATGATCGCGCTCGATGGCAAGCGCCTCGCCACCGGCAAGGACTTCGACGAGCAGACGGGACAGATCGCGGCCGGGAAGGATGTCGTGCAGCTCGATGAGCGCACGGCCCGTGAACTCGCCGAGCGGTTGCAGGGCGCGCCATGGAAGGTGATCTCGGTGGAGGAGACGCCGCGCACCATGCGGCCCTACGCCCCGTTCACCACCTCCACGTTGCAGCAGGAAGCCAATCGCAAGCTCCGTCTCTCCGCCAAGCAGACGATGCAGGTCGCCCAGAAGCTCTACGAGCGCGGCTTCATTACCTACATGCGGACCGACTCGGTCGCGTTGTCGGACCAGGCACTATCCGCAGCGCGCGCGATGGCGAACCGTCTCTACGGCGCGGAATACGTTCCTGAGACGCCGCGCTTCTACGCCAACAAGGTCGCCAACGCGCAGGAAGCGCACGAGGCGATTCGTCCTGCCGGATCCACCTTCCGGACCCCGGAAGAGACCGGACTCGCCGGGCAGGAGTACGCGGTCTACGACTTGATCTGGAAGCGGACCGTCGCGTCGCAGATGAAGGACGCCAAGAAGACCGGGACGACGGCCGTCCTCGAAGCCCTCAATACGACCTTCAAGGCGACCGGACTGCGCACTGATTTTGCCGGCTTTCTCCGCGCCTACGTCGAAGGCTCCGACGATCCAGACGCGGCGCTCGAGGATCGCGACACGCCCCTGCCGCCGCTCACGGTCGGCGATGCGCCAAAGTGCACCGGCATCGAGCCGGTCGGCCACGAGACCAAGCCGCCCGCCCGCTTCACGGAAGCGTCGCTGGTGAAGGCGCTGGAAGAGAACGGCGTTGGCCGTCCGTCCACCTACGCGTCGATCATCGGGACGATCGTCGATCGTGGCTACGTAGTGCGTCAGGGGCAGGCGTTGGTGCCGACCTTCACGGCGTTCGCCGTGACCGACTTGTTGATTGCGCACTTCGGCCAGGTGGTCGACGTCGAGTTCACCAAGAAGATGGAAGACACCCTCGACGCGATCTCTGAAGGGAAAGAAGATTCGCTCGCGTATCTCCGTTCCTTCTACTTGGGTGAGCAGGGGCTCCAGGCACAGACGGCACGCGGCGAAAAGGAGATCAAGCCCTCCGAGGCGCGGAAGGTCGGCATCGAAGGGCTCGGTGCCACCGTGCGCATCGGGCGCTTCGGCCCGTACGTCGAACGCGACTCCGAGGAGCCGGGCGGCGAACTGGTGCGTGCCTCGTTGCCGAAGGATGCGACGCCGGCGGATCTCGATGCGGACCGGATCGATGCCATCATCAAGCAGCGTGCGGAAGGTCCTGCCTCCATCGGTGTGCACCCCGAGGCCGGCGAGCCGATCTATCTGCTCGATGGACAGTATGGTCCGTACGTGCAGCTCGGCTTGCAGGAAGAGGGGAGCAAGGAGAAGCCGAAGCGCGCTTCCTTGCCCAAGGGCGTGACGCCGGATCAGGTGACGCTCCCGATGGCCGTTGGCCTCCTCGCGTTGCCGCGTCTCCTCGGCAAGCATCCCGAGACCGATCGCCCGGTGAAGGCGGGGCTCGGTCGCTTCGGCCCCTACATTCTGCATGACAAGGGGAAGGGCGAAGCAGAGTTCCGTTCCCTCAAGGCCGGCGACGACGTCCTCACCGTCACGTTCGAGCGGGCGATTGCGTTGCTCGCGGAACCGAAGGCGGCGCGCGGTGGCCGGAATGTGAAGCCGCTGAAGGAGATTGGCGCGCACCCGAAGGATGGGCAGCCGGTGCAGCTCTTCGACGGCAAGTACGGCCCCTACGTGAAGCACGGTGACCTGAATGCCTCGGTGCCGAAGGGCGTCGATCCGATGACCTTCTCGCTTGACGCCGCGGTGGCGTTGATCGCGGAGAAGGGGAAAGCGCCGAAGGGGAAGGGCGGGCGCACCGCGAAGCGGGCGGCGCCCAAGAAGGCCGCCAAGAAGTCCACCAAGAAGTCCACCAAGAAGGCGGCGCCGAAGAAGAAGGCCGCCAAGAAGAGTGCGCCCAAGAAGGCCGCAGCCAAGAAGTCATGAAAGCGACCATCATTGGCGGTGGGCTCGCGGGGTCCGAAGCGGCCCTCGCGCTCGCTGATCGCGGCATCGATGTGACGCTCGTCGAAATGCGTCCCGTCGTAAAGACCGAAGCGCACCAGACCGATCGCCTCGGCGAACTCGTCTGTTCCAATTCCTTCAAGTCTGTCGATCTGTCCAACGCGCACGGTCTCCTCAAGCAGGAGCTCCGTGACCTCGGGTCGCAGCTCCTCCCCTTGGCGGATGAAGCCCGCGTCCCGGGCGGGACGGCGTTGGCCGTCGATCGCGAAGTGTTCTCCGAGTTGGTACACGCCCGCGTGATGGCCGAGTCAAAGATCACTGTTGTGCGCGAGGAGGCCGCGGCGCTGCCTGATGTCGGCATTGTCGCAACGGGCCCGCTCACGTCGCAGTCCCTCGCCACGGCGATTCAGGATCGCCTCGGCATTGAGGCACTCGCCTTCTTCGATGCGATCGCACCGATTGTGAGTCATGAGTCGCTCGACCATTCCCAGCTCTACGCGCTTTCGCGCTGGGGGAAGGGCGATGGCGACGACTACCTCAACGCCCCGATGGATCGCGAGCAGTACGAGGCGTTCATGGATGCGCTGATCGCGGGAGATCAGTTTCAGGGACATGCCTTCGACGACGTACCGTACTTTGAGGGGTGCCTGCCGGTGGAAGAGATGGCGAAGCGTGGCCGCGAGACGGCGCGCTTCGGTCCGATGAAGCCAATCGGCCTGCATGATCCGCGGACCAATCGCGAACCGTATGCCGTGGTGCAGTTCCGTCGCGAGGACCGCGCCGGGCAGATGTGGAACCTCGTCGGCTTCCAGACACGGCTCCGCATTCCGGAACAGCAAAAGGTCTTCCGGATGATTCCAGGGATGGCCGAGGCGGAGTTTCTGCGATACGGGAGCATTCACCGGAACAGCTACATCAACGCGCCCGCCTCACTCGGTCCCGCGTTGCAGGTGAAGGACGGCGCGTCGCTCTTCTTCGCAGGGCAGCTGACCGGCGTCGAGGGCTACACCGAGTCGCTCGGCACCGGCCTTCTCTCGGGGATCAATCTCGCGCGCACGCTCGAAGGGAAACCCCTCGCCGTGCCGCCGCCGACCACGATGCTCGGCGGTCTACTGCGCTACCTGCAGGAAGCCGACCCGAAGCACTTTCAGCCGATGAATGCCAACTTCGGGCTCCTCGATCCGATTCCCGGCAAGGCGAGCAAAGCCGAACGGAAGACACGGCATGTCGATCGCGCGCGCGCGGACTTCGCGACATGGCTCGCGACGCTCTGAGGCCGCCGCGTGTGCGCCAATTTCTCGAGCATCTCGAGAAGGCGCGCGATCAATCCCCACACACCATCTCCGCGTATGGCCGTGACCTCGACGCGTTCACCGACTTCTTGACTCGGCGAGCGGCGGGTGGCGAGTGGAGCTTCGAGGCGGTCGACCGCTTGGCGCTCCGCGGCTTCCTGGGTGAGATGGAGCGCCGCGGTCTCGCACGTCGATCGGCCGCACGCACCCTCTCGGCGATTCGCTCTTTCTACAAGTGGCTCCACGTACACCACGACGTGGACATCCCCGCCATCCGCGCGGCCAAAATGCCGCGGCTCGAGAAGCGACTTCCGGGGTACCTCCTGCAGGAGCAGGTCACGGCCCTCTTTGCGCACGCCGAGGAATTGGCAGAGTCCGGAGAGCTGGACGACCTGCGT
Source organism: Gemmatimonadota bacterium (assembly GCA_024641735.1). Taxonomy (GTDB): domain Bacteria; phylum Gemmatimonadota; class Gemmatimonadetes; order Gemmatimonadales; family GWC2-71-9; genus Palsa-1233. The sequence goes on along the minus strand of JAHECN010000016.1, from coordinate 5,359 downwards.
GATCTGGCGATGCTGGAGCTCTTCTATTCGTCGGGGCTCCGGCTCTCGGAGTTGCGCGGGCTCGACCTGCCCCGACTCGACCTCCTGAGTGATCAGGTCAAGGTGGTCGGCAAGGGGCGGAAGGAACGGATCATCCCGCTGGGAGGTCGGGCGAGCGCTGCGCTGCGACGTTACCTGCAGGTGCGTGAGAGTGTGGCCAAGTTGCCTGGGGCAGACCGAACGGCGGTCTTTGTTGGGCGTCGCGGCAAGCGGCTCGCTCCGTCGACGATTCAGCGTCGGATGCATCGCTTTTACGATGCGATCGGCGCCGATGGGATGGTGACCCACTCGATGCGCCACACCTTCGCGACGCACCTGCTCGACGGCGGAGCGGATTTGCGAGCGGTGCAGGAACTATTGGGGCATGCATCACTCAGCACCACGCAGATCTACACGCACACGTCGGTCGAGCGATTGAAGCAGGTGTACAACGACAGTTTTCCGAAGGGACGGAAGGATCGGTCGTAGGGGCGAGTCGTGAGTCGTAAGTCGTTAGTCGTAGGTCGTAGGGGCGAGGCATGCCTCGCCCGTCCCTCATCAAATCATTTGAATCGCCACGCCTCGATCCGATTTGTGCCTTCGCCATCGAAGAGCGAATCGGTCACGGTCCGTTCCGCTGCGCGCAGTTCGTCCGAGCCACGGCCCCGATAATGGAACATCGAGGGGCGGAGCAAAAGCCAGCCAGGCGATGTGGTTGAGTCCGGCCACGTCTTCCGTTCCTGCACGACGAGCCCGAGTCCATCCAGATCGCTGTAGTAACGCAGCGGAACGACGGTGAAGCCCTCGAAGGCATAGATCGGCGCCCCCGGCGCGCGCGCGGCCAGTTCCCGCGCCACGCTTCGCCACGGCGTTCGCCAGGTGGCCGGCGTGAGGGTCCCCCACGCCGAGAGTCCGAGGATGAGGACGGCACCGACGCGCTGCGGCGCCTTCACCGAGTCACTCCAGTGCGCGATCAGCAATGCGAGCGGAATGACTCCGGCGGTGAAGTAGCGTCCGTTCCAGAGGCCGAGATCGAGGAGGAGCCCTCCGAACACCGCGGCAACTGGAGCCGCCGCGACGAGTAGGGCCAAGTCGCGGCGATCGGCCTTCCGTGCCGCGGCAGCCAGGAGGGTCCAGCCCAGCACCGAGGCGATAATCAGGCCATACATCGGCACGCGGTCGGCGAGCAACATTCCGGGAAGGAGGGCGATGCTGGTCAACGTTCCCGCTGGCGTCCAGCCGACCTGCGTACTGACCTGTGATCCCTTGGTGGTGAGGAGCGCAGCAATCCATGGCAATGATGCGAGTAGCGTGGTGCCAGTGAACAGCAGCGCTTCACGGCGCCGATGTCCGAGATAGAGGATGACGGCGGTGACGGCGACGAAGGGCCAGGCGAAGTAGTGGGTCCAGGTGGCCGCGGTCGCGCCGAGGATCAGGATGACCAGCGTGCGAGTGGAGGGGGCGCCACGGACGAGGCGGAGCATGGCTCCCACCATGATCGCGGTCATCGCGAGGAGCAGGGTGTATCCACGGACCTCGGCGGCCGCGTCGAAGGCGATCGGGTTGATGGCCACGGCCAGGACGGCGACGACGCGTCCGCGCACGGAGAGCGCCGTGCCACCCGTCGCCCACCAGGTCGCCGCCAGGGTGCCGGCGAAGATCAGCAGCGGGAGTATCCGCAGCAATGTCGGGGTGGGTGCAGTGAACTGGAGCCACCCCCAGAGGACCGCATAGAAGAGCGGGGGATGCACCCGATCCGCGAGCGAGGCCTGCCAGAGTTGGCTCAGGTCGCCCAAAGCGGTGAAGAGTGAGTAAAGTTCATCATACCAGAGGTCGTACCGGAGCAGCGTCGCCGCGCGTCCCGCCACGACGCCGACGATCAGCACCACGACGAGAACGGGAAACCAGCGATGCAGACGACGTTTCATGGTACGACAATCATAGCGGTCCGGAAGAACGGACGCCTCGCCCTCGGCGGCGACGGCCAGGTCTCGATCGGCGACACCATCATGAAGGGGAAGGCCGTAAAGGTCCGCGCCCTCAAGGGTGGTCGGATCCTCGCGGGCTTCGCCGGGTCGGTGGCTGATGCGCTCACGCTCTTTGAGCGCTTTGAGGAGAAGTTCGATCGCTACCCCGGCAACCTGACGCGCGCCGCCACCGAACTCGCCAAGGATTGGCGCAGCGATCGCTACCTCCGCCGCCTCGAGGCGCTGCTGGTGGTGGGCGACGTGGAGCACGTCTTCCTGTTGAGCGGTACCGGCGAACTGATCGAGCCGGACGACGGGATCCTCGCCGTCGGCTCCGGTGGCAGCTACGCCTTGGCCGCCGCCCGTGCCCTGATGCCCGACGACCGCCTCTCGGCGCGCGACATCGTGGCCCGGAGCTTGGAGATTGCCGGGGAGATCTGCGTGTACACGAATGGGCATCATACGGTGTTGGAGTTGCCGACGGAGTAGGAGAGAAGAGAAAGGAGAGAGGAGAGAAGAGGGGGAGCGGCCGCGCCCCGTGCGAGGCTCAACTCCGCACCCTCCTCTCTCTTTTCTCCTCTCTCTTCTCTCCCTGTATCTTCCCCTCATGACAGAACCCCTCTCGCCCGACGCCGAAGCCCCTCCCCCCCTCCCCTGGCTGGAGGAGCTTCCGCCGCGCCAGATCGTCGGTGAGCTCGATCGTTACATCGTCGGGCAGGCCGCGGCCAAGAAGGCGATTGCGATCGCCATCCGGAACCGGTGGCGGCGCGGGCAGGCTCCTGACGCGATCCGCAACGAGATCACCCCCAGCAACATCATCCTGATCGGTCCGACCGGTGTCGGGAAGACGGAGATCGCTCGCCGACTCGCTCGGCTCGCCGGTGCCCCCTTCGTGAAGGTCGAGGCAACCAAGTTCACCGAGGTCGGCTACGTCGGTCGCGACGTCGAGGCGATGATCCGTGACCTGGTGGACATGGCGATCGGACTGGTGCGCACCGAGCGTGAGGAAGAGGTCCTGCCGCAGGCGGAGGCGAAGGTCACGGAGCGCTTGCTCGACCTCCTCCTTCCGGAGAGCGACGCGGATCCGGACGACGCCGAGCTGAAGGGGCGGCGCGAGGCGTCGCGCGAGAAGCTGCGCGCGATGCTGCTCGACGGGAAGTTGGATGACAAGGAAGTCGAGATCGAGGTCATCCCACCGAACTATCCGAATCCGGATGCCATGCGTGCCCCCGAGGGGATGGACGCGCCGGAGTCATCGTTCGCCGATTGGTTGATGGACATGTTGCCGAAGAAGCCGAAGCGGCGGCTCGCCAAGATCCCCGATGCGCGTCGGATTCTTGAGGACGAAGAGCTGCGTGCACTCGTCGACATGGACGACACCGTCAACGAGGCATTGGACCGCGTCGAGAATCACGGCATCGTCTTCATCGACGAGATCGACAAGATCGCGGGGGAAAAGGGGCCTGGTGCCGGGCCGGACGTGTCACGTGCCGGCGTGCAGCGCGACCTGCTCCCGATCGTCGAGGGGAGCACGGTGCAGACGCGTTACGGCTACGTGCGCACCGATCACATTCTCTTCGTGGCGGCGGGCGCCTTTCACAATACCAAGCCGAGCGACCTGATCCCGGAGTTGCAGGGACGCTTCCCGATTCGGGTGGAATTGGAGCCGTTGACGGAAGCGGACTTCGTGCGCATCCTCACCGAGCCTGAGAACGCGCTGACGAAGCAGTACATCGCGCTGGTCGGGGCGGAGGGATGCACGTTGGAATTCAGCGCGGAATCAATCAACGAGATGGCGCGGATCGCCTGGCTGGCGAATGACCGGATGGAGAACATCGGTGCCCGGCGGCTGCACACCGTGATGTCCACGTTGCTGGAAGACACGCTTTTCGATTTGCCGGATGGTGGGAAGACGACCTCGCTGCTGATCGATGGCGCGACGGTGCGTGAGCGGCTGGCGAGTGTGGTGCAGGACGATGATTTGCGGAAGTACATCTTGTAGGCGCTGGGCTCTCATCTCGGCGCCGACCCGACCTTCACGGAGCGAGAGGCATGGCACCCGCAAAGAAGTCCACCTGGAAGAAAGGTCGCGGCAAACTCGGCATCTTCGATCCGCTGATCGGCGCGTGGCAGGCAGAAGCCGATACACCGATGGGTCGCGTCCGTTGCCTGCGGACCTTCTCCAAGATTCTCGCTGGTACCCGCATCCTGCTGAACGCAGAATGGCACTTCGGCGACAAGATCTACGCAGAGCACGCCATCTTCGGCCCCGACGGTGACGGACCACTCTCGTTCTGGTCGTTCACGTCGGATGGCAAGCAATCACAGGGCGTGCTGAGCGAGGCCGCGGATATTCATCCTGAGGCGATCGCCTTCGAGGCCGAGATGCCGGCCGGGACCGCGCGCATGGTGTACTGGCCCAGCGAAGCGGGTGGGTTCCACTGGGTCGTCGAGTCAAAGACCAAGAAGGGGTGGAATCGCTTCACGCAACATCATTATCTCCCCGTACCTTCGTCGGGCTGACCTGGTACAACGGCGAGCGGCAGAAGAAACGACAACGGGGTGGGCCGCAGTAGACTGCGTCCCACCCCGTCCAATATCCCAGACGTCTCAAGCCTTCGGAATGCGCTCCGCGTTCCGCGCCAACCACGTGCTGAAGTCCTGCAGCCCAGGGTGCAGTGCCTTCGAGAGCGCCACATCGCGGCGCTTCAGGAACGCATCGGCGCAGATGTGGTGGTACTGGAACATGTTGCCGAGATCGTCGGCCCCCGGAAAGCCGAAGCCGCGATAGCTGTCCCAGTCGGGGCTGACATGGCGCACCGGCTCGCCCAAGACGTCCGCGAGCTTCGCGGCCATTTCGCTGCCGGTCAACTGCTCGCCCGCGATCCCGACGCGGGCGCCGATCTGCTTCTTCCCCGCCTTGAAGATTCCCAGTGCCACGCCGCCGATATCTGCCGCGGCGATCCCCGGCAACTTCACATCACCCATCGGCAGCACGAACTGCAGCACACCATCCTCGCCTCGGGTCGGTCCCATTCCGAAGTGGATCAGGTTGTCCCAGTAGAACGCGGCCATCAGGTACGTCGTCGGCAGGTCGGCGAAGAAGATGTCCGCTTCTCCCTTCGCGTCGAAGTGTGGCACGTTGTACTTGCCTTGGAGCGTCGGCATCCGCGTGTCACTGACCGGGATCTCCTTCCTGGTGTCCTCGAGCGTGGACCAGATCACGTGCTGGACGCCCGCGGCGCGCGCCGCATCGGCAAGATTCTTTGCCTGCGCGATTTCCTTCTCGGTCGAGAAGTGCTCCCAGAAGTTGGTGACCAGGAAGGCGCCGTAGACTCCCTCGAACGCCTTCGTCAACGACGCGACGTCGTCCA
>JAHECN010000121.1 GCA_024641735.1 Gemmatimonadota bacterium | reverse complement strand
TCTGAGTCCTGGGCTCCGATTCGCCCAGGCATACTGGTATAGCCTGCAGCGAGGGAGGCGGATTGGGCCGTGAGGGCCTGAGGGGATGCGAGGACGAGTGAGAGTGCGGCCGACTTCCACACGCGCAATGGGACGAGACACATACGGACCTCCGATCGATCGCGGTTTGCGGGCCTGAGGCCCTGACACGATCCCCGTACGACTGACGTTCCATTTAGTTACAACCACACGTCCTTGGTTCGCCGGCGGGGGGTGAATCGGCTGGTCCGTGCCGGTGCCAGGCCGAAGGCCTCAGCTGATGGGGGCGCCGCCCATCACCCGGACGATGAACAACCCCTCGCGTACGCTCGTGAAGATCACGATCCCATTCTTGAAGAAGGGGTAGTTGCTCCAGGCGCCACTTTCGGAAGCACTGTACCCAGGTCCATCGTCGTTGTACGGCGCACTGTCGAAGAAGCCGATTTCTCTGGGGTTGACGCGGTCCTTGATGTCCAGCACCCGCAGTCCGCTCCCATAATTTGCCTCGAAGACGCGATCCCCCTTCACAAAAAGGTTGTGATCTGACGAACGTACCGGGCCGATGTACATGTTGGCGACGATCGGGTCACTGAGATCGCTCAGGTCCCAGACGATTGTTCGGGTTCCTGCGACGAGGCCGTCGAGCTCATCGCCCTCATCGTTCATATAGAAATACCGCTGCTCGTCATCGAACCACCCCTGGTGTGCATACGACACATTCGGATAGCTGTTGCGCCCGATGACAACAGGTCGTGTCTTGTCCGTGACGTCCGCGATATTGATTTCCTTTTCATTCGATCCAACGCAGATCTGACGTCCGCGGTGCTTGACGTCGGGCCCTCGATAGGTCAGGCATTGGGCGTCGTGTGTATACCCGCGCGTGTTCGCCCCGGCGCGGTCATTGTAGCAGCCGACGAATCGCAGCTGTGTGGGAGTGCGGGCATCCACCATATGCAAGCCGCCGCCACACGTCTCACCACCACTGTTGGATCCGACGACGTAGAGAAACCCGGACGCGCTGTCTACAACCACGTTGTGGGCGCTCGCGATCTCGCGGTAGGTCGTATCCGGACGGAATTCCGCCGGCGTGCTGCCGACACGTCGGAGTCGGGCCAGGTCGAAGACCTGGACACCATGGGCACCGGCGCCATCGGCGACGATGTAGGCATGGTCATGCATGACCTTGATGTCGCGCCAGACCGAAGGCGGTGAGCCTTCCGTGCGGGGCAGGTTGCCCACCAATCGGGGCCGAGCCGGATCGGTCAAGTCCACGAAGGAGGTTCCATCGCGCCGGGCCACCAAGGCGTAGTCGCGTTGCGTCGTGGGATCCGTCCATCCCCATACATCATTGACCCAAGCGCCGCGCTCACCACCCAGTGCGCTCATCGGGAGGTGTGACATCAACTCGATGTTCGAACATGTGAATTCCCCGATCTTGCCTTTCTCGCAGCGCGATGCCGGAGCGGGTCCACCACCGATGGTGTAGATCTGGCCCTGCAACTGCTGCGATGGCTGCCACGTCCCGGCGGTCGGTGCCAGTGCCAAGACGCGCCCCTCGCCAAAGTCTCGACTCGGCATTCCGATGACTGCTCGTCCGCCCGCCGCCGCCATCGCGTAGCCAAACGCGAACGGCCAGGCGGTCCCGGTGGCGGAGTCGGCGTCCAATCGGGCCGATCCGACCCACTCGCCGTTTGTGCCAGGGAGAAATCGGTAGACCTGCCCGTTGCCACGCACGGCTCCCGGCGCGCCCACCCAGAGGGAGGGCCCGACCATCGCGATCGCGTGTCCGAACTCCGAACCGCGCGTCGGGTCGAATGGGTGGAGTTCACCACCCACGCTGAAGCCGCGTCCCACGGGAACCAACTGGTGCACGACGCCCGCGCCTGGAGCACCCACGAATCCACGATCGCCAGCAAGCAGGACTGCACTGCCGGCGCGCGCTGCTCCCGTCATCGCGTTGCGTGGCAGCGTGATCGCGTCAGGAGCACTCCAGACGCCCCCGGAGTCCTGGTGTGAGAGGTAGACCCTGCCAGCATTGCCGTCGGAAGTTGGGGCACCGATGAGCAACCGACGGCCTTGCAGGCTCAACGACGCCCCGAATGCCGACAGTCCGGTGCCATCGATTGGGCGCACGGTGGCCGTGAGGCGCCACTCCCGACCACTGCGTCGGAAGTGATGCACGACGCCGCCACCCGTAGCTCCCGGCGTGCCAATCACGAGGTCATCGCCCGAGAGGACGAGCGCCGTGGCGAAGAGCCCCGAATCAGGGGCCGTCATGATCGCCGTCTGCCGCCAGGGACTGCCCGCGCGGGAACGCTCAAAAATGTACGCGACGCCCGCGCCATTTCGCTTCCGCGGTGCGCCAACCACCAGCACGTTTCCTTCAGTCGCGATGGCGCGACCGAAGTCATCCATTCGCGCGGAGTCCGAGGCCGTTAGTCGGGCGCCTTCGCGCCACGCACCGCTCGCATCCCGCTGATAGCTGTATACCACGCCCGGCCCGTACCAGTTGACCGGTTGGCCAACAAGCAATTCGGAGGTGGTCATGGCCATGGCGCGGCCGAAGTTGGGCTCCTGCGCCGGAAGCGAAAGCGCCGTCGTGAGGATCACGACGGCCGCGAGTGTGGTGCTGCAACGATGCTGCATGGAATCTCCTCTGACGGACGCCAGACTAGCCGTGACTGCGTTCAAAGTCCTGCATGAAAGTGACAAGGGCCTCCACGCTCTCGCGGGGGCATGCATTGTAGATGCTCGCCCGCATTCCGCCGGCCGAGCGATGTCCCTTCAATCCGGACAACCCCTGCTTCGATGCTTCTGTGCAGAACTGCGCCTCCAGTTCCTCGTTGGGACCGCGGAAGCAGACGTTCATCAGGGACCGACTCGCGGCCTCCGCCGTCCCGCGGTAAAACGTGCTCGCGTCGATGGTGTCGTAGAGCAGGGCCGCTTTGGCGGCATTGCGCGCCGCCATGGCCTCGAGCCCACCGCCGGCCTGAATCCATTTGATGACCTGGCCCATTACGTAAATGCCCATGGTAGGCGGCGTGTTGTGCAGCGAGCCATCCTTGGCATGGGTGCGATACTGGAGCATGGTGGCAATGCCGGTCGGAGCACGCCCGATGAGGTCGTCCCTGATGATCACGAGCACGACCCCCGAGGGCCCAAGGTTCTTCTGTGCGCCGGCGTAAATGATCCCGTACTTGGACACGTCGATGGGACGGCTGAAGATGTCACTCGAGGCATCCGCGACGAGCGGGGCCCCAGTCGGCACTGTCGGCTCCCCACGCCACTGCGTGCCATAGATGGTGTTGTTGGTGGTCATGTGCACGTACGCGGGAGCATCCGAATAGTGGATGGACGCCGAAGAAGGAATGCTGGTGAACGCATTCGCCTCACCCGTTGCGGCCACATGCGTCGCGCCGAACTTCTTCGCCTCCTTCACGGCCTTCTCTGACCAGACGCCGGTGACCAGATAATCCGCTGTCTGCCCGGCTGCGAGCAGGTTCATCGGGATCATCGCGAACTGCTGCGTCGCCCCTCCCTGGAGGAAGAGCACGCGGTAGTTGTCGGGGATATTGGCAAGTGATCGGATATCCGCTTCTGCTTCCCCGATCACTTTGTCGAACACCTTGCCGCGGTGGCTGTGTTCCATGATGCCGATGCCGCTTCCGGCAATGTCCCAGACATCCTGCTGGACCTGCTTGAGAACGGGTTCAGGAAGGACAGCGGGGCCGGCACTGAAGTTGTGAATGCGTGGCATGGTCATACCGGAAGAAGGTCAACGCTGATGATGTTCGGATTGGTCTGCTTCATTTGGGCAATCGCTGCCTCGGTCGGGGCACCGGTCACGTGGATTCTGGCACAGGCCGCCTCGGCACCATGGTACGCCAGGTTCTCGACCTCTTCCACATTGATTTCGGCGTCCAGCAGGGCCTGGAACACATGCGCCAACACGCCGGGCTTGTTCTGGTGACGTACGGCAAGCACGTGCGTGGCGGAACTGCGTGCCAGTTGATTGATGCAATGCAACGCACGTCCGGTGTTGACGTATTCCTCGACGATCCGGACCACGCTGTGGGCAATCGCGAGTTGTGCTTCGTCCGTTGACGCACCGATGTGGTGCGTGCCATAGACGCCAGGCAACTTCGCCAATTCGGAGTCAAAGGTTCCGGCCGATCCGGCGGGCTCGTTCTGGTACACGTCGAGTCCAGCCCGGATCCCCTTGCTGCGGATTGCCTCCGCCAGCGCAGCTTCGTCCACCACGGTCCCACGCGACGTGTTGATCAGGTAGGCCCCAGGCTTCATCGCGGCCAGGAACTCGGCGTTGACCAGGTGCGCGGTCTCGGGCGTCGCCGCCACATTGAGTGTCACCGCATCCGAAATGCGGGCCACTTCCAATGGCGTCTCACAGTAGACCACGCCAATGCGCTTGGCTTCTTCGACGGTGAGTTGGCGTGACCAGACCGCCACGTTCATTCCGAATGCGTGTGCGCGGCGCGAGACCTCGCGACCAATCTGCCCCAACCCCACAATGCCGAGGGTCCGTCCCATGAGGCCCCGTGCCTTGGCGTATTCGCCCTTCCGCCATTGTCCCGCACGGAGGTCGGCGACTTGGTCGGGAATGCGTCGATCGCAGGAGAGGAGGAGCCCCATCACCAGTTCGGCGACAGCGACCGCGTTCTTCCCCGGGCAGTTGGCGACAAATATCCCCAGACGTGACGCAGCTTTCACGTCGATGGTGTCGACGCCGGCGCCGGCGCGAATCACCAGCCCGAGGCGACCCCCGGCCGCGAGGGTGGGTTCGGTGACCTTCTTGCTCCGGACCACGAGAATCTTCGGTTCGATCTCCTTGATCAAGGCGGGGAGTTCGTCCGCCGTGGTGTCGGGGCGCTCGATGACCTCGCACCCTAGGTCCTTCAGTCCATCAACACCGGCGCGTTCGAATTTGTCGGCAATCAGTACACGTATCATGGGGGAGTGTCAGTCCAGGGTATGGATGAAGAGCCCGCTCTTGAGCTTGGGCTCGAACCAGGTGCTCTTGGGAGGCATGATCACGCCAGCGTCAGACACGGCGATGACTTGATCGATCGCAACAGGGTAGAGCGAAAACGCGACGGCCATCTCGCCGGAATTCACACGGCGTTCGAGCTCGGCAATGCCGCGCCCGCCACCGACAAACTCCACCCTGCTGTCGCTGCGGATGTCCCCGATACCCAGGATGGGTGCGAGGACCCGCTCGTAGAGCAGGTCGGCATCGAGCGATTTGACCGGATCCGCGTGGTCGATTGATGCAGGCGTGTATTCCACGCGGTACCAGTGCCGATCGAGATACGCGCAGAACACCCCAGGACGGTCAGGCGTCGGGTCTGCGTCCACGGTGACCTGGCCAAGCGCTCGGAGTCGTTCGACGAAGCCATCCGGGGTGAGGCCAGCAAGGTCTCGGACGACGCGGTTGTACGGCAGGATCTGCAACTGGGACGAGGGAAACAGGACGGCAAGGAACCAGTTGTATTCCTCGGTCCCGGTATGCGCGGGATTGGCCGCACGAAGTTCGCCCGCCGCGCGCCAGGCGCTGGCGCAGCGGTGGTGACCGTCCGCGACATAGCAGGCAGGAATCTGATCGAACGCCGCCACAAATTCGGCGGTGGCATTCACGGTCCAGACCCGGTGTCGCACGCCATCGTCAGAGGTGAAGTCGTAGACAGGGGGGCGGCGCATTTCCTCGGCACTCAGCAGGCCGACCGAGGGTTCGGTGGCAAAGGTGAGGAAGACGGGTTCCGCATTCGCGTTGAGCACCCGCACATGCGTGGTCCGATCGTCCTCTTTGTCCTTGCGGGTCCGCTCATGCTTCTTGATGACGTCGTTGCCGTAGTCATCAACATGCACGCACCCGACGATCCCGACTTGGCTTCGCCCTTCACGCGTCAACTCGTAGAGATAGAGCGAGGGCAGGGGGTCCTGGAGGAGTGTGCCGTCGGCCATGAAGGCCCGCAGCGTATCCCGCGCCTGGGTGTAGACCCGGGGATCGTGTTCGTCGATCTCGGGAGGGAGATCAATGTCGGAGCGGCCGACCCGCAGAAAGGAAATCGGATTGCCCTTGGCCAGGGCGGCAGCTTCGCTTCGGTTGACGACGTCATACGGTGGGGCAGCGACGCGGTCGGCGACGGCAGGGTCGGGTCGCCACGCGCGGAAAGGATGCAAACGGATGGGCTGCTCCTCGGAGGACATGTGAAAACCAGCGATGGGGAGGGCATGGCATCCTAGCCCACGCGGCACTCGGGCGTCAAGGTGCGCTCACGGCACGTTGCCGAAGCACCTCATAGAGGGCGATGGCCACGCTGGTCGAGAGGTTCAGGGAGCGCACTCGGGGGGAATGCAGCGGCATGGCAAGGAATCGATCAGGATAGCGCGCGTGGAGGCTCTCCGGCAGCCCCCCCGTCTCACACCCGAAGACAAGCACGAGCCCCTCCGCCGCGGCCAGCGGGGCGTCCCAATAGAGCTGGCTCGCCTTGGTCGAGAAGAAGTACGGCTCACCTAGGCCCGGAAGTGCTACCTCGAAGGCCTCCCAGGAGGGCCAGACCCGGAGGTCGACATGCTCCCAATAGTCGAGCCCTGCCCGTTTGACCTCCCGTTCATCGAGCGAAAAGCCAAGGGGCTCAATCAGGTGCAGCGTGGCGCCGGCCGCGAGGCAGCTCCGACCTGCGTTCCCGGTGTTCCAATGGATCTGGGGATGGACCAGCACGACATGGGTCTTCACCGAGAAAACACGCTCCCGTGCGGGACCGCGGTCCCAGAGAATCCATGGGGCCACTGCTTTCCGCGAAAGAGGACGCCTGGCCGTGTGCTTCCAGGTTCCCGAAACCGATTGTCTACGGACAGAGCGCCGGTCTCAGGCTCGAAGTTCAGGACAAAGAGACGACCGCCCCGCCCAGCAGAGTTCATCACAAACCGGCGTCCGTCTGGGGCAATGGCGAGCCAGTGCGGTTGTTCATCGCCCCCGACGACTGCGCGGGACACCTCCCTCGGGTGCTCAGGGTCACGAATATCGAGGACGACCACTGCGTGCGCCTCTGGAACCGTCTGGAGCCAATACTGGCCCGTCCGGACAGGAACGCCGCAGTTCTGCCCCTCAAAACCGTGCACGAAGGTAGCCGTCGGCTGGTTCGCCGTGATGTCTCGCACCAGGTACAGGCCACAGTTGAAGGTATGGACATAGGCGCTCTTGCCATCGGCCAGAAGCAGCGGCTCTCCGGTGTAGCGCTGTTCGTCTCCGCGTGGTCCGGGCGGGAGTGCAACGGTCCGCAGCAGCGTGAGATCGGAGAGCCGCCAGATCTGGATCCACTCCGACGTGGCAAGCGTGTCGGACTCACTCATGTTGGTGGTCGTCGAGAGTACCCGATCAAGGACCGGGAAGGGCAGCGCGCTGTAGGGATAGATATGGGTGGTCCCGATCGACGAATCGCTCGCCGAGCGGCTCCGGATAACCTCGCCGCGCTCCGTCATTTCGACCAACCCACCCGTGACCGCGCCACCTGACATCTCCATGCCATCCGCACCATGCGTCATCGGCACTACACCCGAATCGGTCCGATACTGAAAGGTGGCGAGCACGTGGCCATTGGCGAGCCGAAGAAAGGAGTGCGGATTGCTGAACCCACCCAAGGCGTCGAAGGACGCGAGAATCTTGGGTGCACGGGGCACTGCGAGATCGAACAACCACGTGCGCCCAGCAGCAAAGCCATTGGCCAAAAGATGGTTCCCATCGGAGACCATTGGCTCCGTGTGGTGCGGGTGCGCCCCGATGCTACCAG
>JAHECN010000120.1 GCA_024641735.1 Gemmatimonadota bacterium | reverse complement strand
CCCGCTCATCGCACTCCACGTGGTGGTGCAGGGGCGGATGCAGCGATCGGTGACCGCCCGTTCGACGGCGAAGGCACGGAATGTCCGGCTCTCGAGAACCGCCTTTCTCAACAACCTCGAGTCCATGCGGCGGCTCGTCGCCGGCCTCCGCGCACCGCGCGCGCAGCAGTCGCCATGGGAAAACTACGAGCTGACGGCACACTATACCGCCGAGGAGCGTGCTGGGAAGGCGGAGTTCGTACGCCAGGTGGTCGCGGCCGCTCAGCCAAAGATGCTGTGGGACCTGGGATGCAATGCTGGGGAGTACTCGGAGCTTGCCATCGACGGTGGTGCCCACGCCGTCATCGGCCTCGAGCCTGACCCGGGTGCGCTGAATGCTGCATTCCGGCGAGCGGCCACGAAGCAGCTGAACTTCCTCCCCCTCGCAGTCGACCTGCTCAATCCCCCACCATCACTGGGGTGGCGGCAGCAGGAGCGGATGGGGTTGGCTGAACAACGCAATGCCGACTTCGTGCTCTGTCTGGCGCTGCTGCACCATCTGGTGCTCGGCAGAAATTTGCCCCTGCCGGAGGTGATTGAGTGGCTCACATCCCTTGCCCCCAAGGGAGTCATCGAGTTCGTGCCCAGAACAGATCCCATGGCGCAGCAGTTGGTTTCGTGGAAGCCAAACGTGGCACCGGACTACGACCTCGCCACGGTGAAGGCTTTAATTGGTGCACACGCCCGCATTGACCGCGAGGAGGTTGTCACCAAGTCGGGCCGAGTGCTCTTCGCGTATTCGGTTTGATGAGACCCCTTGGCCCAGATCACCGCGAGGCCGGCTGGCGCTACCTGCTGGCCGGCGCGCTCATGGTCGGCGGCCCGGTATGGCAGTATTTGTATACGAACCACTACCCCTTCGCACGCCTCGAAGCGTTTCTCCTGCCGGGCGCAGCCGCCCTGATCGGTGTGGCCGTTGGTGCCGCCGCTTTTCGGGCCGGCGGGGCCGTCGGCACCGTACTCTTTGGCGGGCTCCTCTTCGCCTTCGCCGACCTGCAGTTCGATCTGGAGCGGCGCGTCTATACCGCGGCGATTCTTGTCCTTTGCATCGGCCTCTCGGCGCTCCTGCGGAGGCATCGCGCCGCGCTGGCCTGTCTCACGCTCGGAGCGTTTTACGCAGTAGGGGTCATGCGGCCACCGCTCGTTCCGTCGGCTCCGACGCACGGGGGGGAGGCTACGGCACGAAACGGGGAACCCATCCTCGTGCACATCATCCTTGACGAACAGTGGGGAATTGGTGGGCTACGCGCCGCCGGGGACACCGCGACCGCGACTTTTCTGACGGCGTTCTACCTCGAGCGAGGGTTCGAGGTGTATGACGCCGCCTACTCCAGATTCGTGCTCACCTCGGAGTCCGTCCCGGCCACGCTCTCCCTCGGACAGCCGGCCGACTACAAAGCGCACAAGGGGGCCAGCCCCTACGTGGGCAGTCTGCGCACGAATCCCTATTTCAAGGGGCTTGCCGGGCTCGGCTACCAAATCGAAGTGTTCCAGACGACGTACCTTGACTTTTGCAGTGCCGTCGATGCCCCGGTGGCCGGATGTCATACTGTTTCGGGGAACTCCATTGCGAACATCGGCTACCTCGGTGGATCGTGGACTACCCGTGCGATGCTCGCGGGGCGGTACTTCCTCAATCTCAACTCGCATATCTACACCAAGTTGCACCCCGAATCGAGGGCGTTCCGTCGGTCCATTACCGGGGGTGGATTGGCCTCTGCCAAGTTGCTCGAGGTAGCCATTCAGGAACACCCCGACGAGAAGACCGCGTACTTCGCCCATTTGTTGTTGCCCCATCGGCCCATCGACGTCGATGCCGAGTGTCGCCCGCTGGTGGATCCTCGCGATCGGATGCACTATGACTACGCCGAGGCGCGGGGGCGCTCGTGGCCCCGGGCCCTGGCCCTCGAAGCAGGTCAGATCCGCTGTACGCACCATGTTCTGAGCGATATCATCGATGCAATTGACCGGAGCGTGGGCCGCGACGGTGCCATCGTGATTGTTCATGGGGATCATGGTGCACGGCTTCATGATACCCAGCCCGTCTCCGGGGGGCTCTCGCAGTTGAACGCCCGGCAGCTCAATGCGAGTTTTTCGACGATTCTCGCGGTCCGCCGACCCGGTATCCCTGCCGCTGAGCATCTCGAGCCGATTCCAGTTCAGGACTTCGTTTGGGAGCTGTTCCACACCGATTTTACTGGCACGGTTGAGGGGCCTTGGGCGCACTACCTCAGGCAGGCAACCGCGACCGAGCCGGGCGATACGCTGCGAAGGTTGGGTGCGGAGGATATGCTCTGGGTTTCCAATCACGAATAGAAATCGTGCACGCCTGAGAGGTCCCCATCCACCGAGTTCCTCCCCACGCTTGCGACTCAGCCGTAACGCACTCTAGCAGTACCACCACCCGAACGGTGTGGAACATGGGCATGCCACCCGAGTTCGCTTGCCCGGATGGACGCCGCCGTATTGCCCCAGATTACCGCCTCGGCGAAACGCGCCGGATGCGAGACCGGACCACCAAGCGCGGGCTGAAATCGTCGGGTGCGGCCTTAATCTTTGGCGGTACACTCCAGGAAGGGCGGCAGGGAACGTGCGAGGACGGTGCCGTCCAGCGCTGCAAAGACGAGCGTGTTCCCAGCACGAGCGGGTCCGGCGCGATCAAAGCCGATCGGGTGACGGACGGCGCAGACCAGCGCCCCCGTCTGAAGATCGCGAGTTTCGATCACGCCATCGCGTCCCGCAACCAGAACGGTGCCGTCCACCACGAGCGGTGCCCCTCTGGCTCGGTGCCCACCCGCGGTCCACTTCACCGCCCCAGACTTCACCTCGAACGCCACCAGCAAATCCGCAAAGGGCAGCAGGACCACGCCGAGGCGTCCTGCGATGACGGGGGTTCCGGAGGAATGCCCTTGGAGTCCATCGGCATCCCCGGGGTAGAGCGGCGTTGACCACCTCTGCGCCCCGGTTCCGAGGTCGAACGCCCTGACCTGCTGGCCCACGTATCTCTCCTCCGGGCCGAAGATGCCCATGAGCAGTTCCAGTTGTCTCTTCGGCGGCAGCGCGGCGAACTCACCTAGCGATGCGGCGCGCAGCGTGCCGGGCGCGCTGACGAGGACCAGGTCGCCGGCAATGGTCGGTGAGGAATGCCCGACCATCCGGAGTCCCGGGATGGTGCGGCACCAGAGCATCTCGAAGGTCGAGATCCGGACAGTGCAGAGGCCGTTCCTGTCGAGTGCTGCGGCGAGCGTGTCGCCGGTCGCGACGGGTGGGCCCATGATGACTCCGCCCGGCAACTGGAGTGAGGCGATCAGCGCGCCGGTCCGCAGCGAACGCTTCTTGAGGATACCGGCTGCGGTGGCATACACGACGACGCTGTCGCGCACGACGCCGGAGGTCATCACCGAGCTCTCGTCGAACACCGTCCAGAGCGATGCGCCGGAATCGAGCGCGTACGCCGCGACGCCGGAAGGCGCGCGCCCAGCAAATGACGGCCAGACATTCCCGAAGCTGACCACGGCGATCCGGCCGTCACTCACCACATCTTGATGGACCCAGTTGGGGACCCGGGCGCTCCATCGGGCGATTCCCGTGGTGAGGTCGAAGGCCGCGAGGGCCCCGGTCTCGTGGGCACCGATGAGGACGAGATCACCAACGATGGAGGCGGAAGCGCGCACCGGCCCGTCAACCTGCGCCCGCCACTCAACCGCCGGCGTTCCAGTCCCTGTGGCGCGGGTGCTGCCTGTGTGGACGGCATCGAAGCGGTACTGCTCCCATGGGTCGCCCATCGTCGCCAGCGTCGGTTGGGGTGTCGTGGGATCGGCCGCCGCGAGATCACGTCGCACCGGCGGAGCAAACACCAGGGTTGATGGGGCCTCATGCATGGTTTCGCATCGTGTTCGCAATGCCAGCGAATCGCTGCCATAGGTCAGGTACAGGCCCAGCGTCAGGCAGGCAGCGGACCCATCGCCGGCCCGCGCCCAGATCTCAAGGTGGCCGTCTGCAGTGCGGCGCCGGGCCACCTGCACATCGCTTGGGAAGGGCCACGCGGCGGGGATCACCAACGCAAGGGAATCCGACCGCGTGTCAGCCCAGCGGTGGGCTGCAACGCGCGAGCCCCATTCGGCGCGTTCCACGGGCGTGAGTTCATCGAGGCGCGTTGCAAGGGACTCCGCAGCCCTTGGCGGAAAGGTCGGGACGGCCCGCGCGATTGTTCTCGCGCGGTTGACGCCGATCATTAGCAGCAGCAAGGCGAGAGGGTAACAGAGGAGTCGACGGATCACTCGCGTTCCACGAGCTGGGCGGTTCCTCTGCCAGAGAGTCACCACAACGACGGCGGCCATGCCCAGGTACAGGAGCGTAGCCGTTCGTCCGCCGGGGAGAAGGTCGTTGATACCACGTGTGGGGCCACGGCCCCCCATGTATAGCGCCGCTATTACAGCGATCAGTGCCACGAGTCGATCGAAAAGCACGTGGGTGCCTCCTCAAGAGATGTGCCGAATGAGTGCCCCCTCGGGGAGGGCCTTATCTCCCCAAATTCAACCTCACCGGCCCCCCACGGCGCCACGGCGAATGGGAAGCGGTCGGGGCCGAGTTGTTCGATCCGCACCACACGGCCGTGACTCGGGTTTCAATGCATCGACATGCTGCTACACCGCGACGCCAACGTTGTCCCCCTCGACCACAATGGGTCACGCCACGGAGTCCATGTCGCGGGGGCTCGGGGAGTGGGCGTACCAGCGGGGCGTGCAGCTGGACGTCACGCACCCCAGCAGTCCCTCGGATAACGGGCACATCAAGTCGTCGAACGGCCGGGTACAGCACGACTGTTTGAACCTCCAGCAACTCGTGTCACTGGCCGATGCGCGGGAGAAGATCGAAGTCTGGCGATGGGATCACAATCACGTGTGACCACTTGGCTCACTCGGGCACCTGACCCCGAGTGAGCTCATCATCCAAGGTCAGGACAACCGGATCACCGAAGCCGCTGCACACTTGGACTGAAACGTGTCCAAACGGAACCAACGTCAGATCGATAACCTAATCATTGTGATTCGTAGCGGGAGCACCGTCCATCTGCACAGGACTGAAGGGCACTCCTCACGGGGTGCCCTCTGTCCCGCGCACGGCTGGAGGGATGGGGCACGCCCCGACCTGTTCGACTCGGACTGTGGTGGCGACGAGCCGCCGAGGCTCGAGGTGGAGTACGAAGTGCCGAGAGGGGCAGGCGCGCGGACGCCGGGTTTGCGAGGCCGTATGTTGTTGAGGCGGGCTTGGGGCAGCTCGTCGACTCGCGCCAAGCGCGTCCCGACTTTGTTGACTCTCTGAGACTAATATTCCCCGAAACGAGGAGCAGTCGACGGGATGACAAGCACCCCACCCGCACCGAGAAAGGGCATGCCGAACATGCGTTGGTGGCACAAATGGATCGGCATCACCATCGGCCTGGTACTGTTCCTGTGGGTGGCGAGCGGAATCGCCATGATGGTACCGCTCTCTCCGGCCGTATGGGGCGCCGATATCCTGGAGCCCCCCCTCGACCTCGCCGGCGTCACGATCACGCCGAGTCAGGCCGTTGCGATCGCGGTGCAGCACCGGAGCGACACGGGCCCACCAGGGGCCATTCGCTCCGTCCTGCTGCGTCCGGCGCTCGGCATCGGCGTCTATCTCGTGACGCCTGCGGATGCGGCTCCCGTGATGGTGGATGCAGGAACTGGCGAGGTGATCGTGATCACCGCCGAGCGCGCCCGCAGTATCGCCTCGGGGGCGATGTCCGGGCGCGAGCCCATTTCCGTCGAACGCATCGTTGCGGCGCCGATCGGCTATGGGGGGCGGCTCCCCGCTTTCCGCATGGCGTTCGATGACCCGGCGGGTACCATCGCAATCGTGGCCGAAGCGAACGGGGAGCTGGCGCGAACCGGGCGATGGGACCGGCGCAAAATGCTCCTTGGGCACTACCTGCATGTGTTCGTCCCGCTCAAGGGGCTTCCGGGTGGGGACCGGACCCGCATCGCGGCGCTCGTGGGAACGGGCATTGTCGCACTCCTCTCGATCTTCTCCGGCTACTGGCTTTCGTTGCCCGGCCGCTTCCGGCGCTCGCGACGGGTCTAGGGGCGTCTATCCGGTGGTGTCGCGTTGCAGCTGGTGGGGTACGGCACCATGCTTGAGCGTTGCCCACACGAAATTGCCCCTCCCGGCGTCACGCCAAGTGGGGCAGGCATTTAGTTCATGGGCGCCGCGCCGCCCGCCCGGCAACCCCATCACGTCCGCCCTCGGCGCCATCCCGCAAGGGCCTGCCACCGCGGAGCCGCTGCACCGCCTCCCGCGCCTCTCGCGCCTCTCTGACAAAGGGTTGCAGCTCGGGATCGGCGTGCCCCCACACATTGGCGACAAATTGGAAGTCACGTGTGGCGCCAGCACACGAGAGCAGCTGGACCAGCACCAGACGGCTGCGGTAGTCGAGCCAAGTCGCCGATCGCAGTTGTGCCGTGGTCTGCACTGTATCGCCGCGCGCCAGCGCCAGATACGCGCTATCCGTGCGTGACGTACTGAATCACCGCATGACCAGCTGGCGGCGGACCGGTCGCGGTTACTTCGCACCGATCGGATTCACCATTACGGTCGAGGATTGGGACGAGGTGGCCCACACCGTCGGGATGGGTGGGTTCACCGACTGGACCCGACAGTTGCTTGGTCGGGCTGAAGAACGGGTGCTGGTCAGCGTGATTGCGACGGAGCGGTTGGCCGAGCTGGCGTAGGAGCGGTCTGGGTGGCCCATCCTCGGGATTGCGGAGGGGACCACCCTAGATTCACCATTGGCTGGTGACCTCCCGTCCTCGATTCCCCGGTGCCGTCATGATCCACCTGAGCAGGTATGGTGTCCGTGCGTCCATGCTGGCGATGCTGTGCATCGGCACGGTGACCCACCTCACGGCGCAGGCCACACTCTCCGCCGGGGCGTTGGAGCTCCGCCTGAGCCGGACCGGTGCCCTCACCGCGCTGCGCAACGCCACGACGGGCACCGACTATCTCCGTCACGACCAGCCCGCCCCGTTGGTGACGTTGGTGAGCGGCGCGCAACGCTACGCGCCGACCGCGATATCACTGTCGACCACCCGGTCGGGCAAGTTGCTCACCCTCCAGTATGCGCCGACCGGGGTCCGGATCGTGGTGCGCGTGCGCGAGGAGCCGACGCACCTGGCGCTCGACGTCGTCAGCGCCGTGCCGGAAGGGAAAGTCGACGCGATCATCTGGGGCCCGTATCCCACGACGGTCATGAAGACAGTCGGTGAAGTGATCGGCGTCGTCCGTGACGGCACGACCGCGGTCGGGTTGCAAATCCTCAACATGAAGACCCTCGGTGGCGATCTCCCCAACAACGAGGGGAGTACCTGGGCGCGCGGCATCGCGGCGGTCGCGAAGCCATGGGGGAGTGTCCTCCAGGCCTATGCGATCAACCGCGCGCATGATCGTCACGTGGATGCGTGGGGCGGCACCCGGAAGAACATGCCCGTGGAGGCGATTCCCGGAGAGACGGTGGTGGGCAGCAGCATCGCGCTGTTTACGTGCGCGGAGCCGGAGACGCTGGACCGACTGGAACAGATCGCGCGAGCTGAGGGATTGCCATATCCCACGCTCGATGGCGTGTGGTTCAAGAAGTCAAAGCTCTTCGGAAGGTCCTACCTCATCTCGTCGTTCGGCGAGGCCGACGTCGACGAGATGATCGGCTACACCAAGCGTGCCGGACTTTTCTCGCTCTACCACGAGGGTCCGTTCCAGAGTTGGGGGCACTTCGTCCTCTCCAAGGAACA
>JAHECN010000119.1 GCA_024641735.1 Gemmatimonadota bacterium | reverse complement strand
CCCCACGACCACCAGTACCGCGAGCCCTGAAGTTCCAGGCGCTCGCGCTCCTTCGGGTCGCGTGGGCCCCGAATTTCTTCAGGGCTGGCGATGCGGATGCTGATATAGTCAAAGCTCGAGCTCTTGGGCTCGCGACCGCTGCGAAAATCGATCATAGTCTTACTCCTCCCCTTCGGCCGTGGTGCCAAGCGTGACCTTCAGGCCGAGAGCCTGGAGCTCCTTGACGAGCACGTTGAACGACTCGGGGATGCCGGGTTCTGGCAGATTCTGCCCCTTGACGATGGCCTCGTAGACACGGCTACGGCCGTTGACGTCGTCCGACTTGACGGTCAACATCTCCTGCAGGACGTGCGCGGCGCCGTAGGCCTCGAGCGCCCAGACTTCCATTTCACCGAAGCGCTGTCCACCGAACTGCGCCTTGCCGGCGAGCGGTTGCTGCGTGACCAGCGAGTATGGACCGATCGACCGCGCGTGGATCTTGTCATCGACCAAGTGGCTGAGCTTCAGCATGTAGATCGTACCGACCGTGACATCGCCGGTGAACTCCACGCCGGACCGACCGTCGCGGAGCCGCGCCTTGCCAGCCGGCGTCAATCCGGCATGCCGGATCAGTGCGTCCGCCGCGATACCGATGTCCTCGGCACTTGCCTTCCCCGCGGCGACCACCGAGAGCGACTCCAAACCGACGGCGGCGAGGAACGCCGCATCGTCCGCCTTCGCCGCCGCAGCAATTGCCTTGCGAGCCGCCTGCAGTTCGGCCTTGACGGTCCCTTCCGCATCCACCAGCAACGCATCATGGACCTGCAATTCCGTTTCGCGCTGCGACCGCAAGCGCGCCGCCAGTTCTCCGGCCGAGGCCTTCAGAAAC
Organism: Gemmatimonadota bacterium; assembly: GCA_024641735.1. Taxonomy (GTDB): domain Bacteria; phylum Gemmatimonadota; class Gemmatimonadetes; order Gemmatimonadales; family GWC2-71-9; genus Palsa-1233. The sequence continues at coordinate 7,133 of JAHECN010000119.1, read as the reverse complement.
GCCTCGACTTCCTTGGCGAGCCCGGTCGTGACCTTGGACGCGCCCTTCACCCACAGCGCCTCGACGCCCGTGGCATCGAGCAACACGCCGTCAAGCGACTTGGCGCCCTTCAGGTCGGCGACGAGCGCCTCGACCGTTGCGGCATCCGGCTCCGGCGCCCCATGCGCCAGCTTGAGCGACTGTCCAGCCCAGCCGAGTCCGGCCAGACGCAGCAGCACGCCGATCTCGCCCTCTTCTGCTCCTCGGAAGACCGGCGTCTTGGCCTTGAAGCCGAGGATGCGACCGCACCAACCGAGGTGCGTCTCGAGAATCTGCCCCACGTTCATCCGGCTCGGCACGCCGAGCGGATTGAGCACGATGTCGACGGGGGTCCCGTCCGGGAGGAACGGCATGTCCTCTTCCGGAACGATGCGCGCCACGATGCCCTTGTTGCCGTGACGGCCGGCCATCTTGTCGCCGACCGAGATCTTCCGCTTTTCGGCGGAGTAGACCTTGACCAACTGGATCACGCCCGGCGGCAGTTCATCCGGCTGCAGGATCTTGTCGATCTGATCCTCGGCCTTCTCCTCCACCTTGGCACGCTCCGACGTGGCGGCATCGAGCGTCGCCCGAATGCGCTCGTTGGCCGCCTTGTCCACGACGCGCAGCGTCTTGGTGTCGACGTCCGCGAGCTCGATCCCCTTGAGCACCGTCTTCGTCAACTTGGTGCCCTGCGCCAGCAACTCCTCAACGCTTCCGGCACGCAACATGAGTCCAACCGTCTCGCCTTCGAGCAGTTCGAGCACTTCCTCGAACATCCCCTGGGTGATCCGTGCCTTCTCCTCGTGCTCGTGACGGCGGACATCGCCGATCCGTTCACCGCGATCCTTGTCCACGACCGGACCTTCGACCCGCGAGAAGATCTTCACGTCGATGATGGTGCCCTTCATGCCTGGTGGCACCTTCAGGGACGAGTCCTTCACGTCCTTGGCCTTCTCACCGAAGATCGCCGTCAACAGCTTCTCTTCCGGGGAGAGTTCGGTCTCGCCCTTTGGCGTGATCTTGCCGACGAGGATATCGCCCGGCTTGACATGCGCGCCGACGCGAATGATGCCGCGCTCATCCAGATCCACGAGCGCCTCGTCCGAGACGTTCGGGATTTCCCGGGTGATCTCTTCCTGACCGCGCTTGGTGTCACGCACATGCAGTTCGAGTTCCTGGATGTGGATCGACGAATAGACGTCGTCCTTCACCAGACGCTCGGAGAGGACGATCGCGTCCTCGAAGTTGTGGCCGTACCAGGGCATGAACGCCACGAGGACGTTGCTGCCGAGGGCCAATTCGCCATCTTCGGTCGCGGCGCCATCCGCGATAATCTGCCCGGCGATGACCTGTTGACCCTGCTGGACGAGCGGCCGCTGATTGATGGCGGTGTCCTGGTTGGTGCGCCAGAACTTCTTCACCCGGTACCGATCGATCCGCCCGAGGCGGCCGAGCGGGATGTTGCGGTCCGTCGCTTCGACGCCCGCGTCGATGATGATCTCGTCTGCCGTGACGCTGGTCACGATGCCGGCGCGCTTGGCGATGATCACCGCGCCGGAGTCCGACGCCACCTTCCGCTCGAGCCCGGTGCCCACGACGGGCGACTGCGGGAAGAGGAGGGGGACCGACTGCCGCTGCATGTTCGAACCCATCAGCGCGCGGTTGGCGTCGTCGTGTTCAAGGAACGGAATCAAGGCGGCGGCGATCGAGACCAGCTGATCGGGCGCCACGTCCATGTAGTCAATCCGTGCCGGCGGGAGGAGCGGATAGTCGTCGCCCTTCCGGGTCAGCACCAGCGAATCGATGAAGGTGCCTTCCTCGGTGAGCAGGGCATTGGCCTGCGCCACCGCGAAGTCTTCCTCTTCGCTCGCGGACAGCCAGTGCAACTCATTGGTGACCGTGCCGTTCTTCACCACACGATACGGCGTCTCGATGAAGCCGAGATCATTGATGCGCGCGAAGGTCGAGAGCGACGTGATCAGGCCGATGTTCGGACCTTCCGGTGTCTCGATCGGGCACATCCGGCCGTACTGCGAATAGTGCACGTCACGGACTTCGAAGCCGGCGCGCTCGCGGGTCAGTCCGCCAGGTCCGAGCGCGGAGAGACGACGCTTGTTCGTCAACTCGGCGAGCGGGTTGGTCTGGTCCATGAACTGCGACAGCTGTGAGCTGCCGAAGAAGGCCTGAATCACCGCGGAGACGGTCCGGGCATTCACCAGGTCGTCGAGCGAGATCTTCTCGGGATCGGAGTTGATGCTCATCCGCTCCTTGACCAGGCGCGCCATCCGCGACAGACCGACCGAGAACTGGTTGGCGATCAGCTCGCCGACCGACCGGATCCGCCGGTTGCCCAAGTGGTCGATGTCGTCCGTGTTGCCACGGCCGTCATGCAGATCGATCAGATAGCGGACGATCGCAATGAAGTCCTCTTCGGTCAGGACCGTGTGATTCGGGTCCACCTTGAGGCGCAGGCGCTGGTTGATCTTGTAGCGACCCACCCGACCGAGATCGTAGCGCTTCGGATTGAAGAAGAGCTTCTGAATCTGCTGCCGCGCGGTTTCCAGGTTCGGTGCGTCGCCCGGACGGAGGAGGGCATAGATCTGCTCCAGCGCCTCCTGCTCCGAGTGCGTCGGATCCTTGACCAGCGTGTTCCGAATCAGCGGCGACTCGCCGCGGCTGGCCGGGAGGAGAATCTCCGCCTTCGTGACGCCGGCCTTGATCAGCTTGGCGCGCAACTTGTCGGAGAGTTCCGTGCCCGCCTCGGCCAGTACTTCGCCGGTGTCGGGTTCGGCCACGGCGAACGCCAGTACGTGGGCCACCCGCTCGCGATTGGACGTCGGGAGCTCTTCATCCCGCAGGTCCAGGACGGTGTAGCCGGCGAAGACCCGCACCTTCTTGACCCCAACATGCCGCATCGCGGCAAGGCGTTCGGGCGTGAGTTCCTCGCCCAACAACGCGAGCGGATCGCCGCCCTTGTCTTCCGGATTCGGGACATCGGCCGCGAGCATCGAGCCGACGATTTCGCGCCGCTCCTGCCGCGAGTCTGCCCGCTCCGCGATGTCGAGGTCCTTTTCCGCGAAGAAGAGCCGCAGAATGTCGGCGTTGTGCCCGTGTCCGAACGCCCGCAGGAGCGCCGTGGCCGGGAACTTCTTCTTCTTGTCGATATGGACGTAGATCACGTCATGGATGTCGATCGTGAACTCAACCCACGATCCACGGAACGGGATGATCCGTGCCGAGAAGAGACGCTGGCCGTTCGGGTGGGTGTCCTCCTCGAACACGACGCCCGGCGAACGGTGCAGCTGCGAGACCACGACGCGCTCGGCGCCGTTGATCACGAAGGTGCCGAGTGGAGTCATGATCGGCAGTTCCCCGAGGTAGACCTCCTTCTCGATGGCGTTCTTGAGCCGGCGCTGACCATCCACGTCCTCGAAGACGTCCAGGCGGAGCTTGGTGCGGAGCGGGGCCGCGTAGGTCATGTCCCGCTCAATGCACTCCTCGACGTTGTACTTCGGGTCGCCGAGACCGTAGCTCACGAACTCGAGCGAGTACTTCCCGTTCACATCGGCGATCGGGAAGAGGTCGCGGAAGACGCGTTCCAACGACACGTCCTGGCGGTCCCCATCCACGTCGTCCGGAACGAGCAGCGACTGGAAGGCCTTCGTCTGAATATCCAGAAGGTGCGGCATTTGCATGCCACCCTTCATCGAGGAAAATTGAATTACCGGCAGCGTATCAGGCATCGCCCCATCCCGTGCAAATGGCCACGGCAGCGCCGAGACCCCCGCGCAAAGCGGGGGTCGGCACTGTCGTCATGAACAACTCGAGTTCGCGTACAATCGGCAATCGCGTCTCACTGAAAGTGACCGTGTGAAGTAGAGAAACCCCAGGCCGACAGCGGATGCTGCCGGCGCGGGTGGATCCCCCTTCGACGGTTACTTCAGTTCGACGGTCGCGCCCTGTTCCTCAAGCCGCTTCTTCATTTCTTCCGCTTCACCCTTCGAGACGCCGTCCTTGATCGTGCTGGGCGCGCCGTCCACGAGGTCCTTCGCTTCCTTCAGGCCGAGCGAGGTGATCTCGCGGACGACCTTGATGACGTTGATCTTCTTGTCGCCGACGCCGGTGAGCGTGACCGTGAACTCGGTCTGCTCTTCGACCACAGCGGCCGCGGCACCGCCGCCGCCGGCTGCCGGAGCGGCCGCCACGGAGACGTTGAACTTGGAGGTGAAGGCCTCGATCAGGTCGGCCAGTTCGATGACGGTCTTCTGACCGATCGCGTCGATGATTTCGTCGTTGCTAAGCATGGTTGCCATGGTTGTATCTCCCGTATGTTACGCGGCCGAGCCGGCCGAACGCTGTTCGCGGAGCGCCTCGAGCGCACCGACCACCTGATAGAGGACTCCGTTGAGCGCGCCGGCAAACTGGCCGAGCAGCACCTCCCGCGAGGGGATTTCGCCGAGCCGCTTGACGTGGGCTGGGGCGACGGACTTGCCGTCCATCCACCCGGCCTTGACCGTCGGCTTCTCGTGTTCCTTGGCAAACTCCCCAAGGACCTTGGCGGCTGCCATCGGATCCTCGCCTGCGAAGACGAGGCCCGTGTTGCCAGTCAGGTGCGCATCCAGCTCCGCGATGTTGTTCGCGGCCAGCGCACGCTGGGCCAGGGTGTTCTTCACCACCACGAACCGGCCACCAGACGCCCGGAGGCGGCGGCGGAAGTCCGTCATCTTCAGCACGTTGAGGCCGCTGAAGTCGGTGACAAAAAGTGTCGGTGAGGCCTTGATGGCCTCAGTCAGCGCGGCAATTTCCGCGTCCCGCTCAATCTTGCTCATCGATACACCGCCGTGTCGAGCTTGATGCCGGGGCCCATCGTCGCGCTGACCGTGGCCGAGCGGACATAGGTCCCCTTGGCAGCCGACGGCTTCGCCTTGACGATTGTCTCCATGAACGCCTCGAGGTTGGCAGCGAGCTGCTCCCCCGAGAATGAGACCTTGCCGATCGGCGCGTGCACGTTCCCCGTCTTGTCGACACGGAACTCGATCTTGCCGGCCTTGATTTCCTTGACCGCGCGCGCCACGTCCATCGTGACCGTGCCCGCCTTCGGGTTCGGCATCAGGCCGCGGGGGCCGAGCACCCGTCCAAGCGCGCCCAACTGCCCCATCACATCCGGCGTCGCGACGATCACGTCGCACTCAAGCCAGCCATCCTTGAGCTTGGCGAGGTACTCGAGTCCGACGAAGTCCGCGCCAGCCGCTTCCGCGTCCTTGGCCTTGTCGCCCTGAGCGACCACGAGGACGCGGACCGTCTTGCCGGTGCCGTGTGGCAGAATCACCGTGCCGCGGACGACTTGGTCCGCGTGCCGCGGATCCACGCCGAGACGGACCGCCACATCCACCGTGGCATCGAACTTGGCATAGGAGGTCTGCTTGACGAGATCCACTGCCTCTACGGGAGTATGAAACCGGACGGCATCCACCTTGGCGGCCGCGGCGACGTACTTCTTGCCTTGGGTTGCCATCAGTCGATGACCTCCAGCCCCATCGACCGTGCGGTTCCAGCGATCATGCGCATCGCGGAATCGAGGTCGGAAGCGTTGAGATCCACCATCTTGATCTCCGCGATCTTGCGAACCTGGGCGGAGGTCACCTTGCCCACCTTGGTGCGGTTCGGCGCAGCGCTTCCCTTGTCAATGCCGGCTTCCTTGAGCAGAAGGTTCGGCGCCGGCGGCGTCTTCGTGATGAACGTGAACGTCCGATCGCCGAAGATGGTGATGACCGCAGGGATCACCATGCCGGATTGGGCTTGGGTGCGCGCGTTGAACTGCTTGCAGAATTCCATGATGTTGACCCCGTGCGGGCCCAGCGCCGTGCCCACGGGAGGCGCGGGGTTCGCCGCTCCTGCCGGGCACTGCAGCTTCACCATGGCTACGATTTTCTTGGCCATGTCGCTCCTTTCACGACCCCACCCTGCCAAGGGAGGGGCCGAATGACGGAACAGCGGTCATCGCTGATCCTGCCGCCGATTGACCCGGGGCGGTCGCCGGAAGAGTCGTGAGTCGCTGGTCTCGAGTCGGGAGAGGAATCCTCTCGCGACCCACGACCAATGACCCGTTTCTCTAACTAATGTCCCCGCAACTGCAAATAATCCAACTCCACCGTCGTCGGGCGCCCGAAGAGCGACACCGACACCTTCACCTTCCCCTTGTCGGCGATCACTTCCTCGACGACCCCGGAGAAGTCCGAGAAGGGACCTTCGGTAATTTCAACCGCCTGACCGACCAGGAATGGGATCTCTTCCACCGGGCCCGCATCGGCCTCCGGCTCATCCATGCCCAGGAGACGCTTCACTTCGTCGTCACGGAGCGCCAACGGCGCCTTCCCCGTCCCGACAAACTTGATCACGCCCTGCAGCGAGTTCACCACGTGCTGCGCTTCCTGACTCATTCCCATTTGGACGATCACATAGCCCGGATAGAGCTTCCGCTCCACCGTCACCTTCTTGCCGTTCTTGATCTCCACCACTTCCTGTGTGGGGACCAGCGCCCGGGCGACCAGCTTCTGCCCTTCCGGGCGCGGGTCGTCCTTGATGCGCATCTCCAGGAGCATGCGGACCTTGTTCTCGTGGCCCGCGGTCGTTTGGATCGCGTACCAGCGGTAGTCGGTCGCCGTCTCGCTCATCGGGCCAGCAACGCGACGCCGTCGACCAAGATCTTGGTCAACAGCCAGTCGACGATACCAATCACGATGCCGAAAATGGCCGAACCGATCAGGACCGCTCGCGTCGCCTTGATGAGCTCGTCCTTGGGCGGCCAGGTCACCTTCTCCATCTCGGTCCGCGTGTCGAGCAGGAAGTCCCGCGCGATGGCGAGCTTGCCTGGAGCCTCGATGGCGGCAGCCTTCGTGTTGTGGTCCGTCATGATCACTCCGTGTGAGTCGTGAGTCGCGAGTGGGGAGTCGTGAGAGGGGTTCTCTCGCGACTCCCGACTCGCCTCTCGCGACTACTTCAAGATCTTCGTCACCACGCCGGCGCCGACGGTCCGACCACCCTCGCGAATCGCGAAGCGCAGCCCCTCGTCCATCGCCACCGGGATGATCAATTCAATCGTCATCTGGATG
>JAHECN010000118.1:5659-8050 GCA_024641735.1 Gemmatimonadota bacterium | reverse complement strand
TTGGACTTCAGCTCCAACAACTGCTGATCCGACGAGCCGTGATACTCGAGCTGCTCGAACTCCTTCGCGAGCTTGTCGCCGGTGAACTCCTCCTGGAGTTCCGCGGCGGCCAACGCCTTGCGCTCGTTGTTCTCGATCTGCTCCTGCATCCGTTCGAAGGACTCAAACGCCGACTTGTCTCCCATCCCGGAGAGGGTATCCTGGATGCGCTGCTGGGCCTCGGCACGACGTGCCCGGGCAATCAGGATGTTCTTCTTCCGCTTCGCCTCCTCGATCTTGTCGTTCAGTTGGCGCAGCGAGTTCTTGAGGGACTCCGTCTCCTGCTTGCTCTTGACCCACGTCTCATGCAGCTGCTGGGCACCCTGCAGTGCCTCGTTGTAGCGCATCAGGGCCTGCTTGGCGAGGTCGTCCCGCCCTTCCTGCACAGCGAGCATGGCGCGACGCTCCCAGTCCTCTGCCTGCTTCTTCATGGCGAGCGAATCGGCCTCGAGCTTCTTCTCGTCGGCGATCGCCTGGGCCACCTGTTGGCGCGCCTTGTCGAGCTGGCTGCGCATGTCCACGATCAACTGATTCAGCATCTTCTCGGGATTCTCGGCCCGGGAAATGAGGTCGTTGATGTTGGACCGGAGCATGGTGGCGAAACGGTCGAAGATCCCCATGGCGATTACCTCTCCCCGAACGCCGCGAGGGCGCTCACATGCGATGCAAGGGCAAGGGCGAGCGAATCCACGCTCGCCTCGAACTCGCTGAAATCGAGATCAGACAACAGCAGCGCATCGGTGAGGACGACGTGGTCCCCCTCGAGTCCATACGATCCGTGCACCAGGTCCCGCGCATTGAACTCGAGCAGCTTGCGGAACAGGCCGCTCGCGCGTGCCTCATCGGCGGGGGCCGGCATCACACGGACCCGCAAGACCAGCACGGGTGGTGCGTAGTGCACGATCAATTCCGCGCCCTCCGCCGTGCTCACCATCCACATGTCTTCCGCGACGGACTCGACTGGCAGGTCGAGTCGGTCGAGGTATGCCTGCACGTCCTCACGACTGGTCATCGGCCATCCCTCCGACCCGGAAGCGCCGGGTGCGCGGTGAAACGTAGTGTGACACGGAATGCCTCGCCAAGCGAGCCCCGCCCTGCGGTCTCATTCCGTCGTCGGTGCGGCATCCCGAGTTGCCAGCAGTCGTTCCGAGAAGTCCTGCCGTTCTTCCAGCTCCAGCATGCGGGCGCGTAGTTCATCCAGTTCGGCGTAGAGCTCTTCGGGAAGCTCCGTAGGACCGGCGGCCGGTAGCTCACCCGTGAAGCGGCGGCCAATTGCCTTCCCGATCGGTCCACGCAGCACGAGCGCGCCCGCACCAAGCGCCATGAACCAGATCGGGATCGACGCGGGGCCCAGCTTCTCCGTGACCGTCATCAGGCCGCCAAAGGCCATTATCGACATCAATCCGATGCCAATCCATGGCCAGCCGTTTCCTCGCTGCCGTCCGCTCTCAGGACCCATCACCCACCTCCTTCATCTCCCGCTGCGCAAGCAATCGCTCCGTGAAATCCACGCGCTCCTCGACGTCGGCGATGCGCGCATACGCCTGCTCCACCTCGCCACTCGTGAGGCCGCGATGCTCAAACTCGGCAAAGCGTGCTTCGAGTTCTGCCACGCGCCCGGCCATCAGGGCATCCGACTCCGACCCACCATCAAAGAGCGAGGCGATTCCCTTTCCCACCGGTCCACGAAAGAGCATCCAGGCGATCGCTGCGATTCCCGCGATGCTGAGCAGGGCGTATTCGAATCCGCCGCCCTCCCGCCGTGCACTCTGGACCGACTCCATGATGAAGGCCGCCCCGATCCCAGCCAGCGCCACGACCATGATCATGCCGATCGCTTTCGAGGTACGCGTGCTCACGCGCCACCCCCACGCGGCAACTGATCGAGACTCTCGCGCTGTTGCGTCAGCATGCGCTCAGCGAATTCTACCCGATCCTCCATCTCCGCCAATCGCGCATACGCCTGTTCCACTTCGCCGCTGGTCAACCCGCGCTGCTCCAGCTCGGCAAATCGATGTTCCAACTCTGCGAGACGATCCTGATCGTCGGGACCCGATTCGGTGCCGCCCTCCAACATCCCCGCGATCGCCTTGCCAACGGGGCCGCGAAGGAGCAGCCAGGAGAATGCGCCGATGCCGAGGAAACCGGTGATTGCGGTGTTGGCGTTAGACCCCCCTGGTCCATCGAGCAGGATGGTCAGAAACATCAGCGCCATCCCCGACAGCGCCAACGTGAGAAAGATTCCGGCCGTCCGGCTGCCGCGACGTTTCATTCCGCCCCCTCGCGGGGCAACCGAGCCTGCTCGCCACGCTGGGTCAGGAGCCGTTCTGCGAAATCCATGCGCTCTGCCAG
>JAHECN010000118.1:0-5559 GCA_024641735.1 Gemmatimonadota bacterium | reverse complement strand
ATGGCAGGATCGGGCTCAGGCGGGGCGATCGGGACCGGCCCATGCCGGAGGCGATCGGCAAACGCTCGACCTATCGGGGAAAAGGAGAGGACGATCGCCGTCCCTCCCCCGAAGATGAGAATGATCGCCAAGATGTCTTCCACGGCCCGCCCTCACGAAGAATGGGAACGCCCCCACCTACGCGGGGGCGAAATGGAATGTTTCAGCCGGAAACGGGGGCAACCGGAAAGCGGCTAGCTGCCCTTCTTCCCCTTCAGCTGGACCAGACGGGACTTCGCCAGTTTACGCCCGGTTGGCGTGGCCGCCAACCCGCCTCCGGCGGTTTCCCTGTACCGGACGTCCATTTCGCGTCCAATCTGCCCCATCGTGTCGATCACCTCGTCCACGGGAATGGGGAACTCAATGCCGGCGAGCGCCATTTCAATCCCAGCCAACGCCATCGCGGCGCCAGTGGCGTTTCGGTAGACGCAGGGCACCTCAACCAGGCCACCCAGTGGGTCGCAGACGAGGCCGAGTGTGCCTTGCATCGTGAGCGCCACGGCGTGCATCGCCTGACGGGGTGTTCCACCGAGGAGCTCGACCCCAGCGGCTGCCGCCATCCCGGCCGCGGCACCGGTTTCAGCTTGGCAGCCCCCTTCGGCACCACTGAGGGATGCACGGACCGCGACCACGGCCCCGACGATCCCCGCCGTGGCGAGCGCCCGCACCATCGCCTCGTCCGAGACGGGGTGGCGCTTGGCAATCCCGAGCAGTGTCCCCGGTAACACCCCTGCCCCGCCCGCGGTCGGCGCTGCGACGATCACGCCCATCGCGGCGTTGACCTCCTGGACCGCGAGTGCCGCGGCCAGCGCATCAGTGAAGATGGTATTGGCGAGGGGGCCACGGCCGTTCGCGACGCGGTGCGCGTCGCCGCCGACGAGGCCGGACACCGAGTGGAGGTCCCCCACGAGTCCCCGCTCGACCGCCCCCTGCATGACACGCAGTGCCCGCAGCAATCCGGCCTCAATCTCCTCACGGCTCCGCAACCCCTCTGCGGCCTCAGTGCGGAGGGCAAGTTCTCCCAGAGAGATCCCTTCCCGTTCCGCCTCGTCGACTGCCTCCAACAGGACGTCGTACATCAGGCCACCCGTTCCACGACACGGACCGTCTTCGTCGCGGGGAAGGCGAGCAATTGCGCCATGGCCGCGGGGGAGGGCGCGTGATCGAGCTCATAAATGTGAATTGCTTCCCCACCCTTTTGTCGACGCGACACACGAATGGTGGCAAGGTTGACTGTGTCTTCGGCCAGCGCGCCGGCGACACTGGCGACCACGCCGCGAATATCCTTGGCCACGACGACCAAGGTGGTGTACGCGCCCGAAATCTCCACGGGAAATCCATCAATCGAGGTCACGATGATGCGGCCGGCACCAATCGACGAGCCGACCAGCAACGCGCTGTTCTCACCCCGGTGCACCGTGATGCGAGTGGAGTTCGGATGATGATCGCCACGCAGGGTAGTGTTCTTAAATTCGACGGCGAGGCCAGTGGCGACGGCGGCATCGAGGGAATCACGCAGCCGTTCGTCATCCGGCTGGTAGCCAAGCAGGCCACCGACGATGGCGCGGTCAGTTCCGTGACCCACCCCGGTCCGTGCGAACGAGCCATGCAACTCCACGAGGGCACGATCGGGAGTGCCTTCCACCAGAGCGCGGGCAATCAGCCCCAATCGACAGGCCCCTGCCGTGTGCGACGACGAGGGGCCCACCATGACTGGTCCAATAATGTCCAACAATGAGACCATGCGTTCAAACCAATTCGGCGTGGGTGATGGCGCCGAGGGAGATACCGATTTCCGTTTCGTCGTTGTGTTCGGGTCGCAAAAACACCTCATGAGCTGTGGGGTGCAGATCAACGCTCGTCGGGACACCGACGATGCCTCGTCCATCCTCGAGTACGAGTCGCACCGTGAGTCCCTGACCATTGGCCCAGCGCAGTACTTCCACGATCGCATCGACTTCCATGATACCCTCCCGGTTCGGGGGCATCCGTAATCTAGCGGGAGTGTGGGCGCGCCACGGTTCTTCAGCTCCCCGATACCGGGGGGAGTGCGCCCCACGGGGTGCCGAAGACATCCTGTGACCGGGCGTCACCCTGCACCGCGTCGAGCAGATGCTCCAATTCACGACGCCCCCGCCGAAGACTGTAATGGTAGCCGACCCTGACCATGCGCATGATGCCGTAGCCCAGCACACCAAGCGCGCCAAGCACTGCCGGAACGATGAGCAGGGGCGCCCCAGCGGCGACGGAAACCCCGACACCGATCGCCGCTCCGGCGCCGCCCATCCCTGCGCCGATCCCGAAGCCGACCTTGGCGTTCTTGTCGAGCCCGGCCCGCAAGTCGGTGGTGATGACCAACTCGCACTTCCCCGCGTCCCCCGCGACCGGATGCAAGGTGACCCGCAGCAAGGACGCACCGAGCGAGGAGAGGTAGTAGCGCAGCGTGTTCTTCCCGAGATCGGTCATGTAGTCGCTCGCGGTCATTTCCTTGCTCGTGAAGGTGAGCACCCCTCCGTCGAGTGGGTGCGCTCCGACCACATCACGGAAGAGGAGCCCGTAGGTCGCTGAGGGAAGGATCCGACCGATCGATTCGAGGACCGCGCGCGGAGTTGCATTGATCACTCGAGACACCCGCAGTGACTGCTCGGGATTGCCGAGCACCAAACGCTCGATGCGGGTGCGGTTCGCCTGGGGGCGCTCGGCCATCGCAATCGATTCGTCCGGCAGTTCGGCCAGTGCCAGCTGGACAAACTCGCCGCCGATCCCAGCTTCGACGGCCGCCGCCTCAACATCGCCGAGGCGGTAACCGCTGGTCGGCACCGCGGAATGCAGTCCCGTCGCGAACTCCTCGGCCTGGGCGGTGCGTTCTTTCACCCGGCGCGAAGCGTCCGCCTGCAATTGGGCCGCGCGCAGCCAGACGGCCTTCGCGGTGGGCTCATCGAGGACACGCTCCACAGCGGCCTGCGGGCCGCTCTGGACTTCACGCAGTGCAGCCTCAAGGGCGTCGGCGAGAGCTTCGCCGCTCTGCGGCCGCTGCGCCGGATCCTTGGCCAGACATCCTTCCACCACTGCCGCGAGGGCGGCCGGCACTGTTGGCGCAACCTCACGAAGCGACGGCACGGCGCGCGTCGCGTGCATGAGCAGGACGGCAGAGGCCTGGGGGGCATCGAACGGGAGCTTTCCGGCCAGGAGCTGGTACGCCACGACGCCGAGGGAGTAGAGGTCGGCGCGACCATCACTCTCGCCGCCGGCCACGCGCTCCGGAGACATGTAGTGGACCGAGCCGAGCACCATGCCATCTGCCGTCATGCCGGTGGCCCGTGCATCTCGGGCAATGCCGAAATCGGTGACCATGACGCGACCACTCCCGCGCTCGATCATGATGTTCTCGGGCTTGATGTCGCGATGCGTCACGCCGCGTGCATGCGCATAGGCGAGGGCCCAGGCCACTTCGCGGACGATGCGCACCACGTCAGCCGGCGGCAACGCGCCCCGCGCGGCGAGCCGGTCGGCTGCGGTTTCGCCATCGATGTATCCCATCGCGAAGAACGCGACGCCATCGAGTTCATCCGCACGGAAGATCGGCACAATATTGGGATGGGAGAGCTGTGCCGCGGTGCGGGCCTCGCGAATGAAGCGCTCGCGGAGTGCCGCATCCCCGGTCAGTGCCGGCGGGAGAATCTTGATGGCAACAAGCCGATCGAGCATCAGCTCCCGTGCCAGGAGCACGACGCCCATCCCGCCTCGGCCGAGCTCACGCTCCAGCGCGTACTGCGACGCGAAGCGGGGCCGCAGTGCGGCAAGGGTCGTGGATTCCGTCACAATGCGCGCGCCAGGAAGCGGCCGGTGTGGCTTGCCTCAACCGCCGCCACGTCCTCCGGCGTTCCTGCGGCGACGACGGTGCCGCCGCGCACCCCGCCTTCGGGGCCGAGGTCGATGACCCAATCGGACGTCTTGATCACATCGAGATTGTGTTCGATCACGACCACGCTGTTCCCCTTGTCCACGAGACGGTGCAGGACATCAAGCAGGAGGCGTACATCTTCGAAGTGGAGCCCCGTCGTGGGCTCATCCAGAATGTAGAGCGTCCGCCCGGTATCGCGCTTGGAGAGTTCCGTGGCCAGCTTGACGCGCTGCGCCTCCCCACCGGACAGCGTCGTTGCCGCCTGTCCGAGGTGGAGGTAGCCGAGGCCGACATCGTTCAGCAGCGAGAGCTTCTCGGCGATCCGTGTCTGCGCCGAGAAGAAGTCCATCCCATCGGCCACCGTCAAATCGAGCACGTCGGCAATGCTCTTCCCCTTGTAGCGCACTTCGAGCGTCTCGCGATTGTAGCGCCGTCCCTTGCAGACTTCGCACGGCACGTAGACGTCAGGGAGGAAGTGCATCTCGATCTTGACCAGACCATCCCCTTGGCACGACTCGCAGCGTCCGCCCTTCACATTGAATGAGAAGCGTCCCGGGCCATAGCCCCGCATCTTCGCTTCCGGCAACTGGGTGAAGAGCTCCCGGATGGGGGTAAAGAGGCCGGAGTAGGTCGCCGGATTGGAGCGTGGGGTCCGACCAATCGGCGACTGATCGATCTCGATCACCTTGTCGATGAGATCGAGTCCCTCGATCCGATCATGCGCCCCGGGAAGCACCTTGGCGCGGTAAAAATGCCGAGCCAGGACGCGGTAGAGGATATCGGTGATCAAGGTCGACTTGCCGGAGCCTGAAACGCCGGTCACGGAGACAAAGCACCCCAACGGCACTTCAACATCGAGATTCTGCAGATTGTTCTCCCGCGCGCCGGTGATCTGCAGTGCCTGCTTCGGATCGCGCACCCGACGGGTCGTCGGCACGGGGACGCGAAGCTCCTGTCGCAGGTATCGTGCGGTCAGGGAGTCGGGGTGTGCCAGCACATCGTCGATCGTCCCCTCCACCACGACTTCACCACCGAAGCGACCGGCACGCGGACCGAGATCGATCACGTGGTCTGCCGCGCGAATCGTGTCTTCGTCGTGCTCGACGACGATGACCGTATTGCCGAGGTCGCGCAGTCCTCGCAGCGTCTCGAGGAGGCGCTCGTTGTCGCGCTGGTGCAGTCCGATGCTCGGCTCGTCCAGGATGTAAAGCACGCCGACCAAGCGTGATCCGATCTGCGTCGCGAGGCGGATCCGTTGCGCCTCGCCGCCCGAGAGCGAGCCGGCCGGTCGTCCGAGTGTCAGGTACTCCAACCCCACGTCGGCGAGGAAGCGCAACCGCTCCACGACTTCCTTGAGGATCGGGCCGGCGATATCGGGATCGACGGCACCGGCCCGCCCACGCGCGACCGGAATGCCTTCGAAAAACGCGATCGCGTCATCAACGGGTAGCGCGACAATCTCCCCAATGCTCCGGCCGGCGATCAACACCGACAACGACTCGGGCTTGAGGCGTTGCCCGGCGCAGACGACGCACGGCCGCTCGACCATGTACCCCTCGAGATCATTCCGCACCGAGTCACTCGACGATTCCTTCCATCGCCGACTCACATTGGCC
>JAHECN010000015.1 GCA_024641735.1 Gemmatimonadota bacterium | reverse complement strand
GCTTCGCCTTGTCGACCTGAAGTGTCATGATGTCGTCCCCCCCCTCTCGGGAGGGTACCAGGGAGACATCGCGCCGGTCGATCCGGATGCCGGCGTTCTCCGCCATCCGCGCCACGACGCCGTTGTCGGTCGAGAGCTCCAACAGGAGGAATCCCGCATTGGTTTGGCCACGGGGCGACTTGGCGGCGAGCGCATGGGTCATCAGGAGAACCCCCCGGGCGCCCTTGGCCCGCGCCGCGACTTCCCCGTCGATGGTGACCGCCCCATAGAATCCGGCGCAAATGGCTGACGGAATCCAACTGGCGAACTGGGGCTCGTCGCGGATGACCCGGGCGAGCATCGGCATCAAGTCGGTGACGGCTGTCGCCGGCGTCAATTCGGTCCCCTTTGGTACCAGCTCGACCGCCAGCGCCGGATCGGCCAGGTACCAAATGCAGAAAGAGCCGCGCGCGTCATCCAGGATCCAACGCGAACCAGCGCCGGAAGCACCCTGGGCTAAGAGCGCGGTCGGAGACAAGAGTAGCACCAGCGTCGCGAGGGTCCGTCGGGTCATCGGTGCTCCGTTGCTGCACGAATCACGGCAGCCAATTGGACATAACTCTCGCCATCCAGAGCGGCGAAGGCGGGATCAAGGTAGCGGATCATTCCATCACGTCCGACCACCACAACGGCGCGGCGCGACTTGGGGCCGTCGGAAAGACCGTAGCGCTGGATGATGGTGCGGTCCGGGTCGCTGAGCAACTTGTAGGGGAGCTCAAGCGCTGATGCAAACCGTACGTGCGAGGCCAGGGAATCGGTTGAAATCCCGGCCACCACCACCCCCTCCGGGAACAGAGTACCGTGGCGTTCCTTCAGCGCCCGCCACTCGGCGGTGCAGGCCGGCGTAAAATCACCGGGATAAAAGACCAGCACCACCACCCGACCCAACTCCTGACTCAGGTCAAAGGGCTGCTCTGCAGGACCGACACCATCACGAGTCGCGTACGGCAGTCTGATCGCCGGCGCGACGCGACCCAATCGCGGGCTCTCATCCAGTGAGAAGCGAAGACGGAGGGCGCCGCTGGCATCCTGGGCCGCCAACGGGACCGACGCGACCAGAAGCAGGAGCGCAACCTGAACAGCGGTCCTCATCGCGGCACCACCTTGGCGAGTTCGGCGACCAAGTCCTGCGTCCCCCCACTCCCGGTGTACCGAATGACGCCCTTGGCGTCGACGATCACCACATAGGAGGTGACCATGGCACCGTAGGCCCGCACCCCAACACCGCGGTCGTCATACAAGGTCTGGTAGGGCGGGTTATGCTCGGCGACCCACCGCTTCACCCGTGACTTGGATTCATTGACTGTCACATTCACGCCGAAGAAATCGACCTGCGACCCGAAGGCCTTCTTGGCCGCGACAACCCGCGGGAAGAGCTGTTCGCAGACCTCGCACCAGGTCGCCCAAAACTCAATCAGCGCCGGCCGACCGGCGGCGGGAAGTTGCACCGCATTGCCCTCGAGATCCGTGACCGAAATGACCGGTGCACGAGATCCCACGGTGGCTTGTGCCGCGCACGGCACCGTGAGCGCGAGGAGCCCAAGCGTACAGAGGAACGTTACCCGTTGCTGCCATTGCATCACCAGACCATCCCCATTCGGACAAAGTAGTACTCGGCCATTGCCAGCATCAGCACCGCGGCAACCCGTTTGATCCAAAGCATCCACGCACCTGCGCGTGGGAGCGACGCGAGCGTGCCGGCCGAGAGGCCGACCAAGATCAGGACTGCAGTCATCCCAAGGGAGAAGACGAACAGATAGACGAATCCCCACACGGCGCTCTGCGTCGACGCCACCCAGGTCAACACTGCGGCGAACGCGGGTGCGCCACACGGCGCCGCGACGAGTCCGGAGGTGGCGCCCAGCAGCAACGCGCCTCCGGGGGAATCGCCGGCGATCCGGCCGGCCCACTGCAGCACGCGTTGCGGTGCCGCCAGCGGCAGGACGTCAAGCATCGCGAGACCCGCAAGCAGTAGCAGGTTGCCGAACGCGAAGTAGGCCCAGCGATTCGCGGAGATGGTGCCGAACAGTGAGCCCGTGAGCCCCGCGACGAGTCCCAGCGACGCGTAGACCAGCGCCAAGCCGACCGCGTAGAGGAGGGTGAGCTTTACCGTGTCGCGGCGTGACCGCCCAGCGGCCCCTGCCCCGCCGAGCACACCCGCCGTGATCGGAATCATCGGGTAGATGCACGGCGTCAGCGAGGTCGCGAGCCCGGCGAGGAAGAGCAGCGGGAGCGCGGTCAGCGGCTGATGGAGCAGGGACTCGGAGAGGGTGGGCTCGAACACGCGGGAAATCTAGTCGGGCCGAACGCAGCGCGCCCCGATGTCCATCTGGACACCGGGGCGCGTGCGACGTCAACCGTACCGCTACGGACGCAGGGGCTGCTTCTCGGCGGTCAGCTTGTCACCCTCTTCTGGCGCGGCGCGGAGCGAGCCCCCGCAACCAGACGCCGGACACACTCCAACACGGATTCGGTAGGCACCGTAGGCATAGCTATCCGTGTCATCGTCATACGAGGTGGCCCGGACAATGAACTCCATCTGGGTGGCCCCTGGATTGGTCAACTCGAAGATGGAGTTGTTGCAGCTCCCGCCGTCGTCATCCGAGTCCACGAACGCCAGCGCGGTGGTCCACGCATACAGGTACACGTCGTCATGTGACACGTCGGGACGGGTCACGTCACACTCGCCGATCATGTCGACCCAGACGGACGAGAACGGAGCGACAATGACACGCCACTCGTCGAACGGGTAACGATCGCCAGGGACGTCGTCGTTGTTATAGGTCGAGCTCCGATCCCAGATCGGATCGGTATTCGTCAGGGCGGCCAAGCGTTCATCGCCGACGAAGAGACAATTGCCACAGTTGTTGAAGGTCACCACGATGCTCTGTGGATTGTTCGTGGCGGCCGGAACCATGACGGGAATCGTCGCCGTATAGGTACCAATCGGCAGCGACGCCGCACCAGGCTTCAACTTGAAGCTGAAGCGCCATCCCAGGGGCGAGCGGGAGAGATCCGGCGTCGTCGTCATATCCAGCCAGTTGTTGCCGTTCCCGGAATACTGGATGGCACCAAACTGCGGATAGCCCCCGACGGCGATCAACCCGGTGATCAATACTGACTGCGTGGTGGTCGGAATCGGATCGGCTGGCTGCTTGCTCCAACCCACGTTATTCGGGCTGATGGCATACGTCAGTGCCCCAGCCGAGAGATCCGGCGACGACGGGGTCGCAGCCTCGCCACCACAGGCACTGAGCACCAGCACGGAGGCAGTCGCTGCTGCCGTCAGAAATCGAACGTAGGAACGCATCAGAGAGTTACCTCGCGGAAAGGAAAGCAGAGCCGGGGGGCACGGAGTGGAAACAAGTGATGAATGTAGTATCTGAACGTCCGAGCCGAGACGCAATAGGGAGCCGGTCAACCAAGGCGTCAAGCACCCCATCTTGCCTCAACGTACGCATCAATCATGCCGAGGAACTCCTGTACGATGGCCTCCCCTCGCAGGGTGGTGACGAGTGCGCCATCCCGGTACACGGGAGCCACCGGCTCCTCAAACGTCCCCGGCAGCGAGATCCCCAAATCCGCGTGTTTTGACTCCCCGGGTCCGTTGACCACGCACCCCATCACGGCGACGCTCATCTCTTCCACGCCGGGGTATTTCGCACGCCAGACCGGCATCTGCGCCCGCAGGTACCCCTGGATCTCCTCCGCCATCTCCTGGAAGAAGGTGGAGGTGGTCCGGCCGCACCCCGGGCAGGAGGTGACCTGCGGGGTGAAATGCCGGATATCGAGCGACTGCAGGATCTGTTGCGCGACGCGGACCTCTTCGGCCCGGTCCCCACGTGGCTCGGGGGTGAGCGACACACGAATCGTGTCGCCGATCCCCTCCTGCAAGAGCACCGACAGCCCAGCGGCCGAGGCAACGATTCCCTTCATCCCCATCCCGGCCTCGGTGAGGCCGAGGTGCAGCGGGAAATCGCCCCGCATCGCCAGCATCCGGTACACGTCCACCAGGTCCTGCACCCCGGAGACCTTGGCGCTCAGGAGAATGTGGTCCGACGGCAGCCCAACCTGCTCGGCGAACTCCGCCGACCGGACCGCCGATTCCACCATCGCATCCATCATGACATCGCGGGCGTTCCGGGGCGCCGGGAGGAGTGCGTTGGCATCCATCATAGAGGTCAGCAGAACCTGATCGAGCGAGCCCCAGTTCACGCCGATGCGCACCGGCTTGTCGTGCGTGATGGCCACCTCGACGATGGCGCGGAAGTGCTCGTCGTGACGCTTGCCGCCGACATTGCCCGGGTTGATCCGGTACTTCGCCAGCGCCTTGGCACACTCGGGATGGCGCGTCAGCAGCAGGTGCCCGTTGTAGTGGAAATCCCCGACGATCGGCACAGTGACGCCGACCTTGGCGAGTCCTTCGACGATCGCGGGCACGGCCGCCGCGGCGGCGTCGTTGTTGACGGTCACGCGGACGATCTCGCTGCCGGCGCGCGCCAGCGCGGCCACCTGGTGAATGGTGCCCGGGATGTCGGCGGTATCGGTGTTGGTCATCGACTGCACCACGATCGGATGCGCCGAGCCAACGGGAACGCCGCCGACCCGCACGGTGCGAGTCTGGCGGCGCGTTACGACGGCCATGGAACGCTCCGGGTCAGGCGAGGCCGAGCTGCGAGACGAAGCGATCCCATTCGGCAGGCGTCACCGACCCATCGAGACGCAGCGGCTCCAACGCCGCCATGATCTCGGCGCGCGTCCCGGCGATCTGCCGGTCCCGCAGCTCCTGCACCATCCGAGAAAAGCGATGCTCGTATTCGTTCGGCTTCAACTCCCCGTTCTTGAACGCGGCGGAAACCTTGGCCAGTTCCTGCGCGGCGCGCGCCGGGGTGATCGTCGTCATTGGGGCGTCGGACATGCGAACTCCTGATGAATGGAGGGATCCCGAAAAGATAATATCGAGAGAGGAGAAAGGAGAAAGGCACCCCCTTCTCTTCTCTCCTCTCTCTTCTCTGTGTTAGGCCTTCTTCTTCCCCGCCACATCGCACCCCGTCATCTGCCGGGTATCCGCCAGCGCGGTGATCTTCCACCCCTCGCTGGTCCGCACCAACTGGAAGGCATCGACCCCGCAATGGGAGAGCTTCTCGCCAAGGGAGAAGGTGTAGAAGGTCCAGACGGTGGCCAGCCCGCCATCGATGCGAATCTCCGGATCGTAGATCTGCTCATCATACGTCGGTGTGCCCGCCGGGACATTGGCAATCGAGCCGATGAACGCATCGATCGTCGTGAAGCGGACCGGACGCGTCCCCGTCGGCACCCCACCCAACAGCGTGCCGGGGGCGAAGACGCTGCGCACCATCGCCGTGTCGCGTGTGCGCATCCCGTCGAAGAGGCGCTTGACGACGGTCATCACCGAATCGTGAACGGGCGGTGTCGGGTGATGCATGGCGTGCATCGACGCGTCCATCGGCGCGGTCTGCTGTGCAGTGGCGGGGGATGCGGCGAGGAGCGTCGCAGCCAGGAGGCAGAGGGTCGGACGGGTCATCAACTTCTCCAAGTACGGGACAACGGGTCGTACGACCCAAGGGTGGGACGAGTTTCCGATGGCTCAGGGACGCGGCGCGATCAGCAGTTCTCCATTCCACGAGCGCACGCGCACCGAATCGGCGCTCCCCCGAACGATCAGCGAGGTCACCACCAACGTTGCGCGTCGAGGACCGGCGGCGGTGAGCCGGCTCTCTGCCGCGGGAAGCTCACGCCAGGGGGGTTCCACCGAGACCGCGTGACGCGCGAACTCGCCGAGGTCGAACCGCAGCGTATCAGTCCCGACGACGATATGCGTGACCATGGAGTCCAGCGTCGGCACCACGTACACGCTGTCCTCACCCACGACTCGGCGCATCGTATCCGCAGGGCTGATGGCAATCAGCCACGTGTACCCCGCCACATCGGTCGCACTCCCATGTTCCCGCGAAAAATATCGATCCTGGTCTGCGCCGCCCGCATACCATTGGGCCCGATACCGCACGCCGTGCCGCGCGAGTGCCACGGTCGCGATCGAGTCGACGTTCGCGACTCCGTAGGTCCCACTTCGTGGACCCAACGTGATCGGCGTACCAAGTGCCGCCGCGGCTGCCGCCGTGTCCCGTCGCTCCAGCAGGAATCGGAGTGCGCCACTGGCCTCCCGGTCCCGGAGCTCGGGATTATCCGCCACGGCCAGCATCGCCACGAGACGATCACGTTGGCTGTTCACCGAGAGATGGGTCAGCGAGAACGGGCCGAAGAGGGTAACCGCCAGCAGCAGCGCCAGCGTGATCGGAATGGTTCGAATTCCCGCCTCACGACGCCCAGCGAAGTAGATCGCGATCCCGAACAGCCAACATCCGAGCAGTAATCCAATCACTCGGGGCTCCGTGAGGCCATACGGCACGATCCGTTTCCAGAACGCTACGATCAACATCGCGGCAGCGGGGATCAGCCCAATGAAGAGCCAGCGTGAGTAGACGCGAATCCATCCTTCACCCGGACTGCTTCGCAGCGGATGCACCAACAGGAATCCCAGCAACCCCGTGACCGACACACTCGCCACCAACCAGCCAATCCAACCACTCGGCCATTCGGCAATGGCGACGATCTTCACGAGGTACGCCAGCAGGATCAACAAGTACGCCAAGGCGAGCGGCGTCAGGATGTACTGTGCGAACACCTTCAAGGGGCGGGGGTAGGTGACCGCGTCATCGAGTGCGGTCACGTCCTCGGGCACCGCGGCCAGGAAGATCCAGGTCATGACGACCAGTCCGACCACGAACATCACATTGACATACGTTCGGTCCGGCAGGTCCACACCGAACAGCCGCTCCAGCGAGGCCAGCGCAATCGCCACGCCGACAAAGAGGACTTGGGCGAAGAGTGCAGCACGCAGGGCACCCGTGAAGAGCAGGTTGTTGTACTGCCAGAATCCGGGCCGCTCTCGGCCTCGAAGAAACGGCAGGAAAGATGTCCCGAGATGGAGCACGGCACTCAGTTGGAAATAGCGCACCGCATCCACATCGGCGCGCATGCCTGGCCACACCAGGTAGAATCCCCCCAACATTCCGAGGCCGAGGAGTTGCGGCCCGACTCGAGGGAACCCTGCCCAGTGACGTTCCTCGGCCAGCACACTCAGCGCAAAGGAGAGCGGCAGGCCAAGGACGAGCACAAACGCCGCGCGCTCCCACTCGTGACCCGCGCCGGGGGCATTGGCCTGAATGCTGGCCATTGCTGCGAGTCCACCGAGGCCAAGCGTCCACGGAAAACGGCGCAGGACCGCGGTGGCGCGGTCAGTCAGCTGAGCGAGTGAGGGAAAGTGCATTCGTTGAGGCTACCGCCACAGACATGGAGGGCGCAAGCGCCACTCCGGTTGAATTCAGGCAGGCTCTGGCGCGTCTGCGATCGCCACGGCGATGGTACGCCACTTCCCTTGGCGGAAGCGCCAGGCGCTCAAGGCGTAGCGCGTCATGTGCCCACAGAGGATCGCGATCCAGACGTGGAGTGGCTCGAGGGTCGTGAACGCCCGGACCGTGTAGCAGAGCCCGAGGGGGATCACGATCTGTGAGACGATGGAGATGTACAAGGGACTCTTGGTGTCCCCGGTTCCCTGCAGTCCACCCGTATACGCGAGCGCGGTGGCGATGAAGAGCCCGGAGACGGAGAGGACGCGCAGCAACTGGACGCCGATCTCGACGACCTGCGGTTGATCCATGCCGAAGAGCCCGAGGAGTTGCCGCGGCAGGAAGAAGAACATGAGTCCGAGTGCAATGGCGCCCGTCACGGCGAAGCGCGCCGCGACGTGCACCCCCGCGTCGGCGCGCTCCGGGTGGCCGGCCCCGAGGTTCTGTCCGGCCACTGCCGCGGCGGCACCCATCAACCCCACGGAGGTCCAGGTCACCAACGAGAAGAGTTGCCCATAGGAGACCGCAAAGGCCGCCTGTGACGCGGCGCTCGCGGCCAACGAGCCGATGATCGAGAGCATCAGCACGCCGCCAACGTTCATCGCGATCCCCTGGATGCCGCTTGGCAGACCGAAACGAAAGAGTGCCTTGATGATGCCCCAGTCAGGCCGATACCCCATCCCCCTCGGGAACTCGACGACCCACCCACCATGCCACAATTTCCACAGCCCGTAGATCCCGAGCAGTCCGGAGGCGATCACGGTGCCCATCGCGGCGCCCGCGGTGCCGAACGCCGGGATTGGCCCCATGCCACTGATCAGCACCACGTTCAGGACGACATTGAGCAGTGTCATGCCGATGCCGAGATACATCGGGGTGCGCGCGTCGCCCGCCGAGCGGAGTGCACCGCTCAGCATGAAGAAGAGCAACATCCCGATGCTGAAGAGACTCATGATACGGAGGTAGGGGAGCGCTTGCGCCTGCACGGCGGGTGTGGCGTTCACGAATTCGAGCAAGGTGGGCGAGAGGAAGTAGCCGACCGGGGCAAGGACCCCGAGCGCCAACGCGACCGCCGTCAGGAACGCCTGGTAGACCGAACGATCCGCACTCAGGGAATCACCCGCGCCAACGAAGCGGGCGACCAGCACGCTCATTCCCGTGAAGAGCGACATGATGAAGACGATGACCACGATGAAGATCTGGTTGGCCACACCGATCGCGGCGTTGCCCTCGAAGCCCACGTAGTGCCCGACCATCGCGTGATCGACAATCCCCTGCAGGCCGCCGATGATGTTGGTGAGCATGGCGGGCCACGCCAACTTCCATACGGCAGCTTCGAGCGGACCTTCCACGATCGATCGATCGAAGGTGCGCGTCGGCGCGAGTGTGGCCTCAGGGATGGTGGGGGCGTCAGACACGGAGGCAATCTACAAGGAGAGAGGAGAGAAGAGAGTCGTGGGCAGCAGAAGGGGGGCCGCGCCGCGAGACGTGGTCCCCCTTCTGGTGCGCCACCGTGGGCGCGGGCTACGGGGAGGACTCTGCAGTCCGTCCCACCGTCACCTGTTCAGCCACACTCCGAGAATCCGCAGACATGGCACTTCATGCACCCTTCCGCAAACTCCAACTGCGAGCCGCAGTCCGGACACGCGCCCGCCAAGGTCTCCTTCATGCCGCCGAGCATCATCTGCTCCGCTTCGTTGGTGACCTTCACGGGCTGCACCGGGATCGGAGTTTCTGCCGTGGTCAAGAGATCCACCTGAATCCCCTGCTTGTCCGACATGAACTTCTCGAGTGCGATGCCGACCGCATCCGGTACGGAAAGCACCTTGTTCGGGCCGAGGCCGATGGCACGATCGGAAGAGATGCCGCGCAACTGCCGGTACACTTCCTTCATCGGAATGCCGGAGCGCAGCGCCAACGAGACCAACCGCCCGATCGCCTCGACGTCCGCCATGAGCGCGCCGCCCGCCTTGCCGAGCGACATGAAGACTTCGAAGGGCTGACCCTTGTCATCTTCGGTGATGGTCACGTAGAGATCGCCGAGCGGCGTTTGCAGGCGACGCGTCGCGCCCTTCAACAGTTCCGGGCGTGAGCGCTTCTGGCGGCGCTGGAGATTCTCGCTCTCGAGTTCATGCACCAACTTCCGCAGGCGCGCGATTTCGGCATCGGCCTCGGCCAACGAGCCGTGCAGATCCGCGGAACCCATCGCGTCGCTGTCCTCTCCGGTCCGACTGGAGAAGTTGAGGTCGGCGCGCGCCTCTGCCTTTCCGCTCGCCGTCGCCTGCTCGGCCACCTTCTGCGCTTGGGTCCCGGTCGAAAGCACCTGCATGTCCCGCGAGCCGTCGCGATACACCGTGACGCCCTTGCAGCCGAGCTTGTAGGCCATCCGGTAGATCTCTTCGACGTAGCTCTCGGTCGCATCGTGCGCGAAGTTGCAGGTCTTGGAGATGGCCGAGTCGTTGTTCTCCTGGAAGGCCGCCTGCATCTGGATATGCCACTCGGGGGCGATGTGGTTGGCGGTCACGAAGACACGCTGCCACTTGGCCGGCACTTCCGGGAAATTGATGTGCCCCTCGGCGGCGATCCGACGCATCAACTCCTCGTTGTACCAACCCTCCGCCTTGGCGATGGCCACGAAGTCGTCGTTGACATCGGGCATCAGCACGCCGGCCTGATTGCGCATGAACGCAACGGCGAAGAGCGGCTCGATACCAGACGAGCATCCGGCAATGATCGAAATCGTCCCCGTTGGTGCCACGGTGGTCACGTTGCAATTGCGGAGCTTCATCATCGGCCGAATCCGCTTCCCGTTCGCGTCACGCGCGCAGGTCTTGTCCGGGCCCCAGATGCTCCGCTCCCATTCCGGGAACACACCGCGAATGGTCGCCAAGCGCGCCGACTCGACCTTTGCTTCGGTGTCGACAAAGAGCTGCAGCTTGCGTCCGAGCTCGACCGCCTCGGCTGAATCGTACGGAATCCCCATCCGGATGAAGAGATCGGCGAGCCCCATCACGCCAAGTCCGATGCGCCGGATCCGATTCGCAAGATCAGTGATCTCGGGCAGCGGGTAGGCGTTGGCGTCAATCACGTTTTCCAGGAAGTGCGTGGTCAGGTGCACGACGCGACGCATCCCGTCCCAGTCGATCGCCCCGTCGATGACGAAACGCGCGAGGTTGATCGACCCGAGGTTACAGACGTCGTATGGCAACAGCGGCTGCTCGCCACAAGGATTGGTCGCCTCATAGGCACCGAGATGCGGGACCGGATTGAAATGATTGGCGCGGTCAATGAAGAACACGCCGGGCTCGCCGGTCTTCCAGGCGCCGTGGACGATCCGCGACCAGACGTCGGCCGCGGACAACTCGCCGAGGACTTCCTTGGTCCGGGGATCACGCAGCGGATACATCTCGCCCGCCTCGAGCGCCGCCATGAACTCGTCCGTGATCCCGACCGAGATGTTGAAATTGGTGATCTTGGTGATGTCGGTCTTGCAGGCGATGAAGTCGAGAATGTCCGGATGGTCGACCTGGAGGATGCCCATGTTGGCACCGCGGCGAGTGCCACCCTGCTTCACGACATCGGTGGAGGAGTCGTAGAGCGACATGAACGAGACCGGACCCGAGGCGACGCCCATGGTGGAACGGACGATCCCATTCTTGGGACGGATCCGCGAGAAGGAGAAGCCGGTGCCGCCTCCCGACTGGTGCACCAGCGCCATCCCACGGAGCGTGTCGTAGATCCCGCTGGACCCATTGGAGAGGGTGTCATCCACCGGCAACACGAAGCACGCAGAGAGCTGCCCAAGCGGCCGACCGGCGTTCATGAGGGTCGGAGAATTGGGCATGAAGAGCCGCTTGGCCATGACGTCATAAAAGGCCTCTGCCAACTCCTCGACCGCACCTGCTGACGCCCCATACGATGCATCCGGTGCCGCTACAGTCGTCGCCACCCGCCAGAAGAGGTCCTCGGACTTCTCCACGGGTGCCCCGGTCTCGTCTTTCAACAGGTATCGCTTCTCGAGTACCGTGATGGCATTGGGCGACAGATCGACTGCGCTCCGCTCCGGAGACGATTCCATGGGTCCTCTCAATGTGTGACAGATAGGTGAAACGATGTATTGCGGGAGGACGGCGGCAAAACCACCCACTTCCCTCGAATTCCGGGGGCACTCGGCGAATCCCACCCCAGCGACGGGTTGGACTCGACAGGTGTGCCAAGGGTGAGCAAGGTAGGGCGCTGGGAAGCGAGGGGCAATACACCAAAATCGTGAGGCAGAATCAGCCGGGAGACAATTCACATCACAAATCAACCACCACTCTTATTTATCCACATTTCACGGTGCCGTACCGACTGCTCAACATAGTGTTGCCACGTGCTGCGCTGCCGCTGGGCCAGCTCGGCATCGACCGGTCGTACCGCGCGGGCGGGGGTCCCGAAGGCCAACATCCCCGCCGGAATGACCGCCCCCTCCGGGACCAAAGAGCCAGCCCCGACCACTGCCCCGGGCTCGACAATCGCTCCGTTAAGCAGGATCGCCCCCATGCCGATCAGGGCATCATCCCCGATCGTGCAGCCATGGATGATCGCCCGATGGCCGATGCCAACCCGATCCCCGATCCGGCAGGGCACCCCATCATCGACGTGCACGACCGAGAGGTCCTGAATGTTCGTGTCACTCCCGATCACGATCCGGTCTGCATCGCCGCGAACGACCGACCCGTACCAGACGGAACTGCGTGCACCGATGATGACATCTCCCAGGAGCACCACACCCGGAGCAATCCAGGCCGTTGGGTCACACTGCGGCGACCGCGCGAGAAACTTGGGATCACTCACGAATCACCAGGCCCCTCCGGCGTCGACTGACCTGCCCATTCCCTTCCACGACTACCTCCAGGACATACTCCCCGGGTTCCAGACCGCCGAGCGCGAGTGAGCGTCGGATCCTCGACCGGCTCCCTCCGAGCGTCGCCTCTTCCGTCAGCTCGAGTTGATCTCCCTTGCCGCGCAACAGGCGGGAGAGCGTCCCCCGCTGCCGGGACAACGTCACCCGCAAAGTATAGGGGTGCGGTGCGACTGCGCCGTAGGCCTCGACATACAGCGTCATCGTGTCATGGGGCTGGTAGACGGGGAGCGGATCGAGCCACACGGTATCTTCCCGCGACACGACCCAGGAGAGCCCATGCTGGGGCATACCGATGAGCAGTGCCGAGAGCTCGAGCGTGTCGCCAAGCACATCGGGCACCCGAAGGGAATCGACCGGGTAGATCGCGCCCAACTGCGGACCAGCATCGACGCCAACACGAATCCGGTAATTCCCGGGCGGCACCGTGGCCTCCGCGCGCAGAGCCAGTAATCGTGTCTCCGGCGCGGGACGATAGAGATACTGAACCGTGTCGATGGTCGCGACCGCGACACCCTTCGCGGTAAAGAAGCCACCCCGCAACGTGATGGGCACGGGATCCTTCCCCGGCAACGCGCGGATTGCTTCTGCGTCGACGGTATAGACCAGGTGCACCAACGGCTTCCCTTCCACGACGCCCGTCGCATACCACTGGACGCGCCCCTTCAGGAGCGTCTCGAAGTCGCGTTCCCACGAGTCCGACTGGGTGGCAACCGCGAGACTGCGACGCCCGCGCAACCGCTCCTGCTGCTGGAGTGCCGGCTGGGTGTATTGCCCGGCATAGAGCAGCTGCGCGAGTCCTGGAATTTCGTGGGCGCGCGATTCCAGAACGTCCAGCGGAACGTCCAAGGCGAAGACGCTCTCCACTGCCCGGTAGTCCGACTGATCTTCCCGGGCGAGGAAATGCAGGATCAGGTCACCATCGGGGCGACGATAGCGCCACGTCTCGCTCCCGTAGCTGTAATCGAGTGGCACGAGGGTGTTGGCACGACGCTCTGCGGGCCAGACGATTCGCGTCGATGGTTCGCCATGGCGGAGATAGACGATCCCACGGTCATCCAGTTCGGCGTCGCCACTCCGAAAAATCTCCAAGCCGAGCAGGTGTCGACGCCGGAAGGGCGCAAATCGAAACTCCTGCCGCGCGTACTGCCATCGACGAAAGTGTTCCCGCATGCGGGACCCTTCCGCGCGAAGATCGAGGGCATCACGATTGTGCCAGAAGGTCTTGAGCCACGCGACACGCTCTTGGCCCTGGAGCGAATCGAACGCGGCAAGTTCGGGCGCTTCGAGGATCGGCTCCAGGTCACGCCGGTACTCCGCCACGACTTCGCCGTCCTCGGTTCCGGCACCGGCATAGTAGGCCCGTGCGGTGGCGTCCTCGTCCGACCCGACGGAATCCGCGATCACGAGCGGGTAGGTCCGCGCGAGCTCGAGCCACGCGAGTGCCGGCCGTGCGCCGAGCTGCAGTGCACGTCGGAACGCCACGACCGCGGAATCAGGAAATCCCGCCAAGCGCTCGAGACGCCCGCGCTCCATGAGCAACTCACCATCCCAACTGAGCGGCGACACCATCCCCACGCGCAACGCCGTCAGGGCATCCAGGAGCGGTGCGTCGATGGTCGTTTCACGGGCCGTCTCGGCGAAGGCACGCAATCCATCCGTAAAGGTGGGATCCATCGCGACGGCCTTTGCGAAGGCGTCGCCGGCCAGGCGGTGCCGGTCCTCGCCAATCATGGCGTAGAGTCCGCCCGCAAATCCCTCCGCCTTGTTCGGGGCGCGCGCAGCCGTCAATCCGATGCCGTACCAGGGCCAGGGCCAGGCAGGTCGCAATTCGGCTGCCCACTGGAACTCCCCGTAGGCGTCATCCCAATGGCGCCGCCCGATGAGCTCTCCGAGGCGCAGCGCGATCAACCCGAGCCGGAGATGGTGAATGGGGTTGTCCCGATCGGCGCGGGCCAGCTCGATATTGCGTGCCTCAAGCGACAACAACATCGTCGTGTCACGGGCATAGCTGAGCGAGTCGCGGAGCAACTGCAGGCCGACGCGCGCACGCGCATCCTGGGCGCGGAGCGATGTCGTCCCCAGCGTCAGGCACACTGCTGCCAGCAGTCCGGCGCGCATGCGTCGCGTCACTTGACGACCGTGAACTCCCGCTGTCGAACGCGACGGCTGCCATCGGGCGCCGTGACGGCAACATCGATTCGGTAGGTCCCGGGATCCAGACGATTGAGGGCCACTTCGCGCGCGATGCCCGAGACGCCCCCGGCGTGCACGCCCTTGAAGCCGAGCGTGAGCGCGGTGCGCTCGCGGGCCCCGAAGAATCCGCTGCTACCCGGCCGGACGACCTTCAATTCCACCCGGTACTCGGTCGCGGGAGCGAGCCCGCCGAGTTCGAGGTACAACTGCATCGGCACATTGCGTTGGAAGGTACGCGTGGGATTGACCCACGCGGTATCACCCGTCACGGTGACCACCGGGAGGGGAACGTGGCGGGTTCCCAGCACCAATTCGGAGAGGACGAGGGAGTCACGGGTCATCGCGGGGAGGTGAACGTCGAAGCTCGGGGACACGAGCCCCTTCCACTCGGTCTCCAGCACGGCCTGCACTCGGTAGTCTCCGGGCGGCACGTCGATGGCCGTTTGGCCGACCAGCATCTCGTGTGGCAACAGCACGCCGCGGGTCCGAAACAGCCGCACCGTGTCCACCAGCGCGACCACCCTCCCCTCCGTGTTCCGCACCGCCGCGCGCAATCGCACCTGATAGAAGGCACCCTGTACCGTCACGCTCGGGGAGAGGGAGCGGCCGGGAATGGCGAAGGCGACATGCATCAGCTTGCCGACGCCGTCCCCGGCAGCGACCACGTCGAGATCCGCCACAAGCGGGTTCTCAAAGCCGAGCGACCACGTCGTCGCAGTCGCGAGACTGCGTGCTCCAATGCTTCGCTCGGCCTGCTGCAACGTGCTGGCGCCCCCCTTCCCTTCGTCGAAGAGTTGCGCATAAATCGGGGCGATCCGCTCCCGTGAGACGAACAGCTCTTGCATCGTCTGCGCCGTCAACGAGGCCCCGTAACTCTCAATCACCGGCCGACCGTCGGGCAAGGTGTCATTCGGCGTGGACATGAAGCGGGCCTGGCCGCTCAAGGCAAACAAGTCCAGCGCGCTCTCGAGCAACACCGCGTCGCCCTGTCCCTCCAAGAACACGAAGTGGAAGAGCAGCGTATCCCCTGCCGGCTGCACATAGCGCCAGGATTCGTTGCGGAGAAATCCCGGCAGCGAGAGGGATGCGGTGCGGTCCGGCACACCGTGCAGGACCATCACCACTCCACGCGCGTCGAACTCCGCATTGCCAACGCGCATACCGGGCAATGGCAATTCCACCACCGAGGTGTCGCGTCGGAGATAATCCAGTCGCGCCAGATGCAATCGGCGGTAGTGATCTCGCATCCGTTCCGGCGTCACCGGCAGGGCGCCCTCGGACTGCGCCTCCCAGAACGCACGTGCCACTGCGCTACGATTCAACGGTGCGACCGTCATCAATGTCTGCAATTGCGAGTCCGGCATGACCAGCACAAGGTCTCGGCGGAGGCGTTCCAGCAGGGCACTGTCGGCGCCCGTCAGCGCGCTCAACCAGAGCGCCGCCGCCGTGGTCTTGCCGGACACGAAACGCGTCTCGGCCACCTCCAGTTGCACCTCCGGATCATCCGGAAACTCCGCAAGCAACGGGGCGAGGTACTGCTCTGCCAAGTCGAACCGATCGAACGTGCGTTCGATGATGCCTCGCAGCAATCGCAACTCGCGCAACTTCCCCACCCGACTCCCGGACAGCTCCTGCAACGCCAACTGCGCGACGGCGAGCTGCCGTCGATCGCGCCGCGCGAGTGCGCTGCGCGTGAGCCCCACCAACCCCTCTGCGTGCAATGAATCCAACTCCGCACTTGCGACGAGCGCGGAGGCCGCCGCCGCGTCGGCGTTGAATCCCGCCATTTCCTTCACGCGCGCAAGAATTCCGAGCTGCGTGGCCCGGACGCCCATGATGGCCACGGCTCGACCGAAATGACCGACCCACCACCTCGGTTGAGCGGCGATTGCCATGTCGAATTCTTCCTGCGCATCCTCGTACCGACGGGTTTGGCCGGTGAGCTCGCCGAGGCGGAGGGCGAGGAAACCGAGCTCGAGGTGCACCAGCGGATTCTCCCGCTGGACCCGTGCGACGGCGATGGTCCGCTCCTCCCAGGCTCGCACGGAGTCGGGGCTGGAAACGATCGCGACCCGCGTTCGCAGGTCACGGAGGTCCGGCGAGGGCTCGGCTTGTGCCGCGAGCCCGCTCGCCGCAAGGAACAGCATGAGCCCAAGCCCCGCAGGGCGCGTGATCACTTCACGACCGTCACCGCTTGCGTGCGCGTCTCCTTCCTGCCATCCGCCGTCGACACGGTCACCTCCACCAGGTACTCGCCCGGACCCACCGCATCGAGAGAGAGTTCGCGACGGATCGAGGCGAGCCCGCCACCGTGCACACCATCAAATCCGACACTCAGTGCCGCACTGCTCCGAAAGAGTTTCGAGAAGAGGCTGCCCCCGCTCGGCCGCAGGATCTTGAGTTCCGTGTGGTACGGCGTGCCCGCAGGCACTCCGCTCAACTCAAAAGTCACTTCCATCGCTTCGGCACGGCGGAATCGGGCGAGCGGATTGATCCACGTCGTGTCGCCCTGCGGTGAGATCCAGAAGAGCCGTACACTCCGCGCGCCGATCACCAGATCGGAGAGTGTCAGACTCGGCGACAGGGGCGACGAGACATGGACGGTGTCCCGGCGACTCACGAGACCGGCACGGCCATGCTCCAGTGAGGCACGAATCGTCAGGGTCCCTGCCGGCACCCGGATGGTCGAGAGCGCCAACATCATCTCGGCGGGTGGGACCGGCGTCGCCGTCTGGAAGCGTCGGATGGTGTCGAGGGTCGCGACAGTCGCGTTCTTGTCGTCCAGCACGGTGGCACGGAGACGAAACTCATGCACCAGGCCGTCCGCTGAGGCGTCGGGGGCCAATGCACTCCCAGGCACCGCGAAGGCCAACTGGAGATTCGGCCCGAGCGAGTCCGCACCGGCCGCGGCGACAAAGACGGTGGCCTCCAACTGCCGCCGGAACCGGAGCGGCCAGCTGTCGGTCGAGGTGCCCTCCGCGATCGCCTTCTTTCCCGCCGCACGCTCCTCGATCTGAAGCATGGCGCCACCACCTCGCCCGGAGACAAGCATCTTGGCATAGAGCGGCGACAGGGACTCCCGCGAGCGGACGAGTGCTTCCGTTTCGATAAACGCATTCACATCGCCGGAATCCCGTGCCTGCATCGTCGCATTGAAGCCGAGAATGTCGAACAACGATTCGACCAGCCGATAGTCCTGCACGTCCTGCCGGGCGACGAAGTGGAATATCAGGTCTCCCGCGTCCCGCCGATAGAGCCACGACTCATTGGCCTCGATGCCGGGGACGTTGTGTTGCAGGCGTCGATCCGGCGACCCATGTCGGACGTAGATGATGCCGCGATCATCGTACTCTTCCTGCGTCGAGCGATACCGCTCCTGGATGTCGTATTGCCGATTGCGCGAGACGAGTCGGAAGTTGCGTCGGGCGTAGTCGATCCGATCGTAATGCTCGCGCAGTCGTTGCCCGGCACGATGCAAGTCATCGCGATCGCGGACATCGAAGAAGGCATGCACGAGCGTCACGCGTTGCGCGGGAGTCGCGGCATCGAACTCGCCCAACGTCGAATCCGCCATGATCAGCGCGAGATCTCGCCGGAAGAGTGCCAGCGTCGGGCCATCGGCCAATCCCAATCCCCGATACCAGACACCCGCTCCGTCCGACCTGCCGAGGAGGAAGCGTGCCTGTGCCTGTTCCAGCAGGGCAGCCGCATCATTCGGCAGCATGGCAACCAACGCATCTGCGGCCACCAGCGCGGAATCCGCGCTGCCCCCTTCCCGTTCCACGCGGGCCCGCGCGAGCAAGACATCCGGGTGTCGAGCCGCCGGTGTGCGCGACGCGCGGCGCAAGGCAGCCAAGGCCACATCCATGCGCGTGTTCACCAACTGCTTCAGGGCGGTGTTGCTGAGCTCGACCAAACCGACCACGAACGACGGATCGACCTCGGCACTGCGCGCAAATGCGTTGGCCGATCGCGTCAGGGCGTCCTTGCCCAACATCGACTGCAGCCCGGCCACCATCGAGACTTCGGAATCACCCACGCCAAGCTCCGCGAGTCCCAGCCCGAACCAGCCATAGGGCCAAGTTGGCTGCAGCGTCGTGGCCCACTGAAACTCTGAGGCGGCATCGTTGTAATGCTTGCGCTCCCCGAGGTCGCCGAGCCGGAGGGCAATCAACCCGAGGCGGAGGTGGACCATCGCGCTGTCGCGATCACGCCGCGCCTCGACGATGAGCGCCTTCTCGAGGTCGGCCAAGGCCGCCGCGTCGTCCACGGTGGCGAGCGAATCCCGAAACACGCCCAGCGCTTGGCGCTGCTCCGACGATTGACCGAGCGCAACACCACGGCTCCCGGCGAGCGCACAGAGCAGAAGGAAGAATCGTCGGCAGGTCGGCACAGTCATCACAGCTCGCAGAAGGCGGGAGGGGCTATATCCGGGAGACGTCCCAACCCCGAGTTGGTGGACACCGGAAGTCCGGCGAAGAAGGCTCGAAGCCCGGAGACAATCGCTTCGGCATACAGCGCCTGACCGGCAGGCGACCGCATGGCGTCCTCCTGGACCGGGATCATCAGAAAGAGCCCCTCCGTGAGGGCGGCCGGATACCATGTCGGCCGGACCAGCGCGAGGTCACCCCGACCGATGCCGGCATCCGGGATTCCGAAGCGGGCCACCATCGCCGCCTGAAGCTCCCGCGCCAGCGACAGGGATTGCGGATGCTGAAAGAAAGTGCTGGTCCCGCTCTGCGTGAAGGGATTGACCCCATCCGGATGCGCATTGAGGTGGATCGAGACCAGCACCTCCGCATTCCAGCCTGAGGCTCTGGCAATCCGCGGCGCGAGCTCCAGTGGTGAGGCACTCTCCCGAGTCAGGTGCACGATCGCCCCCTCGGCACGGAGCAGTGCGGCGGCGCGTTGTGCCACGGCGAGAGTGGCCACCGGTTCGCAGAGTCCGGTCGGGCCACAGGCGCCAAGAGGCGGGTGACCCGGATCGAGTACGATGACTCGCCCGCGCAACGGTGCCTCGCCGTCGACCCGTGGGGCGCGGCGAAACTCGAAGACGAGGGCGTCGGCCTCGGCATGAACGCGCCAACCATAGAGCGGCGCGGCCAACCGCACCGTCAGGTCGATTCGATCCGCCGCATGCTGTTGCCAATCGATCCATGACACCAGATCGGTGCCGACCGGATAGCGTATCCAGTCCGCATCAGCGGTGGCCCCAAAGAGCGAGATGGTCAGGCCCTCAGGAGAAGCCGCGACCTGATGGGGCACCACGGCACTGAGGGGGAGACGCAACGCGACGCCATCCAGTGTCGGCTCTACCGTAGGCGATCCCATGATCGCGTGGACGGGCGGCCCGCCCGTTGCTGTGAGCTCCGCCCTGGCGACCCAGGCGATCGCCCCATCGCCGAGCCGTAATCGAACCGATTCCCCCTGCCGCGCGTCGGCCGTCGCGG
This sequence comes from Gemmatimonadota bacterium, assembly GCA_024641735.1. Lineage (GTDB taxonomy): Bacteria > Gemmatimonadota > Gemmatimonadetes > Gemmatimonadales > GWC2-71-9 > Palsa-1233. The sequence goes on along the minus strand of JAHECN010000015.1, from coordinate 11,777 downwards.
TGGTCCCATTTGGAAAGAACCAATGGTAGTTCCCACCAGGGCGGTTGCGGCCATTTACGAGCCCATCGGTGTCGCCGCGGCGTGACGGGTCGTCGTCGAGCGCGACCTGGACTGGCACCACGCCCGTCGGGTGCACGACGATCGGCCACAAGATCTCGGTGGTGTCGCCTGCCACGATCACCTGCAACGTGGGCGACTCCGCACTCGGGGCAGCATCGCCGACCAGCCAGTCCCGATCCGTGGCGTTGGGCGGCATGATCAGGGTGCCCTGGTACCGCACGGCGCGCGGCGCGGCCGCATCGAGTAGCCCGGTCGGATTCGACGTCAATGCGACCACTCGGCCATCCGTCCATCGGAGGCGCACCGAGGCGCCGGCACGCGCCTCCACGGAGAGAACGACCGCTTCCGTGCTCGGCCACCAGATCGCTCCGGTTGGCTGCATCGTGCTGGGAAGCACCCAGGCACCCGTGCGCCGAACCCAGCCTGCCCGTGTCACTTGGAGATCGGCGCGTTCGGTCCGTCGCCCCGACCGGGCTTCGAGCCGGAAAATCGGCTGGGAGTCGTTGGGGACCGCGACCCAGGCGAGCCAGGCCCCATTCCCCTCAACCGGGATCGAGGCCCCGTTGATCGTCAGCGTGGCCCGACCATCCCCGACCGTCCCGAAGAGGAAGGTGGAATCGCCGACACTGAGCACGCTTCCTGCTTTGGGGTACTGCACATGGAGCGTCAAACCCCCGTGTTCTGGGGCGATCGGCGCGAGGCCGCCTTGGGCCGCGAGCGCAGAGTGCGCGGCGGCCATGGCGATGGCCAGAAGAAGAACAATCGGTGTAACACGCATTCGGACCGTCACTTAGGAGAGATTTGCGTTGACGCGCTTCGGGGGAGCGCCCTATCTTCCCGGATCCTGTCGGTGCCATCTCCAGTCGTGGAGCCATGCCTACGTCCAACATTCGCGCAACGCTGTATGCCGTCACTGATCCGGGCCTGACGCGAGATCACAACGAGGACACGTTCCTGGTTGCCGATCTTTCCCAAGGTGACGCGGTCCGCGACTCGCAGCGAAATCTGCACACGCTGAGTCCGCACGGGGCGCTCTACCTTGTCGCGGACGGCATGGGCGGTGCCGCCGCAGGAGAGCTCGCGAGTGAAATGGCGGCGGTCGAGATCCATCGTCATATGTCGGCCGCTTGGCGCGCGGACCCCATCCTCTCTGAAGATCACTTTGCCCATCACCTCCGATCCGCCGTCGAAGCCGCCAACGCCCTGCTGCACGCATACGCCAAGGAGAATCTGGAAGTCCGGGGTATGGGGACCACGGCGACCGTGGCTGGGGTGCATGGCGATCGGCTGTACATCGCCCAGATCGGAGACTCTCGGGGCTATTTGGTCCGCGGGGACATCGCCCGCCAACTGACGCGCGATCAATCCCTGACGCAACGCCTCGTTGAGGTCGGCGAACTGACCGAAGAAGAAGCGGAAACGAGTGAGCGACGCAACATCATCTTGCAGGCACTGGGTCCGGATCCTGACGTGCGGGTCGACCTCTCGTGGCAGTCCCTCCAACAGGGTGATGTCCTGATTATCTGTAGTGACGGGCTTTCCACCGTCGTCCGCCGGGACGAAATCGCCGCCGCCGTCCGGCGCGAACCTGATTTGGAACAGCTCTGCACCGGGTTGGTTGCCCTCGCCAACGAACGGGGCGGACCGGACAACATCACCGTGGTCGCCGTGCGATTCGAAGGGGATGGCCTGCCCTCTGCCAGCGACGAAGAGCCTGGGTATCATGAGTTCCTCACGACAGACGAACGCCCCGGCCTGCTGCCGACTGCTGCGTTCCCGTCGCAGGTCGTGCCTGACCCGCCCCCCGCGCCGGTCCGCCGTGGGTCGCCGACCGGCCTCATGCTGGTTGCCATTGCACTGGGCATGGCGGTGATCGCCGCGGCAATCCTGCTCGGACGCTGACACCACCCCGCTATGGCGGAGTGATCGCGCCCAGCACACGCGGTCCGGCCGCCCCGGTCACTCCGGGAATATTCCCTGGCTGACCATGGAGGGTGAGCCATCCCAGGAGCGCGAACGCAACGGCTTCCTTTGCTTCCGCCACAAAGAAGAGCTCCTCAAAGCGCCGCACCATCATCCCCCGTTCTGCCACGCGCGCGCACAACGCGTCGAAGAGAATCGGATGCCGGCTCCCGCCCCCAGCAACGACCAGCTCTGCCGCCTGCGGTAACTGCTCCGCAAGAAAACGCGCGATGCTCTCCACGGTGAGTGCGACGGCCGTCCGCACGCCATCCGGCCCGGGGCAGCGCGCCGCGATCGCCGCCACCATCGGTTGACCGAAGCGCTCCCGGCCGGTGCTGCGCGGCGGCGGCTCCTGAAAGAATGGATCGCCAAGTAGCTCCTTCAGGAACGCCACGTTGACCGTCCCTGCCGCGGCGATCTGACCATCCACGTCGAACGGGAGACCGGGCGAGACGATCCGTGCCAACCCGTCGATCAGCGCCATCCCTGGACCGGTATCAGCACCGACCACCCGGTCCAGTTCGCCTCGGGCCGGCACCCACGTCACATTCGCCATCCCACCGAGATTGAGCAGGACCCGCGGTGCAGTCGGCGAGGCAAAGAGCAGCGCATCGGCCATCGGCACCAGCGGCGCCCCCTGCCCTCCCGCCGCGACGTCGCGCGCCCGGAGGTTGTGCACCACGCGCACACCGAACCGCTCCGCGAGCACCGCCGGTTCCCCCAACTGCCAGGTCACCACAGGTGGCTCATGCCAGATCGTCTGACCGGGAAAGACGATGGCAGACAGGGCGTCCGCCCGAACGTGCGTCGAGTCGAGCAACGTGTCCACCGCCTCCGCGGCCCACTCTGCCAGCCGCACATGCAGCCGCGCCGTCTCCGCGACGGACGTGCCGGCAAGCACGCCCTCAATGGCGTTTCGTTCCTCGGGAGCGTAGCCACGGTGCACAAAGCCGAGCAGCTCCACTCGGCTCGGACCCGCGATCCGCACGAGGACCGCGTCCACACCATCCAGCGAGGTGCCGGACATCAATCCGACGATCAGCATTGGCGCTTCGCTCACGACGACTCCGCCACGGGAGGCGGGTCGCCCACAATCGGGCGGAGGTGACGGTCGGCGCGCTCCAACTCGGCATCCGCCGTGACGGCATCGACCCCGCGATGCAACATGACAATGGCCGTCCGCACGCGACCACCAGATGCGGCGATGGCCTCACGAGCGGCGATTCGTGTGGCACCCACCGCCTCCATGACGATCCGTTCGCCACGATCGGCGAGCTTGGTGTTGGTCACCTGGACATCGACCATCAGGTTTCCCCAGGTCTTGCCGATCCGCACCATCGCACCGGTCGTCAACATGTTGAGTACGAGCTTGGTTGCCGTCCCAGCCTTGAGCCGCGTGGAGCCCGTCACCAACTCGGGGCCGACATCCACATGGATCACGACATCACAACACGCGACCATTTGCTCGGGCGGTTCGGCACACGAGAAGAAGACGGTCCGCGCACCGAGGGAGGCGGCATGTTCCAGTGCGCCGTGCACGAAGGGCGTGGTCCCACTCGCCGCGATCCCGACGACCACATCGTGGGGTCCGATGCCGCGAGTGTCCATCGCGCGCGCACCGGCCAACGGATCATCTTCGGCGCCCTCGACGGATCGGATCAGTGCGTCACGGCCGCCCGCGATCACGCCCTGCACCAGATCGGGGGGCGTCCCGAAGGTCGGAGGGCATTCCGAGGCATCGAGGACACCCAATCGTCCCGATGTGCCCGCGCCGACATAGGTCAACCGCCCGCCGGTCCGAAAGGCGTCTTCCACCAGGGTCATTGCGGCCGCGATCGACGCGCGTGCGTTCCCGACGGCCAGCGGCACTCGAGTGTCCTCCGCGACAAACAGGTCGACCAGCTGGACCGTGTCGAGCAGGTCCAGCACGGCGGACCGAAGATTTCGGCGTTCCGTGCTGCGGAGTGGGGAGGGTTGGTGCGGCGTGGGGGTCATCGGTGCACCGGTGCGAGTGCGAACGGGGCGTGACAGGCTGTAAGTTACGGGCAATCAGAAGGTGCAACAACTCCATCGGTCATTCCCCAGGAGGTGCATGTGCGTCACACCCTCAAGCGGTGGTTGGCGACCGCGGTCGCGTTGGTCGTCCTGTCTCACGGTCTGGCTGCCCAACAGAGTGCGTCCGCTCCCGCAACCTGGAAGCACAGCGGCAAGGCACGCGTGCTCGAGGCCCCGCGGGGGATGGTGACCTCCGGCTCACCCCTCGCGAGTGATGTCGGTCGCGACATCCTCCGGGCCGGCGGCAATGCGATCGATGCCGCGGTGGCGGTCGGCTTTGCACTCGCCGTCACGCATCCGGAAGCAGGGAACATCGGTGGCGGCGGATTCATGGTCTACCGCGCCAAGGATGGCAGCGTCGCGACGCTCGACTATCGTGAGACCGCTCCCGCCGCCGCGACGCGCGACATGTATCTCGACGCCAACGGTGAGCCGAGCGAGCGCAGCGTGTACGGCCATCTCGCTCCGGGGGTTCCGGGTTCTGTCGCCGGCCTGCTCGAGGCCCATCGCCGCTACGGTACGCTGCCGCTCTCGCGCCTCCTCGCTCCTGCCGTGGCGTTGGCGCGCGATGGGTTCATCGTGGATGACTATCGCTCGCGGTCGATCGCCGGGCATGTCGATCGGTTGAGCCAGTACGAGACTTCCGCAAAGCAGTTCCTCGTGGACGGCAAGGCCCCGCGACCGGGAACGCTCTTCCGCCAGCCGGACCTCGCACGCACCTTGGACGCGATCCGCCGCAAGGGACGCGCTGGCTTCTATGGCGGGTGGGTGGCGGACGCCATCGTCGCCGAGATGGAACGCGGCGGCGGCATCATCACCAAGGCGGACCTCGCGGGGTACCGGGCGAAGTGGCGCACGCCCATCCAGATCGCCTATCGGGGATGGACGATCTACTCGATGCCCCCGGCCTCCTCGGGTGGCGTCACGCTCGCCATGATTCTCAACACGATGGAGAGCTTCGGCCCCACGCCGGCGTTCGGATCACTCGCGCTGCTGCATCGGGAAGCCGAGGTGATGGGACTCGCGTTTACGGATCGCAATCGCTTCCTCGGCGATCCGGACTTTGAGACGCTTCCGCTTGCACGCTTGCTGTCGAAGGAACACGCGGCATCCTTGCGGGCGCGCATCAACTTGGCGATGCACACCCCGACGCCACCATTCCAGCCTGTGCTTCGCGAAGGAAACAGCACCACGCACTATTCAGTCGCTGATGCGGACGGCAACGCCGTCTCGATCACGACGACCCTCAACAATTCCTACGGCTCCCACGTGACCGTGGCGGGTGCAGGCTTCTTGCTGAACGATGAAATGGATGACTTCGCCACCGCACCCGGGAAGCCGAACATGTACGGCCTGGTGCAGGGCGAGATCAACGCGATCAAGCCCGGCAAGCGGATGCTCTCTGCGATGACGCCGAGCATCGTGACGGATCCGTCGGGCGCGCTGCGTTTGGTGGTGGGGACACCCGGCGGACCGACGATCATCACGCAGGTGTACCACGTCATCAGCAATGTGATTGATCATGGCATGACGCTGCCGGAGGCGGTCGCCGCTCCCCGCATGCACTATCAGGGATTGCCCGATGCGATGCGCCTGGAGGGCCCGGGCGGCTTCTCGCCCGCGGCGATCGCGTGGCTGAAGGCAATCGGTCACACGATTCAGAATACGTCGGGGATGGGCGACGTCGAGGCGATCGCGCGGATTTCCAGCGGTTGGCAGGGGGTGAGTGACCCCCGCCTCGGCGGGGGCCCCTCGGGGTACTGATCGGTTACGGCTTCTCGAAGGTGTCGCGGAGGGTGATCGTCATCGCCTTCCCGGCATGCACGATGATGTCGCGGTTGGCCGTCTTGGAGGCCACCGCGGCACCTGCGGCGGCGCCGCCCACGGCCCCAACGACCGTCCCGGTCTTGCCACCGATCACGCGACCGATGATCGCGCCCGCCACTGCGCCGCCGCCGGTCTTGGCGACTTCGCCGGTCCCCACACCGCGTGCCTTCATCTCATACTCGTAGTCCGTCGCCCGTGCGGTGATCGGGTGGCTCACGCCGTTGATCGTGATGGTCCGGGCCGCGAGCGTCAGCGTCCCCTTTTCGTCGCGATTGTCGGCCTGGGCAATCTCCACCACCGCGAGCGAAATCACGGAGCCGGCCGGAATCACGATCTCGCCATCCGCATCGGTGACGTCACGCGCCACACGCACGCGGATCTGATCGCCGACCTTCGTGAACTGCGAATGGACGGAATCGAGCGTGGTCGTGGCGATCGCAGCGCCGGACGCCAAGCGAGCGACGACTGGAGCCGGAGCGGGGGCCGGTGCCGGTGCCGGCGCGGCTGCCGTGGCGGAAGCACGCGGTGCCGTCGGCCGTGCCGCGACCGGACGCGTGGCCGTCGGCTGCTGGACGTACACCGTCTCTGGTGGCGCTTCGGGCTTGGCACTGTCGAGCGATGGCGCATCCGCAATCGGGATCAAGCTGTCCATCGCAGGCACCGCAGCGACATCGCCCTCCGCGGTCTTCTCGCCGCAGGCCGCCAGGGTGAAGGCGGCGAGGGCGGCAAAGGCAATTCGACGTTCAAACATGGGGTACTCCTCTCGGTCAGTTGGATCTCGTGCATGCCTCGAAGGTCGGGGCGTGGACGATCCTGATGGTGACGGCGCAGTCGCCGTTTGAAACACACCCCGCCGCGCGCGGGATCGACGCGGCGCGTTAGAGTCGCTTCTGGATCCACTCCGGTGTCATCGCACTCAGCATCCCTGCGAGTCGCGTGAATTCGCCGGTCACCAGCAACAGCCCCATGACAATGAGGATGAGCCCGCTGATCCGGTGCAGCCACGGCATCCAGCGCCGAAAGCGGAGGAACCACTCCCGGAACCTATCCACGGCGACGGCCGCCAGCAGGAAAGGCACCGCCAGCCCGGCGGAGTAGGCGAGCAGCAGCTTCACGCCTCGGCCGACGTCGCCGCTCGCCCCGGCCAGCCCCAGGATCGCACCGAGAATCGGGCCGATGCAAGGTGTCCACCCCGCGGCGAAGGCCATGCCGACCAAGACGGAGCCGAGGTAGCCGAGCGGCTTCTGATCAAGGTGAAGTCGCTGGTCCCGGTCGAATGCGGCAATCCGGAGCACGCCCATGGTGTAGAGGCCGAAGACGATGATCAGAACGCCGCCAATCCGGGCCAGGAGCAGCTTGTTGTAGGCGAGCGCCGACCCGAGCGCAGTTGCCCCTGCCCCGAGCAGGACGAAAATGAGCGTAAAGCCAGAAATGAAGAGCAGCGCCTGCACCACGGCGCGATGGCGCTGCCCGGTCATCTCGTCCATCGTCATGCCGGTCAGGAACCCGAGATAGCTCGGCACCAGTGGCAAGACGCAGGGGGAGAGGAATGAGAGCAGGCCGCCGGTGAAGGCGACGATCGGTCCGAGTGCGCCGTCGCCGTTCATGCTCGCCTCCCGGTGCGCCCGAGGACGCCAACTTCCGCCTCGCGACAGGGGCGGCAGAGTCCATGGATCTCGACGCGATGACGTTGGGGGAGAAAACCGTGCTCGTCTGCCACGAGTGGGAGAATACGCTCGAAGCGCTCCGTCGAGAATTCGATCACGGTGCGACACCGATGACAAATGAGGTGTCCGTGCTGCGTGCTCTGTTGCCGAGCCTCCCAGCGACGAAAACCCTCGCCGAAGTCATGCTGATGCACCAGCCCACTCTCGACCAGCACCTCAAGGGAACGATAGATCGTCGCGAGTCCAACCTTGTGGCCGGCATCGCGTAGTTGTCGAGCAATGCTTTCCACCGAAAGATGACGACCCCCGCTGAACACCGCACCAGCCACCAGATCACGCTGCCGCGTGACCGGGAGGTGACGTTCGCGGAGCCACCGTCGAAATCGCTCACTGAGCTCGGCCGCGGAATCAGGAGGCGACGACGTCATCATGCACGGGAACGGATTCGAGCGAGGCATCCCCCTCCCCAACCAGCGCGTCTTCCAGGGGAAGCTCTTCTTGCACTTCCACCGGGGGGAACCACCGCGTGACATCGACCGCCACCGGTGGATCCTCGTCGTCGGCGCGGACCGGTACCAGGGCGAGGAGCTCATGCAGGGTCTCCAGCGGACCGCTCCCGACCTCCTCGATTGCCGTTTCGAATCCGCCGCGCTTCTTGCCCTTGATCGTGGCCGTGTAGCGCGCCGTGTAGATCCGGCGACGATCTCCTTCGACGCGCGAGATCACGGCGGTGCCGTACTCCTTGAGCTCCCGGCGCAACAAGCGGAAGACCCACACCCCGTCGACTTCATGTGAGGGGAGCTGGTCGCGAAGCCACTCGGCCAATTGTTCCCAATTCGGGCCTTCGCCCGGCCCGCGCGGCGTCAGGTGAGCAAGCATCGTTCAACGTAGGTGCGGAGCACAGTCAAGAAGTCCTGGGCATTGGTGACGACGCCGAACGCCTGGTGCGTTCCGCGATCCTTCAACTTGGTCACAACAAACTCGGTCTGGTCCACGCAGATCGTCAGGAGCGGCTCCGGACGACCTTCGGGGTTCTGCGTATGGAATGACGGCAACATGTTGCCAACGGCGATCGCGTGGAGCGCCGTGGCAATGAAGATGGCGCCGGTCGCCTTCACGGCATGCTCCCGCATCGCCTCTTGTGCAGCCAGCGCATCGGTGATGACACCTGGAAGCGGCCCGTCGTCGCGGATCGATCCGGCGAGGACGTAGGGGACACCATGCGTTACCAGCGTGTGCATGATGCCGTTGGGCACGAGCCCGGTCGTGACCGCGGCCTCGATCGATCCCGCCGCACGCACGGCATTGATCGCGCGCATGTGCAGGCCATGTCCGCCTGCCGTCGGGCGTCCGGTGTTGTCCATCCCGAGCGTCGTCCCGAAGATCGCGGCTTCCATGTCGTGCACAGCCACCGCGTTGCCAGCCAGCAACACCTGGACGAACCCCTGCTCCACGAACCAGGCAAAATCGGCACGCGCACGCGAGTGGACCAACGCCGGTCCGGCGACCCAGAGCAGGTACCCGCCGCGCGCGCGTTGTTCCACCAGCTTGCGCGCGAGATCTTCGTAGTTCGTCGGACGCTCACGGGAGACGTCCGCACTCATGAAGGAGAATTCGTTGCCCCCGCGAGCACCCGGCAGGAAGCCCTCCGTGTACACCACGACACCCTCGCGGCCATGCTCATCGTGCCCGACCACGACGGACTCGCCCTGGCGTACGAGTCGCGGCTCCACCGTTTCGAGCCCGTCGCCGCGCTGCACGAGCACGCAGTCCATCCGAGGGCGCGTTGGGGCGACCCACCCCGACGCCAACCGGACATAGGTTGGCAGGTTCGAGGTCGAGAAGAAGCCTTCGGGCACCACGCCATCGGCCGGGGCCGGAAGGAAGGTGGCCACAGCGGCGTCCGCGAAGGGCGGCAGGGTCAGATCGGGAAACCAAGTCATCGCAGGAGAAAGATAAGACCGTCGGGGTACGAAGGGGCGTTGCCGGCGGGGCCCGGTGGGGCCACGTTACCCGGCATGCAACACGCCCCGTTCTCCCGATTGGCATGCCTCGCGGCCCTCGGCGCCCTCCTCCCCGGCACCGGAGTCGCTCAGCGGCCGGATTCCCTGCCCATTCTCGATCCGATCTCGGTCCGGGTGACTCGCCTCCCGGAGCAGCTCACGCGGCTCGGTTCGGCGGTCACGGTGGTGGACTCCGCCGCACTCCGGCGCGGGCGGCTCGGCGCCGGGCTCGATGAGGCGCTCGCCTTCGTGCCAGGGGTGATTGCGACGAATCGGTGGAATGCTTCACTCGACCAGCGATTGATCATCCGCGGCTTCGGGGCACGCGCCAACTTCGGCGTGCGTGGCATCAAGATCATGCTGGATGGAGTCCCCCAAACGATGCCGGATGGACAGAGCCAACTCACGAACATTGATCTCTCGCAGATCGGTCGGGTGGAAGTGCTCCGCGGCGCGGCGTCGAGCGCGTATGGCAACGCGGCGGGCGGCGTACTTGCCTTTACGTCGATCGAGGCGCCGAGGTCAGGGGAAGGCCGGATTGACGCGGGGATGGAGATAGGCACCTTCGGCACCCGCCGGTCGCAGTTCGCGTATCCGCTCCGATTCGGGACTTTCTCGCTTCTCTCGAGTGCGGCACTCACGACCAGCAATGGATTCCGCAACCATTCCGGCAGCGAACAGAATCGCGCGCAGTGGGCACTGGCGTGGCAGCCGAAGCCGAGCACGCGTCTCACCCTCCGCGCCCTCTGGGGGGACGATCCGCGGGCCGACAATCCCGGTTCCCTCACCTTGGCCGAGGCCGCGGCGACACCGTCGGCAGGGGCGCCGAACAACATTCGTCGGAATGCCGGGAAGTCGCTCAACCAGAAGCAACTCGCGCTCGGACTCGACCACACCGCAGGTGCGTGGTCGACTGAAGTGCGCTCGTGGCTCCTCACGCGATCGATCGACAACCCCCTCGCCGCGCCAGCTCCCTCGCCGACCACGGCGGATGAGGGACTCTGGGTCGGCCTCGATCGCCTGGGTGGTGGTGTTCGCGCGAGTGCTACCCGACGCTTGGCTGGCGGTGCGCAGCTCATGAGTGGGATCGACCTGCAATCGAGTCGCGATGACCGGGAAAACCGACGCCACCTGCTGGGCACACCCTTCGGTCCCTCGCTCCTCAATCAGCGCGAGTCAGTGCGCGAAATGGGCTGGTTTGCGCAGGGCGTGGTGCCCTATCGTGCCTGGCAGCTCCACGGTGGCGTGCGCTGGGATCAGGTCCGATTCACGGTGGACGACGCCATTGGGACCGGTGATGGCAACCGTGCGATGGGGGCGCTTAGTGGCCATGGCAGTATCGCGCGGCAACTCGGTTCCCGCACACTCTGGTTAGGCGTGGCGACCGCATTCGAAACACCGACCACGACGGAACTCGCCAATCAGCCGGATGGTACCACCGGGTTGAACCGGGTGTTACAACCGCAACAGAGTGTCACCATGGAGTTGGGGATTCGCGGCGCGATCGGCACGAGCCACGGCGAGTTGGTCGGATGGACGACGACCACTCGCGACGCCATCACCCCATTCCAAGAAGTCGGGGGCCGCTCGTACTTCACCAACGCCGGTCGCACGCGAACGCGCGGCGTGGAGGCAGCACTCACCGTGCCGATCACGTCTGGCCTCCAGGCGCTCGGAACACTCACGGTCACGAACGCCACTTTTCGTGACTACCGCCTCAATGGCGTGCAACTCGCGGGTCGACAGGTCGCCGGGATCCCGCGTGCGGTCGGACGCGTCGGTATCCGCGGCGCGTTGGGCCCCCTGCACATCGACCTCGACCATGGCATGAGCGCGCGGCAGTACGCGGATGATGCGAACACGCTCGCGGTGAATGGCTGGGGCGTCGGGGTCACTGGGGTCCGGCTGCAATATCGGACCCACCACTCGCGCGTGATCGCACCCTTTCTCGCCATCCAGAACGTCTTTGATCGTCGCGTCATCGGATCCGTCACTGTAAACGGCAGTTTAGGGCGGGTGGCCGAGCCCTCGGCGGGCCGGACGATCAGTGTGGGCGGATCATTTCGGCTTCAGGGTGATCCTCCGCAGTAACCGCGCGTCGGACTAGAGGAGCGACACCGGATCGCGGTCCAGTGCCATGCGCACGTCGCCGCGGAGCGTTCCGAGTTTTGGCGCAAGCGCACGAACCAAACCGCCCAACACC
>JAHECN010000117.1 GCA_024641735.1 Gemmatimonadota bacterium | reverse complement strand
TCCTCGACTGGGAGTTCCTCACGGCCGACGAGGAGTTCACTCTGGTCTTCCAGGAGCCCGGCGCCGAGGAGGCGTACGAGGTCGTGGTCGAGCGTCCGATCGAGGAGCCGCTCGGCGTCGCCGTCGAGCCACCGCGCATTCGCCGTTGTGCCAATCGCTGCGACTTCTGCTTTGTGGATGGCAACCCGGACGGCGTCCGCAACGTCCTCTCGATCCGGGATGACGACTACCGTCTGTCGTTCCGGTACGGCAACTTCGCAACACTCACCAACCTGAAGCCGCACGACACCGCGCGGATCATCGAGTATCGCCTCTCGCCGCTCTACATCTCGGTGCATGCCACCGATCCCGCGATCCGTCGCTGGGTCCTCCGCAATCCGCAGGCTCCGGAAATTTTGCCGCAGATGCGCGAGTTTGCGGATCATGGCATCGAGTTCCATACCCAGATCGTGATGTCACCCGGCGTGAATGACGGTGCGGCGTTGCAGCAGACGCTGGCCGAGTTGTACGCCTTCGGTCCGGAGGTCCTGACAATCTCCGTCGTGCCGGTTGGTCTCACCGAGTTCTCAAAGCATCACTTGGTACGGGAACCCGATGTCGAGGAGTGTCGAGCCGCCGTCGTGATGGTTGAGGCCGCCGCCGCACGCGCCAAGGCGGAGCGTGGCATCATCTGGGCCTACGGCGCCGACGAGCTCTACCTCCGCGCCAACCTCGAGCTTCCACCAGCGGAAGCCTACGGCACCTTCGACCAAGTCGAGAATGGCGTCGGATCCGTGCGTTGGCTGCAGGAGCAGGTCCGCGAAGGTGCCGATGCCATCCGTGGCTGGGAGGGCCGCAAGATTGCCGTCGTCACCGGCACGTCCATGGCGCCCCTCATGCCGATGGTGCTTGGTCCCCTCACCGAGGCGACTGGTGCTGAGTTCCAATTGATCGAGGTGGTCAACGACCTCTTCGGTCCGCGTGTCACGACCGCGGGACTCCTGACCGGGAGCGCCATGCGTGAAGCGCTCCAAGAGCTGGACGGTTTCGACCTGGCACTCCTGCCGGGCGAGACCCTGAACGACTCCGGGTTGTTCATCGATTCGATGCCCCTGGAAGACCTGACCGAAGCAGTGCCCATGCCGGTGCGGCTCTCGCGAACCTTTGTCGATGCCCTCACCGAGCCCCTCGCCGTATGAGCAAAGCCACACTCGCCCTGATTGGACGCCCGAACACCGGGAAGTCCACCCTCTTCAATCGCCTCGTCGGCGGTCGCGAAGCGATCGTCTCCGACAAGGCCGGCACGACGCGTGACCGCCACTTCGGCAGCGCCAACTGGATCGGCACCGACTTCTGGGTCGTGGACACCGGTGGGTTGGTACCGGGCTCCGACGACACCATGGACGTCGCGATCCGCGAACAGGTGGAGCGCGCAGTCGTCGAAGCGGATGTCTTGCTCCTCCTCGTGGACGGCAAGGACGGACTCAATCCGATCGACGCCGAGATCGCCGCAGTGCTCCGTACTTCCGGGCGTCCCGTCATCCTGGCCGTGAACAAGCTGGACGAGCTGACGGAGCGCGAGAAGCGCTTCGACTTCTTCTCCCTCGGTCTGGGCGAGCCGTGGCCAGTGTCCGCCGCCACGGGGAAGGGAAGCGGCGATCTGCTGGATGAAGTGGTCCGCCTGCTTCCGGAGTCTCCGGAAGAAGAAGAAGGGGAAGTCATCAACGTGGCGGTGGTCGGTCGCCCGAACGCCGGCAAGTCGTCCCTGATCAACAAGCTCCTCGGGGAGGAGCGGTTGGTGGTGACGCCGATCGCCGGGACGACGCGCGACTCGATCGACACCGACTTTCCCTACCACGGCACGACGCTGCGCTTCGTCGATACCGCCGGACTCCGTCGCGGGGCGAAGGTCGCGGAAGATCTCGAGTTCTATTCCGGCATGCGGACGGAACGCTCCATCGGCCGTGCGGACATCTGTCTGCTCGTGGTCGATGCGAAGCTGGGGATGCACAATCAGGACCTGCGGATTGCCAATCGCGCGTGGGACGCAGGCTGCGCCGTCATTGTCCTGGTCAACAAGTGGGACCTGATCGAAGAGAAGGACGCCAACACTGCCAAGCGTGGCGAAGAACAGCTGATCGAGAAGGCACCATTCCTCGAGTTTGTCCCGTTCCTCTATGGCTCGGCACTCACCGGGCAGCGTGTCCGGAAGGTGCTCGACCTGATCATTCAGATTGCCGAAGAGCGGAAGAAGCGGGTCTCGACCTCCGAAGCGAACGATGTGCTGGCCGCATTGTTGGAGCGTGCCGCGCCGCCGCAGGCCGGTGGCGACGAGGTGAAGCTGATGTACATCTCGCAGATCGAGTCTGCACCTCCGACGTTTGCGATCGTCTGCAATCGCCCGGACGCAATTCCGGAATCGTACCAGCGCTACCTGATTCGTGGCTTCCGCAAGGTCTGGGGCTTCACCGGATCACCGCTCCGACTGAAGCTCAATCGGCGGAGCAACCGTCGATGAGTAGCGGCCTCCTGGCGGCACTGTTTGGATCCTACCTGTTGGGTGCGATTCCGACCTCCCACTGGGTGGCGCTCCGCTTGAAGGGGATCGATCTGCGAACGGTCGGTAGCGGCAACCTCGGCGCGACGAATCTGTACCGACAGCTGGGCTGGAGCTACGCGATTCCGGTCGGAATCTTCGACATGTTGAAGGGTGCGATCCCGGTGGCCGTGTTCGGTGCCGCGATCCACGCGAGCGAACTCGGTTCGATTCTGCTCGGTGCCCTGGCGGTCTTCGGGCATGTGTTCTCGGTGTTCGTCGGCTTCAAGGGGGGAAAGGGTGTGGCGACCGGTGGCGGGGTGGTGCTGGGATTCGCGCCGCTCGCCTTTCTCGTGTCGCTGGTGCTTTGGGGCCTTACGACGCGGCTCAGTGGCTACGTCTCGCTCGGCAGCATTGTCGGGGCGCTGGCGCTTCCGCCATCGCTCTGGCTCTTGCACCCCGAACATCATGGCGCCGTCCCGTACATCGCGCTGTTGTCCCTGATCGTCATCGTGCTGCACCACGGGAATATTCGCCGGTTGATTGCCGGGACCGAGAATCGATTCGGACGCAGCGTGCAGGCGGCGCCGGGGTCGGACGCGTGACCCGGGTCGCGGTGCTCGGGGCAGGGGCGTGGGGGACGGCGCTTGCCGATCTGCTGACGCGCAATGGCCATGCGGTCAGGATCTGGGCGCACGAGCCTGAGGTCGTCGCGTCAATCAACTCGCAGCATGTCAACACACTCTATTTCCCACAGGCCGCCCTCGATTCGCGATTGATCGCAAGCCACGCGTTGGAAGACGTGCTCGAGGGCGCCGAGATGATTTGCTCCGTTGCCCCGAGTCATGTCACCCGTGGGGTCTTCGAGCGCGCGGCGCCATTCGTCCGTCCCGGGACACGGCTCGTCTGTGCCACCAAGGGGATCGAGACGGAGACGCTTGCCCTGATGAGCGATGTCGCCGCGGAGGTGCTGCCGCAGCTGCCGTTCGTGGCGCTCTCGGGGCCCAGCTTTGCGGACGAAGTGCATCAGGGCCAGCCGACCGCGGTCGTGGCGGCCTCTGCCGATCCGACTGCGTGCGCGGAGACGCAGGCCTGCTTCAGCAATGGGTATTTCCGTGTCTACTCCGGTTCGGATGTCACGGGAGTGGAGCTCGCTGGCAGCCTCAAGAACACGATCGCCATCGCGGCAGGTGTGCTCGAAGGGCTCGGCATGGGGCACAATCCGCGCGCCGCGCTGTTGACCCGAGGGTTGGCGGAGATCGCGCGACTCGGTCAGGCCCTCGGCGCCGAAGCGAAGACGTTCTCCGGGCTGGCAGGGATGGGCGACTTGATCTTGACGTGCACCGGCGGGCTGTCGCGGAATCGGCAGCTCGGCATCCTGCTCGCCCAGGGCACGACGCTCGAGGAGTACCGCGCGACGCATCGCAACGTGGCCGAGGGCGTCAATACGGCGTTGGGGGCGACCCGACTCGCGCAGCGGCACAAGATCGCGATGCCGATCACGGAACAGGTGGCTGCGATTCTGTTTGACGGCGCCGCACCGCGCGAGGCGATTCGTCAGCTCATGGAGCGTGAACTCAAGGCGGAACAATGACCACGACCCTGCCCGATCCGGTTCAGCAGTTCTTCTCCATCGGCGAAGTGTGCGCCCTCACCGATCTGAAGCCGCATGTCCTGCGCTACTGGGAGAGTCAGTTTCGCTTCCTGAACCCCGCGAAGAATCGATCCGGCAATCGCGTTTACAAGTCGCGCGAGGTCGAGATGATCATGTTGGTCAAGCATCTACTGTACACGGAGAAGTTCACGATCGAGGGCGCACGGCAGCGTCTCGATCACTATCGCCGTTCTGGGGAACTGAAGCAGGCCGCCCGCGCAGCGATGCGCTTCGAGACGGTGGAAGAGGTGCGGGCCGCGCTCGACGACGTGCTGGCAATCCTTGAGGGCCGTGAGCCGGCCATCCGCCAGGAACAGAGTGAGGAGCTGGACCTCGGGGTGGGGTGATCCGCCCCCGCTTATCTTCTCCCCATGCACATTCTCGTAGCCAACGACGACGGAATCCTCGCCCCGGGCATTCAGGTGCTCGCGGAAGCGTGCCAGACGGTCGCCCATGTCACCGTCGTCGCTCCGGACCGGGAACAGAGCGCCCAGAGCCACGCCCTCACCCTGACGCGGCCGCTTCGCCCCGTCGCGCGTCCCGATGGGACGTGGCAGGTGGACGGGACACCGACCGACTGTGTCCTGCTGGCGCTCGAGGCACTCCTCCCCGAACAACCTGCCTTTGTCTTCTCGGGGGTCAATCACGGCCCGAACATGGGCGAGGACGTCCTCTATAGCGGCACAGTGTCGGCCGCGATGGAGGCCGTGGTGCTCGGCATTCCCGGTGTGGCCGTCTCCTTCGCAGGACGCCGCGACGACCTGATCCCCGGGTATGCCTCCATCCTCGCAGGTCTGGTCCGCAACATCACAGCACTCAAGGACTTCCCGAAGAACACCCTGTTGAACATCAATCTTCCCGGGATTCCGGCGGATGAGGTGAAGGGAATCAAAGTGGCGCGTCTCGGCTCCCGTATCTTCGAAGGGTCCGTGGCGCGCCAGAAGGATCCCTGGGGTCGCGAGGTGTTTTGGATCGGCGGTGGGACGATTACCTGGACTGGTGCGGACGACACCGATCACGCCGCCGTCAACGAGGGGTACATCGCGATCACGCCGCTGCAACTCGATCTGACCAATCACGAGTTGCTCGAGACGGTGCGCGGATGGCGGCTGGAGCGCTAGCGTGAGCGATGGATTCGTCGGGTATCGCTCGGCGCTCGTCGAGGCGCTGCAACGGAAGGGCGTCCGCGACATGGCGGTGTTGCGCGCGATCGCGACGGTGCCGCGACACCAGTTCGTTCCCGAACACATTCGGCACCGGGCCTATGAGGACGAGGCGCTGCCGATCGGCAATGGGCAGACCATCTCCCAGCCCTTCGTGCAGGCGCGCTCCTGCGAGCTCCTGCAGTTGACTGGCCGGGAGCGCGTGCTGGAGATCGGGACCGGATCGGGATATCAGACCGCGCTCCTCTCCATGCTCGCCGAGAGCGTTTTCTCGATCGAGCGGGTGCCTGAGCTTGCCCGGCGCGCGCACGAGACGCTCCGGGCGTTGGGCGACTATGAAAATGTGTCCGTCATGCATGCCGACGGGACGCTGGGGTGGAAACCCAATGCTCCGTACGATGCGATCGTCGTGGCAGCCGCATCACCGAGTGTGCCGCGCCCGCTCGTGGAACAGCTCACCGTCGGTGGACGGATGGTGATTCCGGTTGGCTCGCAGGACGCGCAGGTGCTCACCCTGGTCACGCGTGACGCCGATGGCACCGGCTACCGCGAAGAACCCATTCACGATGTTCGGTTCGTCCCCTTGTTGGGCGAATTCGGATTCACTCCCCAGGACTAAATGGCACTCCTCCAGCAATTCGTGGATTACTTCCTCCACCTCGACGTGCATCTCGGCGAACTGATCCGAGCCTATGGCGGGTGGACCTACGGCATTCTCTTCCTGATCATCTTCGTGGAGACCGGGCTGGTCATCATGCCGCTCCTCCCCGGCGATTCGCTGCTCTTCGCGGCCGGGACCTTCGCGGCGTTGGGGGACATGAACCCGTGGGCGCTCACGGGCCTGCTGATCGTGGCGGCCGTGCTGGGCGACGGTGTGAACTACCACATCGGCCGGTATATCGGGCCGCGCGCCTTCTCGGGACAGATTCGCTTCCTCAAGATCGAATATTTGGAGAAGACGCAGGCGTTTTATGAACGCCACGGCGGGAAGACCATCATTCTGGCGCGCTTCATTCCGATCGTGCGGACCTTCGCTCCCTTCGTTGCCGGGATCGGCACGATGTCCTATCGACGGTTCCTGGCCTACAATGTCGTCGGGGCGGTCGTCTGGGTGACGGGCTTCGTCTGGCTGGGCTATGCCTTCGGCAATATTCCGGCCGTCAAGGAGCGCTTCTCGCTGGTGATTTTGGGGATCATCGGCATTAGCGTGCTGCCGATCGCCATCGAGCTCTTCAAAGGGTGGCGGTCAGGGCGCAAGCGGTAGCATTTTGAATCATCTCGTCCCCGTAGCTCAGCTGGATAGAGCGGTCGCCTCCTAAGCGACAGGTCGCGCGTTCGAATCGCGCCGGGGACATAGTGGAGAAAATTGGAACGCAATGAAGGGCCCCGGGAGCGTGTGTTACTGCCGGGGCCCTTCAAGTTGGTTAAGGGATACCTTGGTGTTTAGCGGCCCGTTTGGATATAGGAGACGCAATCGCCCTGATTCCGGAATGCGGAGCCATCGGCCCGGCGCACGTCCACCCAGCGACCATTCTTGCATGTCTCACGGGTGGTGGCGGTCACGAACGGCTCGAAGTCGTACCGGGTCTCACCTCCAGCGGTACCAAAGGTGAACGAACTGATGTTCTCGGTATAGCCGCTCGCATAAGGCTCTCCGACGCGCAGGCCTAGGTGAGCGTCGGTCACCCGGATCCGGACACCGGGGTAGTCCGTCAAAATTTGAGCCCATGTTTTGGTGGTTGTGCCGGCCTCTGCTGTGACTGGCCAGGTGCCGCCAGAGTAGCTCCACCGGGCGTTGCCGCCATCATACGCGTCCCATTCCTGCCATGTGTCGGGGAGCACGGTGCCATTCACGGTCGGGACGTACACCAACCGACGCTGCCACGAGTCGGTGCCATTGAAATCCACGTTGAAGTTGAGGTACGCTGAACGAGTGGAGCCGCCCCCGTTTCCGGCCGAAGGATTGTACGTGGTGAATCTCAAGGCAGTAATGTTCGCGAGTGGTGTCCCCGCGAACTGGTAAGTCGCGAGATTCACCCTTTGCGTACCTGAGACGCTGATCTGGGCACTTCCAACGCCGTGCATCACGCTCCCCGGTCCCGTCACGAAGGATCCCAGTGCGTTGTTAACGCCGTCGGTCTCGTCGTTATAAAAGAGCCACCCACTCATGGATCCTGGCGCCACGATGGTGGCATTCTCGTCCCACGTCCAGTCCATCCGCGGGCCCTGCGAATCTGTCACGGGTAGCACGGGCTGGTCCGCACAGGCGCCGACGCTCGCTGCCATGAGTGCCAGCGGTACCAAGTATTTCAGTCGCATTCGAGACTCCATCGTCTGAGGTCCGCCGTGCGCGCGTAGTGCTTGCCTGTTACGCTCGTTGCTGGTAGGGCACTCGGAGGGCGCGCTCGGTCGTGGCAGCCGGACCGGGGAGGTCGTGCGGATGCCGCGGCCGTAAACCGCAAGTTTGATACGGCGATTCTTCGGGCCGTCATTCGTGCGTCAAACCCATTAGCCCGAGTCGTTTCGTGTAATGGGGATATTCTTACTCCTCATTGGGTCTGTTGGGCTGCCGCATCACACCTGTGGCAGGAGTGGCCCAATTCGCCCAGATCCGACGGTTAGTGTATCTTTTATGGGATCCGTCGCCATGCATTTGAAGGAGGCTGTCCAGCGTGATCGTCACGCTTCATCGCCCATTCGCCGCTTTTCTGCTCGGCTCCGTTCTCCTTGGTTGTGGGGGCGCCACGGGCGGACGCCAGCCTGTGGGGCCGGCACCCATGGTCGCGCCCGCCGCCGCGCTGGGTGGTGACCCCGCGAGCATCGCGAAGG
>JAHECN010000116.1 GCA_024641735.1 Gemmatimonadota bacterium | reverse complement strand
CGCCCCTCCTATTATCTTGCCCCCGTCCGGTCGCCCCGCGCGGCCATCCTGTGAGCCCTCGACCCAGACCCGGCCCGCCGTGACCGATTCCGCCGCACGCCAGCCCTTCGAACCGATCTCCGCCTGGAAGACAATCAACTCCCTGCGCGTCCTGGCAATGGACGCAGTGCAACAGGCGAATTCCGGCCACCCGGGCACTCCGATGGCACTCGCACCGGTGGCGTATGTGCTGTTCCGACGCCACCTGAAGCACGCGCCGCATCATCCCGAGTGGGCGGATCGCGATCGCTTCGTGCTTTCGTGTGGTCACGCGTCGATGCTGCTCTACGGCGCGCTGCATCTCTCCGGATACGATCTCCCCCTGGAGGAGATTCGGAACTTCCGGCAGTGGGGCTCCAAGACGCCAGGGCATCCGGAGCGTGGCCACACCGTTGGCGTCGAGACGACCACGGGCCCCCTCGGGCAGGGCATTGCCAACGGCGTCGGGATGGCGATGGCGGAGCGACTCCTCCGCGCCCAGTATGGCGCGGAACTCTGCGACCACCGGACCTGGGTGTTGGCGTCGGATGGCGATTTGATGGAAGGCGTGGCCAGCGAAGCCGCATCACTCGCCGGGCACAACAAGCTCGACCGTCTCACCGTGATCTGGGACGACAACTCGATCACCATCGATGGGCGCACCGATCTGTCGTTCAGCGAGGACGTTGGCGCCCGCTTCATGGCGTATGGCTGGAAGGTGCTACACGTGCGCGACGGGAACGACCTGGACGACATCGACACCGCGCTGAGTCAGGCCGCTGCACATCAAGACGCACCAACACTGATCATCCTCAAGACGATCATCGGCGATCCGGCCCCGACCAAGCGTGATTCCTCCAAGGCTCATGGCGAGCCGCTCGGTGCGGATGAGATCACGCGCACCAAGGCGTTGCTCGACTGGCCCACGGATCCCTTCCACGTCGCACCCGAAGCGTACGCCGAGATGGCGCCGCTGGTGGAAGAAGGGAACGCCGCCGTTGCCGCGTGGGAAGCGCGTGTTGCGCTGAATCCGGCGCGCGAGGCGTTTCAGGCACAACTCGCCGGCACCCTCCCCGATGGCTGGGAAGGCGCGTTGCCGAATCTCGCGGGCGAATCGCTCGCGACGCGTCAGGCTTCGCACAAGGCTCTCGAGGCGCTCGCACCGATCATCCTCGGACTCGCCGGCGGCTCGGCCGACCTCGGCGGCAGCAATGGCACCAACATCTCTTTCGGCGATGTCTTCTCCGCGACCACGACCGGCCCCCGCTTTCACTGGGGCATTCGTGAGCACGGGATGATGGCGGCACTGAACGGGATGGCCGCGCACGGTGGCATCCGTCCCTACGGCGCCACCTTCCTCGTCTTCGCAGACTACTGCAAACCGTCGATCCGGCTCGCCGCGCTGATGGGCTTGCCTGTGCTGTACATCTTCACCCACGACTCCATCGGCGTGGGCGAAGACGGACCAACCCACCAGCCGATCGAACATCTCGCGATGTTGCGTGGTGTGCCGGGCCTGGTGACGCTCCGTCCGGCGGATGCGGAGGAGACGGTGGCGGCGTGGCGCACGGCGATCGCGCGGTCCACGGGCCCGACGGCACTGATCCTCACGCGGCAGAAGCTTCCCGGGTTGGCACGCACGGCAGACGGCGCGGTCGATGGCACGGCACGCGGCGGGTACATCCTGCACGAGCCCGCGACTGCCCCGAAGGCGATCGTGATCGCGACTGGATCGGAAGTGAATGTGGCCGTCGCCGCGGCGGCGACTCTTGAAGCGGAAGGCACTCCGACGCGCGTCGTCTCGATGCCGTCATGGGAGCTCTTCCTCGCGCAGGATGCGGTGTGGCGCGAGCGGGTGCTTCCTGCCGAGCTTACGGTGCGCGTCTCGATCGAGGCGGCTCTGACATTCGGTTGGTCGCGCTGGGTCGGCGATCGGGGCATCTCGCTCGGCATCGATCACTTCGGGGCCTCGGCGCCGGGTGATCGCCTCTTCCAGGAATTCGGCTTCACTCCCGCACGCGTCGTCGACGCCGTGCGCTCCCTCGTCTGATACGGATCCCCCGATGACCCATCCTCTCGTACAGCTCGGCGCGCTCGGCCAATCCCCCTGGTACGACTTCATTACCCGGGACCTGGTGCATTCTGGCGAGCTCGCACGACTGATCCGCGAGGATGGACTGAAGGGAATGACGTCGAACCCGACGATCTTCGAGAAGGCGATCGCCGGCAGCAGTGATTACGACGGCGACGTCAGGACACTCGCAGCGCGCGGCGCCACGACGGCGGAGATCGTCGAATCGCTGATGGTGGCCGACGTGCAGGCGGCGTGTGACGTGTTTCGCCCGGTCTTCGATGCGAGCGGGAACGGCGACGGCACGGTCTCTCTTGAAGTGGCACCAACGCTGGCGCGTGACACCGAGGGGACGATCGCGCAGGCTGAACGCCTCTGGGCGCGCGTCGACCGCCCGAATGCGATGATCAAGATCCCGGGGACGAAGGAAGGCCTCCCGGCCATCGCGCATTGCCTCGCCAAGGGGATCAACGTCAACGTCACGTTGCTCTTCGCGGTGTCGCGATATCGCGAAGTGATTGAGGCCTTCTGCAAGGGACTCGAGCAGCGCGCTGCTGCCGGGCTCCCGATCGACACGGTGCACTCGGTCGCTTCGTTCTTTGTGAGCCGAGTGGATGGTCAGGCCAACGCCATGCTCGACAAGGCCGGGCCGGAAGGCGCGGACCTGCGCCACACGGTCGCGATCGCCAATGCGGTCGTCGCGTATGCGGTCTTTGGTGAATCGGTGAAGTCGCCGCGCTGGCAAGCACTTGCTGCGAAGGGTGCCAAGGTCCAGCGGACGCTGTGGGCCTCGACCAGCACCAAGGATCCGTCGCTCTCCGACGTTTTGTATGTCGAAGCGTTGATTGCCCCCGACACCGTGAACACCCTCCCACCTGACACCTTCCGCGCCTATGCCGACCATGGCCAGCCGCAGGTCCGGATCACGCCTGCCGTCGAGGCGGCTGCCGCCAAGGCGCTGGCGCGGTTCGACGCCCTCGGCGTTGGCACGCTCGCCGAGCGGACTGAGTTCCTGGAAGTGGATGGCGTAGCGAAATTCGCAGAGAGTTGGCAGCAGTTGTTGGATGGTGTCGAACAGAAGGTCTCAACGCTGGTCAGCTGACCCACCTCCCCCCGGAGAATTCATGTTCGCGGCATTGCGGAAGATCCCCCTCACCTGGTGGATCGGTATCTCCATGGTGCTCGGTGTCCTGATCGGCTATCTCGACTTCGCCGTCTGGACCGGCACCTCGCTCGCCCCGTATTTCCAGCCTGTCGCCATGATTTTCATCAAGATGATCAAGTCGATCGTCGTCCCACTGATCTTTGGGTCGTTGGTGGTGGGTATCGCCGGACACGGCGACGACCTCAAGCAGGTCGGCCGACTCGCGCTGCGCAGCATCATCTACTTCGAGATCGCGACCACGGCCGCGCTCTTCATCGGCCTCGGCGCCGTCAATCTGGTCCGCCCCGGCGACGGCGTCCACTTGAACGCTCCTGCCGACGCCGGCGCCAAACTCGCCGAGACCAAGGCGACCTTCTCCAGCGTGCTGGATCACACGGTACCGGCTTCCTTCTTCAAGGCGGCCGCCGACAACGAAGTGCTCCAAATCGTCTTCTTTTCGGTGCTCTTCGGGATCGGGTTGGCGCAGGTGCGTGGAAAGCACAAGGAGACGATGATCGCCTTCTGCGAGTCGCTGACCGAGGTGATGTTCAAGTTCACGGGCATCGTGATGGGCTTCGCGCCCTTCGGCATCGCCGCGGCGATCGCCGTGACGGTTGGGACCAGCGGACTCAGCGTCCTCGGCTCCCTCGGCATCCTGGTCCTGACGCTCTTCGGGGCGCTCTTCGTCTTCTGCCTGATCGTCCTGCTGCCGATCGCGATCATTGCCAAGGTCCCGCACAAGCTCTTCTGGAAGCATGTCAAGGAGCCGTTCCTGATCGCCTTTTCGACCGCCTCCTCGGAGGCGGCATTGCCGCTCGCAATGGAAAACCTCGAGAAAATGGGTGTGCCGAAGCGGATCGTCGCCTTCGTCCTCCCGACGGGCTACTCGTTCAATCTCGATGGTTCCACGCTCTATTTGGCCGTGGCATCAGTCTTTGTGGCGCAGGCGGCCGGGGTGGAGATGACCTTCGGTACGCAGCTCCTGATGATGCTGACGCTGATGCTGACGTCGAAGGGTGTGGCGGCCGTGCCCCGCGCGTCACTGGTGATTCTTTCCGGCACACTCGCCTCCTTCGGGCTCCCGCTTGAGGGCGTGGCAGTGATCCTTGGTGTCGACGCGATCATGGATATGGGGCGGACCTCCGTGAACCTGCTCGGCAATTGCCTCGCCTCGGTGGTGATGGCGCGGTGGGAAGGGGAGTTTGTGCCTTCGGCGGAGGGGTGAGTCGTTGGTCGTGAGTCGTGAGAGGTCGTAGGGGCGACGCATGCGTTGCCCTTGTCGTAAAGGTCGTAAAGGTCGTAAAGGTCGTGGGTGTTTGGGATGGCAGCTAACACGTCGTACCTCGTATGCTACTTTCCATCATGATCCGTGTCTCGCTGCTTCTCGCCTTTCTCGCGCTTCCGCTGTCGGCCCAATCTCCTCTAGCCGAGGCGGAGGCGGCGTTGCGCGCGGGCCAGCCGTGGCGCACGACCGAGATACTTGCTGCCACGCTAGCCTCCCCGTCCACCCGGACTCCTGACGCGGTGATTCTTGCCGCGCAGGGCGCGGCGGGCTGGGAGGGCTGGGGGACGGTCCGGCGACTCCTGGAGCGAGAGAGCTGGCTCGACTCACGCTTCGATCGGCTCGGCCGGCGGCTCCTCGCCGAGGCGGCCTTGGGGGAGAATCGGGCGAAGGACGCGCTGACGCAGGGCATGGCGGCGGTGGCCGGGAACAGCAACGAGCGGACGGCGAGTGAGCAGGGTCGTCGACTTCTGATCGTGGCGCGGGCACTCGATCGCCTGGATCAGCGGGATTCGGCGGCGGTGTACTATCGGATGGCGGGACAACGCTTCCCTGAGCTGCGCGACTGGTTCACGCTGCGTGCGGCAGGGGTTGAGGCAGACTCCGCCGTGCGTGCCGCGGGGTACCAGGGGATCACCAATCGCGCGGCGGCTGCGCGCATCAGTTGGACGGAAGCGCTGGCACGTGAACGGAGTGGCGACATCACCGGCGCCATCGCAGCCTACACCCGTCTCAGCGCACGCGCGCCGGCGACGCGCCTCCGCTGGGGGCAAGCGAAGAGCGACGCCGAGCGTGGTGGCATCCGCGACGAACTCCTCGGACTCCTCGGCGGCAGCAACTCGAGTGCGACGTCGCGTGAAGCGCTCGTGTTGATTGACCAACTCTCCGTCCCGCTCACACGCGATCAACGTCTCGACGTCGCGCGGCGTGCCGCCGCGGTCGGTCGCGCGAGTCAGGCCGTGGCACAATACGCCGCGGCACTCAAGGGTGGTGCACTCGGTTCCTCCGATCGTTTCCGCTACGGCACTGCGCTCGGTGATCTGAACCAGTGGCCCGATGCCGCCGCCCAATTCCGTGGCGTCACCGATCCCGCGCTGGCCGGACACGCGGCGTATTACGCTGCTCGCGCCATGCTCCGCTCCGGCACCGGCAACGCCACCGCTGCGCTGCAGGATGTGGTGAAGGACTTCCCTGATGACACCGTCGCCGCGGGAACGGCGCTCTACCTGCTTGGCGACCTCGCGATCGACAACGGTGATGTCGATTCCGCCCGCACGCTCTTCCGTCGCGTGGTGATGCGCTACCCGACCAGCGTACACCGACCGCGGAGCGCGATCCTCGCGGCGCTGATCACGCTGGAGAAGGGGAACGCAGCGCAGGCGGCGCGTGAGCTGACCGACATGCTCACCACCAATCCGCCCGTTGGCGTGAATGAGGATGCGATCCGCTACTGGCGCGCACGCGCATTGCTTGCGAGCGGCGATCGCACGGGCGGGCGTGCAGGGTTGACGGAGCTGCTCGATCGCGGGCTGGAGAGCTATTACGCCGGGCGTGCCGCAATCCGACTCGACTCCCTCCCCTGGGTGGCGCCGGTGGCGGCAACGGTCACGGTCGATTCGACCCTCACGGCGACCTTCCGCCGAGCGGCGTTGCTCGACACGCTCGGGCTCAACACGGAGTCTGACTTCGAGCTCGATCGCGTCGCGTTGCTCGCGACCGCGAGCGACCAGATGCTCCGCGCCGCGGAGGCATTCGCCGCCTTCGGCTACGCGCGGCGGAGCAGTCAGCTCGCGTCACGGGCACTCTCTGCGGGCGCTGAGCGCGACGCCACACTGTGGCGCTTGATTTACCCGTTGCCATTCGAGGGGCGGCTGCGCGAGACCGCGGCGGCGGAAGGTGTCGATCCGCTGCTCGCCGCCTCAGTCATCCGGCAGGAGAGTGCCTTCGAGCCGCGCGCGACGTCCGCAGCAGGCGCACGCGGCCTGATGCAGATGATGCCGGCCAACGCACCGGCCCTCGGCCGAGCCTTCGGTTTCACCAATTTCGACGCGGCCTTGCTCTGGGTCCCCGACGTGAATTTGGCCTTCGGGATGCGGCACTTCGCGGAAGCACTCAAGCGCTACCCGGAACCGGAGCGTGCGCTCGCCGCATACAACGCTGGCGTCTCACGGGTGAATCGCTGGAGTCAGGCGACGCTCCGCGGCAAAGTCGACAGCGAGTCGGTGCGGAACGCGGTCCCGGATATCGAGGTGTTCATTGAACGGATCCCGTACGACGAGACGCGCGGGTATGTGCGGGCGGTGATGCGGAATTACATGATGTATGGGGTGGTGTACGGACAGTGATGATGGATGATGGATGATGGATAAGAGAACCGTCGTTCTCCTCGCCCTCATCCCCTACCACCTACCATCCATCATCCATCATCCATCATCCCCGCTTCCACAACCTCCCGCGCGCTCATCCCCGCTTCCCGCAACGCCCGCACCGTCTCGCTCCGATCTCGCTTGCTGAGCTTGGTGCCGTCCGCCGCGTAGAGCAGCGGATGATGCACTGTGACGAATGGCGTGGTGCGACCGAGCAACTCACCAAGCAGAAGTTGCCGACCAGTCGAGGCGAGAATGTCTTCGCCTCGAACGATGAGGTTGATGCCGTGGCGGAGGTCATCGACCACAACACAGAACTGATAGGTCCACTGGCCCTGCGCGTCACGGATCACGGGATCGCCGTGCTCGCGTGCTGGATGCTGGTGCAGGGTGCCGAGTCGGAGATCTTCGACGGCAGTGACGTGGTCGGGGAGCATTACGCGGACGGCGGTGCGACCGGGGCGATCGATCGGCTCGCCGCGACAGGTGCCTGGGTAGTGGCGCTCGCCGTCGGGTCCGGGTGCTGGGAGATCGGCGCGGCCGCAGGTGCAACCGTAGAGGAGTCCCGCTCGGGCGAGTTGATCGAATGCAGCTTGATAGAACTCGGGGACGTTGCTCTGACGAAACGTCGAGTGCGCTTCCTGGAGCGAGGCGAGTGACGGATCATCTGTGGTGAAGCCGAGCCAGGCGAGGTCGCGGAGGATGGCGCGCTCGAATGCTGGTGTGCAGCGGGCCCGATCATGATCCTCCATGCGCACGATCACGCGCGCGCCTGCACCCTCGGCGACCCCCCAGACCCAGGCGGCATGGAGCACGTGGCCGAGGTGGAGTTCACCGGTGGGAGAGGGGGCGAAGCGGGTGACGATCGGGGTATGCCCCCCAAGCAGACGCCGCGCGACCTCTCCGCATACAAGCGCATCGTCTGGGTATCGCTGCATCGGCTTCATCCCTTCAGGGCGTCACCTGTGGTGGCGACTCGCCGTTCGCCGTTCAGACCAGCGCCTCATACGTACACCCGCGCTCCTGACACAATCCCACCAGCATCGTATGCGCCGGCACCAACTTCACGTGCGGCATGAGCCCCGCCCTCAACTCTGCATAGACCGTGTCGGGATCTCCCTTCGTCATCCCGGCGAGGCGAGCCGCCACGCCGTGCAGCGCGTTATTGCACTGCCAGAAGATGACGCCGCGAGCGACGAGCTTCGAGACCGTCATCCCGTGCACCCGTGCCGGTGCGTCGGCTGGGGCAGTTGCCATGATGTTCCGCTTGGCCCATTCGCCGGTGG
>JAHECN010000115.1 GCA_024641735.1 Gemmatimonadota bacterium | reverse complement strand
TATCCAACCGGATGAACCCGCCGAGGCTCTTGGCTCGCTCCATGATCTGGCGCACCTGGACTTCACAACGTGCCTCGTCCAAGTCGAGTCCGAATTGTGTCAACTTGAGCGACGCGTTCACCTCGGTGCCAGCCGCGTGTTGACGCTCCAGGATCTCGAGATAGGTCGCGGTTGCCGCTTCGACCTCGGCAAAATCGCTGACGCTTTCCCCGAGGAGGTCAAGCGTCGTCGTGATGCCGCGCGCCTGCAACTCGAGTGCGGCGGCCACGGCTTCTTCCACGGTCTCGCCGGCGACGAAGCGCGACGCCATACCGCGGGCAATCCGGTTGCGGCGCACGAAGTTGAAAATCGACTGACGCTCGGAGAGCCAGAAGAGAATGGAACGCATCATTGGCGCGGCGTGCCTCGGATCAGGGTCAGTGTCGGGCGGGGTTGATCAGGACACCCCGCGCGGCGGAAAAGTAGCCGCGCGGGGGCGCCTTGTGCCTGCGGGACCGTCGGGTGATCCTCCTGAGACGCCGGACCCGCCAACCCCCAGTGCCGGAGCTCCCTCCCCGTGACGACACCCCCCACCGTGGGCTATGCCCGCTCCCTCGGGCTGTTCTCTGCCACCATGCTCGTCATCGGTGGGATCATTGGTGCTGGAATCTTCCTCAATCCGTCGGTCGTGGCCGCACGGATGGGGAGCAGCCGTGGCACGCTCCTCGTCTGGGTGCTGGGGGCGGTCATTGCACTTCTGGGGGCTTTTGTCTTCGCCGAGCTTGGTCAGCGACGCCCGAAGGCAGGCGGCGGATACGTCTACCTGCGCGAGGCCTTCGGCCCGCTTTCCGGCTTTCTCTACGGTTGGGCGCTCCTCCTGATGATCGCCACAGGGGCCATCGCGGCGGTGGCGATGACGTTCGCCGGGTATGCGGGCGCCCTCTTCGGGTGGAGCCCCGACATCCAGCCGTTCGTGGCGGCTGGCTCGATCGTCCTCCTCACCGGAGTGAACTTGGTCGGTGTCCGGCCAGCGGCGTGGACGCAAAACGTGTTCACCGTCCTCAAGCTCGCGGCGATCGCGGTGCTGGTGGTCGCCGCCTTCGAGGCACCGGCAGTCAAGGTTGTTGCCGAGGTGGTGCAGCGCCCCGACTCTCTGGTGATGGCGGTTGGGGCGGCGCTCGTACCGGTGCTCTTTGCATTCGGCGGGTGGCAGCAAGCCAATTTCGTCGCCGAGGAACTCCGTGACGCCGAGCGCAATCTCCCGCGCGCCCTCATTCTCGGCGTGCTCGGCGTGGTCGTGGCCTACCTGTTGGTCAACCTCGCCTACCTCCGGGCGCTAGGTCCTGCGGGGCTCGCAGCGAGCACGGCCCCCGCGGCTGACACCATGGCCAGCTTGGGGGGAGAGGGGGGACGGCAGTTGATCGCCGCTGGGATCGTGGCCTCGACCTTCGGCTTCCTCAATCTGGTGATCCTCGTCTCGCCTCGCGTCTATCAGGCAATGGCCCGCGACGGCCTCTTCTTCGAGAGTTTCGCCAGACTGCACCCCACCTGGCGCACCCCGGTCATGGCGATCAGCGTACAGGGCATCTGGGCGATCGTGCTGGTATTTTCCGGTACCTACGGCGCCCTCCTCGACTACGTCGTCTTCGCGGACTGGATATTCTTCGGGCTGACTGCCGCTACGTTGTTTGTGTTGCGACGCCGACCGACGACCGGGACCGTCACCTTTTTCGTCCCGTATCACCCCTGGACGACGTTGGCCTTCATCGCAGCGGCAGCCTACGTCGTCTTTGGCTCGATCGCATCCAATCCCGGCAACGCCCTCCGCGGCAGCGCACTCCTGCTCCTCGGAGTTCCGGTTTTCCTCTACTGGCGCCAGCGCGCCGCAAGGCCATGACCTTTTCTCCACGCACCATCATTGAGCCGTTTCGGATCAAGAGCGTCGAACCGATCCGTCAGACGACACCCGCCGAGCGCGCGATCGCGCTTGATGCCGCGCACCACAACCTCTTCCTGCTCCGTGCGCGGGACGTCCTCATCGACCTGCTGACCGACTCTGGCACCGGCGCGATGTCCTCGCGGCAATGGGCGGGCATGATGATCGGCGACGAGTCGTACGCGGGGGCGGACTCCTTCTACCGATTCGAAGCGGCGGTGCAGAAGATCACCGGGTTGCGGCACGTCATTCCGACGCACCAGGGGCGCGCCGCGGAGCGCATCCTCTTTGGCGCGATGGTGCAGCCGGGTCAGGTGGTCCCGAACAACACCCACTTCGATACGACGCGTGCCAATGTCGAGGCGCGTGGCGGCATTGCACTCGACATCCCCATTGCCGAGGCACGGCAGCCGTCCGTGTACCACCCGTTCAAGGGGGACATGGATCTCGAGGCGCTTGAGCGCACACTGGCGAAGGAGGGGAGCAACGTCCCGCTGGTGATGTACACCGTGACCAACAACTCTGGTGGTGGGCAGCCCGCCTCGTTGGCGAACCTCCGGGCAGTGCGTGTCATCTGCAAGCGCCATGGCGTCCCGCTCTTCCTCGACGCCTGCCGGTTTGCCGAAAACTCCTGGTTCATCAAGGAGCGCGAGCCCGGGCATGCGGACGAGACCCCGATGCAGATCGCCCAAGCCATGTTTGCCGAAGTGGACGGTGCCACCATGAGCGCCAAGAAGGACGGCATGGCAAACATCGGTGGATTCCTCGCCCTCAACGACGACGACCTCGCGCGTCGCTGTCGCGACAATTTGATCCTCACGGAGGGTTTTCCGACCTATGGTGGCCTCGCGGGATACGACCTTGAAGCGATCGCCATCGGATTGGAGGAAGCACTGGACGAGGACTATCTCCGCTACCGGGTGCGCTCGGTGGCCTATCTTGCCGATCGACTGACTGCGGCGGGCATCCCGATCGTGACCCCCCCTGGTGGCCATGCACTCTACCTCGACGCCAAGGCGATGCTGCCTCAGATCCCGGTGACGGAGTACCCGGCCTGGGCGCTCTCCTGCGTGCTCTACCTCGTGGGAGGGATCCGCTCGGTCGAGATTGGATCGGTGATGTTTGGCCAGCAACCCGATGGGACCGAGAAGCCCGCAGCGATGGAATTGGTCCGGCTCGCGTTTCCGCGGCGCGTCTATACACAGAGTCACGTGGATTATCTGGCCGAGGTTTTGAGCTATGTCGGCGAGCGGCGTGGGCAGATTCGGGGAATGCGGATCGTCTCCCAGCCCCCCGCGCTGCGCCATTTCTCGGCGCACTTGGCGCCGGCGCACGGCTCCCTGCTCGTGTCCTGACGGGAGGGACTGGCGAAAACGGCCCCGAGGTGCGTGATTTCTTCCGCTGGCAGCGCCGCTGAGCGCGCCTCCTGCCGCCCACACCATACGGGTTCGTGAACGACGAACTGTTTGACGCCTGTCGGCACAACGACCTTGAGCGCGTGCGCTCGATCGTCCAGGCCGACCCCTCGCTGCTGACGCAGCGAGCTCCCTCTGGTGAAACACCCCTGCTCCTCGCGTTGTACCACCGCGCGGGAGAGACCGCGTGTTGGCTCACTGGACAGGCATGGCCACGGACTGTGCATGAAGCAGCCGCTGTGGACGACGTGGCACGTTTGGAGGAACTTCTCCGCGAAGATGCCTCCGCGGCCGATAGCTACACGATGGATGGATGGACCCCGTTGCACCTGGCTGCGTTCTTTGGTGCCCCACGGGCTGCGACACTTCTCTTGGCGCATGGCGCCAACCTTCATACCCTCTCGACGAATGCAATGACCAACACCCCGCTCCACGCTGCACTGGCCGCCAAACATCTCCCGCTCGTTCGACTGTTGCTCGACGCGGGTGCGAATCCGGCCCTTGAATGTGCCGGTTACTCCCCGCTCGACATCGCCGAGGGGAATGGTTTCGAACAGGGCGCTGACCTCATCCGCCAAGCCATCACCGGAGGCACATCATGAGCGGAGAATCGCGTGGTGGCTCCGGCAATGGTGGCGGTTCAGGAAATGGAGGTGGCGGAGGAGGGTCAGGCGGGCGCCCACGGCGGCGCGGTGGACGCGGCCGCGGGCGGCGCCCAGCAGGCGGCAACGGGCGCAAGTCGGGCGATACCGGCGAGTTTGCGGTCGAGGAATCCGCGACGATCCCCGAGGGTCCGATCGCGGCCGAGGGCATCCTTGAGCTGACCGACCGCGGCGGCGGCTTTCTTCGCTCTCGTGAATCGAGCTACCTCCCGACCGGGCGCGACATCTTCGTGCCCCAATCCGTCGTGGCACGGCACAAGCTCAGACCAGGCGATGAAATCATCGGCGTGGCCACCGCCCAGCGGAGCGGGAAGGGGCCGGCGCTGGAGAGTGTGACCAGCATCTTCGGCCGCGATCCCGCCGAGTGCTTGACGCGGCCGGACTTCAATCGTTTGCCGGCCACGCACCCGAAAGAACGCCTGCACATCTCGACTCCGGGTCCCGTCCCGCGCGGCAAGGATATCACGGCCTCACTCGTCGATATCCTCGCCCCCCTCGGCAAGGGACAGCGTGCACTGGTGGTCGCCCCGGCCAAGGCCGGCAAGACCACGCTTCTCACCGCGATCGCGCGCGGCATCATCGCCAATCAGCCCGATGTCACTGTGTATGTGTTGCTGGCCGACGAGCGCCCGGAAGAAGTCACTGAAATGGAGATGGCGGGCGCGGGTGAGGTGATCGCGTCCTCCTTCGACCACGGTGCCGCGCGCCACGTGGCGGTCGCGGAGATGACGCTGGAGCGCGCACGCCGACGGGTAGAACTCGGGGATGATGTCGTCATCATCCTCGATTCCCTGACACGGCTCGCCCGTGCCTACAACAATATCGACCGCGGATCGGGACGGACGCTCTCGGGCGGTATCGGCGCGGAGGCGATGGAGCGCCCCAAGCGTTTCTTCGGGAGCGCGCGTGCAGTGGACCCGCGCGTGGGCAAGGGTTCGCTGACGATCATCGCGACCGCATTGATCGACACGGGCTCGAAGGCCGACGAAGTGATTTTCGAGGAATTCAAGGGAACCGGCAATTCGGAAATTGTCCTGAGCCGGGAGCTCGCCGAGCGCCGGATCTACCCGGCCATCGACGTCTCGGCGAGCAGCACGCGCCGGGAGGAGTTGCTGCTGGATCCGAAGAGTCTCGAGCGCGCCCGTGCGCTGCGTCAGGCGACGGCGGATCTCCCGACCACCAAGCAGATCGAGGTGGTGCGCGAGTTGTTACAGCGGGGGATCTGAGCTCAGAACTCCCGCTTCTTCATCTCCTTGAACAGAAACTGGCGATCGGTATCCGCCTCTTCTTCCGGACGCTTCGTGGCCACCAAGGTGGGGTCCACGAAACGGCCCTGGCGGTCCTTCTCGGTCCGCGCTGAGCCGGTCACCTTCTTCATCAACTTCTCCATCTGCTTGTCCTTCATCGTACCCCTCGTGGTAGGTGCCGCCCCCGCTGGGCGGCACTGAAGGTCTAGCGGGGTGGGCCGGGACGGCGCAACCGCCTACGGCCAGTGGGCCACGATCTTGGCACTCTTGATGGCGTCCAGCTGCGGGAAGTTCTTGATCAGGTAGTCATTCCCCTCGCTCATCACCCGCCCCTGATCGGGCGACTCCCCATACCCCGGAAAGATCTTGTCCAGCGTCTCGATCCCGCTGATCGTCTCGGCGATGGGCGGGAAGCCGAAGCCCTGGGCCATGTCGAGGATCATCCCGTTGTCGGCCAGGTTGAAGAAGAGCTGGGTGGTCCGGGAGTTTTCGTTCCCACGGGCAAAGGCCAGCGTACCCTTGGCGTTGGTGGTCTGGACCGGGTCATCCTGCAGCGGGGCGTCCCGCCAGCGGCGGTTCACCCCGGCATCCCCCGAGAGGCCGAACTGGGTGATGAAGCCTGGCACCACGCGGAAGAAGCGCACCTCGTCGAAGAAGCCGTCCGTCACCAACCGATGGAAGCGATCGACCCCGATCGGGGCCCACGCCCGGCGACTCCGCACCGTGATGGTGCCGGCGGTCGTCTCAAATGCGACGTCAAAGGAATCGGGCGCGGCCGGGTCCGGGGTCATCGGCTGCGCCGAGGGGCCGCACGCAGCGGCAACCAGGAGGAGGAACGGCGCAGCATGCCGGGTCAAACGGATCATGTCAGGAACTCGTGAAGCAGGCCATGGAAATGGTGAACGCCATTCTCGCGCAGGGCGGAGTAGCGTCCGCGATCATAGACTCGCGAGCGGAGATTCTGTTGCACACGCTCGCAAATGGTAATGTCCTCGTCCTGAATCTCATCGCTGAAGGCGATCAATGCGGTCCATTGTGGATCATGGGCTGCATCTGACGGTGGCTCGACGGCAAACCACTCGAACACCACCTCACAACGATTGTGACCATGCGGAATCACGACGTTGGTCTGCATCTGTCCCTGGTAGATATTGAGCATCACGTTGGGGAAGAGCCAGTAGTACTGGGCATCGTCGCCCTCCCCCTTCGGAACGTATTTCCGTTCCGGACCGTGCCCCTGGCGGAGCGGCGCGTGCTGCAGTGACCAGTAACGGTGTGGCTCGACACGATAGGCGTCGTAGTCGAGTTCGCGCATCAGGCCCGGATGCACCATCGGGAGGTGATACCCCTCCAGATAGTTGTCGACGTAGACCTTCCAATTGCACTCGACCATCCACGACTTCCGCATCACGTACTGCATCGCCTCCGGACGGAAGACAGCGGTGCGCTCGGGGATCCCTTCCAGGAACTCCATCAGCGGCGGCGCCTTCAGATCGAGATTCGCGAAGAGCAGCGGTCCCCACGCGGCCACCTGCACCGGCATCAGACGCATCGCCTCCGGATCGAACCCCGCCGTCCCCTCCATCTCGGGGGCACGCAGGAGTGAACCATCGAGCCGATAGGTCCAGCCGTGGTAGCGGCACTGCAGGGACTGCCGCTTGCCGCATCCTTCGGCGACTGGGCCAGCGCGGTGGAGGCAGATGTTGTGGAAGCCACGGAAGGTGTCACCGTCGCGCACGAGGACGATCGCCTCGTCGCCAATTTGCGCTGTGACGAAACTCCCGGTCTCCGCGAGATCTGCCACCTTCCCCACCAACTGCCAGGTCCGTCCGAAGATCTTCTCTTCTTCCAGCGCGAAGTACACCGGATCGGTGTAGAGCCGGGCCGGGAGGGTCTGGGCGTGGGTGATGTCGCGATTGAACGAAAACGTCATAGGTGAGGGGTGAGGGGTGAGGGGGAACGGCGAACAGCAAACATGAAAACGATGACCCTTCAGCTGCGGCCGTCAGGCCGCACTGATCGTGACAACAAGCAGGGAACAGGGATCTAGCTGTAAGGGCGGAGGCGCACCTGCGCCTCACTCGCGTCCGGAACTCGCCGCTTCGCGGCTCAGACAGCCGGTCGCTCGTTCAACGAGGTGCGCCCCCTCCCTTCCGTGACTTACGACTTACGACCAATCTACATCCCCGTCACCACCGCAAAGACGATCCCACCAACCCCCACCAGCATCACCAAGAGCGCACCGCCCGCCGCGAAGCGCACCCAGCGTTGGTAGGGCACGCCCGCAGCGAGGAGTACGGCGAGCATCGCGCCGTTCGTCGGTGTGATCAGGTCCATCAAGGCGCCGCCCGTCTGGTAGGCCAGGATCACTGCTTGGCGAGAGAGCCCAATCAGGTCTCCGAGCGGAATCATGATCGGCATGGTGAGCGCCGCCTGTCCGGAGTTGCTCGGCACCGGGATATGGAGCAGGGCCTGCACCGGAACCATCGCGAGGGCCGAGGCCAGCGGAGGCCAGGACTGGAGCGGCTGTGCGAGGGCGTGGAGGATGCTGTCGATGATCTGGCCATCTGCCAAGACCAGCGAAATACTCCGCGCCAGTCCGACGAGGAGTGCCGCGGGGAGCATCTCCTGAGCGCCCTTCAAGAGCGCGGTGGTCGTGCCATCCACGCCCAGACGCATCACGATGCCAATGCCGATCGAACCGACCACGAAGGCCGCCGAGAGCTCGTTGAAGCCCCAGTCCCAGCGGAGTGCTCCGACGACGTAAGTACCGAGGGGAATCAGGACCAACGCCATCGCGGCCCCGTCACGCCATGTGACCTCCTCGCCCTCTGTCGACTCCCCCACTTCGGGAACGAGTCGATGGCGTGTGGCGTGCCGCCAGACCCATCCACCCCACACTACCAACCCCACCACGAGGAGGCTTGAACGAAGCAGGCCTCCAGACAACAACGGCAGATCGGCAAGCGTCAACG
>JAHECN010000114.1 GCA_024641735.1 Gemmatimonadota bacterium | reverse complement strand
TCGGCAAGATTCTTTGCCTGCGCGATTTCCTTCTCGGTCGAGAAGTGCTCCCAGAAGTTGGTGACCAGGAAGGCGCCGTAGACTCCCTCGAACGCCTTCGTCAACGACGCGACGTCGTCCAGGTCCGCGGCGACCACCTCGGCGCCGGCGGCCTTCAGAGCCGCGCCCTTCTCGCCCGTCGGGTTGCGGGTGATGGCCCGGACCGCGAACTCCTTCGATGGGTCGGCAAGGATCGCCTGAACGAGTCCGCCGCCCTGCGAACCGGTAGCGCCGATGACGGCAATGACTTTCTGTGGTGCCGATGACATAGTCTGCTCCTCTGCGGTCGGGTAATGAGACGTCGTGCTGCTCTAATAGTTTACCAGTAAAGTAATCTGAGCGCAAGTACCGCAGTCGGTGTATGCCAGCTGCCCTTCCGCCATCGCTTCCCCCGACCCCAGAAGGGGACTAGACTCCATTCTGCCATTCTGGCCGACCCTAGCCCAGCGAGTGGACCATGTCGCCACGACACTTTCTCTCCTTCGCCGATATCAGCCGCACTGAGCTGCTGACGCTGCTCGACACAGCAGTGGCGATGAAGGGTGGCCGCTACACCGCGACGCCATTGGCCGGCAAGCAGATCGCGCTGATCTTCGCCAAGAGTTCCACGCGCACCCGAGTCTCCTTCGAGGTCGGAACCCGCCAGCTTGGCGGACAGCCGATCTTCCTCTCCTCCCGGGATATTCAGCTGGGCCGAGGGGAACCGCTCAAGGACATGTCGCGTGTGCTGTCGCGTTTCGTGGATGCGCTGATGATTCGGACCTTCGCGCACGCCGATGTCGAGGAACTGGCGGCCTATTCGTCGGTCCCGGTCATCAATGGGCTGACCGACCTGCTCCACCCCTGCCAGCTCCTCGCGGACCTGCTCACGATGCAGGAAGCCTTCGGAACGGTCGAGGGGAAGGTCGTGGCCTGGATTGGGGACGGGAACAACATGGCCAACTCGTGGATCGAGGCGGCCGGCCTGCTCGGCTTCGAGCTCCGGATTGCCTGCCCGGAAGGGTACGAGCCGAACAAGGCGATTTACGATGCCAACGCCGCGCGCACCAAGATCGTGATCACCGAGGATCCGGATGAGGCGGTTGCCGGTGCCCATGTCATCAATACCGACGTCTGGGCGTCGATGGGACAGGAAGCGGAAATCGCGCTGCGCCAGGCGGCCTTCGCGGGGTATTGCGTCGATGACGCGCTCCTCACCCTGGCCGATCCCGCCGCGATCGTCCTGCATTGTTTGCCCGCACACCGCGGGGAAGAAATCTCTGAGTCCGTGCTCGAAGGGCCACGGTCCCGCGTCTGGGATCAGGCTGAAAATCGATTGCACGCGCAGAAGGCACTGCTTGCCATGCTCTTTCCATGATCGATCTCATGACGCAATACCAAGCCCTCACCGGCGGTGCCGGGAGTTGGACTGCCGAAGGCTACGGACAGTTCGAGGTGAGTGGTGTCGATGCCCACGCGCTGGTGCACCGCATCACAACAGCAGACATCACGCTCCTGCCCCCGGGTCGCTTTGTCCATGCGCTGTTGTTGCGTGATGACGCTTCGATCCTTGGCCGAGTGACGATCCATCGCTTCCCTGATCGTCTGATGTTGCTGGTCGAGCGCGAGCAGCGGAAAGTGGTGTGGGAGTATCTGGTGGAACGGAAACGTGGCACCGTGCGGTTGCGGGACATTTCGGACGATGTCTGCGCCGTGGTCGTGCGTGGTCCTGCCTCCGCACTGCGTCTTGCGCGGCTCCTTGAGCCGATGCCGGAAGAGGGTGGTGACCTGACCGCGGCCAGACTGGCCGGGATCGATCTCTTCGCGGCGCGGGCGACCCTCGACGGCCCCGAAGGCTTCGACTTCTACTGCCGGACGCGTGACCGGGCGTCGCTCGAGTCGGTCTTGGGTGGCGCCGCGATCATGCCCGTGGAAGAGTCGGCGTGGGAGTTGATGCGCGCCGAATGGGGCGTAGCCCGCGTCGGCATCGAAATAGATCCGGAAGACACTCCCGTCGAAGCGATGTTGGAATCGCTCGTGGCGGAAGGGAAGGGCGCGCCGTTTCCAGGTGAAGTCGCCTTGGCGAGTCGGCGTCGAACAGGCGCGATCAAGCGGCTCGCCGGATTCACCATTCGCGGGGACGAGCTGCCGCCGGTCGACACTCCGGTCCGTGTGGGTGGCCATCTCGTCGACCGCGTGCGCTCGATCGTCCACTCCCCGCGCGTCGGTATCATCGGCGTCACGGCGCTTCCGACGTCCGCGGATGCCGTTGGCACGCCGTTGGTCATCGAAGCCGATGGACGGAGCTGGACGGCCGAGGTGGCGCGGCGACCCTTCGTGACGCGTCGCACGCCAGCGCTTGGCGCGCAGGGCATTCCGTGACTCCGCCGCGCGTTGCGATCCTCACTGTCTCCGACGCCGGGGCCCGTGGTGAACGGGAAGATCGTTCCGGTGCCATCATCGAGGAGTGGGTGAACACCCATGCCGCGACACTCGCAGGGCGCGCGCTCGTGCCGGATGAATCCGATCAGATCTCTCGGGCACTGATGGCGTGGGCCGACGGTGGCGAGGTCGATCTGATCCTCACTACCGGCGGCACCGGTCTCGCCCCGCGCGACGTCACACCCGAGGCAACTCGTGCGGTGCTGGAGCGCGAGGCGGTTGGCATTGCCGAGGCGTTGCGCCGGGCAGGTCAACCTGAGGTGGCGACCGCGATTTTGTCTCGTGGGGTCGCGGGAGTGCGTGGGCGCACGTTGATCGTGAATCTTCCCGGCTCGCCCGGCGGCGTGCATGATGGCCTCGCCGCCCTGCTGCCGATCTTCCCGCACGCCGTGCGCCAACTGCGCGGCGAGACGGAGCACTAGGTATGGCTGCCCAGGTTGTCATTACCCTCGCCGATCTCGAGACCGCGGTTCCGCTGGATCGCGCGCTCGAGGGAATCGGCATGTCGAGCGCGGTCGTCGTCACCACCGACGAAGGACGCGCCGCCATTCGTCGCGAATCCCCGGACTTGTTGGTCGTCAGCGGGGGCATCCACGAACCGAGTGTTGCGGCGTTGGTTGCCTACGCCCGCGATCACGAGATCGCCGTGCTGGCCTTGATTGAGCCGAACGATCGTGAACGTGGCACACGCCTTGGTGCCACGGAAGTCGTGGCAAAGCCAGTGAGCACTGACGATCTGGTCGCAACCGTGGCTCGGCTCGTCGAGCGCCACGCGATGCAGCGGCGGACCGGAATCTTCGGCGACTCCTCGCCCATCCATGAAGTGCTGGTGAAGATCGAGCAGATGGCGCCGGTCTCCAGCACCGTACTCATTCAGGGCGAATCGGGCACCGGCAAGGAGTTGGTGGCGAAAGCGATCCACGATCTCTCCCCGCGCCGTGGTCGGCCGTTCATCGCCATCAACTGCGCTGCGTTGCCGGAGACATTGCTGGAGAGCGAACTCTTCGGGCACGAGAAGGGCGCCTTCACAGGTGCGGCGGAGCGTCGGCTTGGCCGTTTCGAGTTGGCCGACACGGGGACGATCTTCCTCGACGAGATCGGCGAGATTCCCCCGAGCGTGCAGGTCAAGTTGCTGCGTGTGCTGGAGACGCGTTCCTTCTTCCGGCTCGGCGGCGTCGCCCCGATCAAAGTCGATGTGCGCGTCGTCGCGGCCACCAATCGCGCGTTGAAGGATCAAGTCGGCTCCGGCGCATTCCGTGATGACCTTTACTATCGCCTGAACGTGCTGTCGATCTATCTCCCGCCCCTGCGCGAACGACGCGACGACATTCCGTTGCTGGTGCGTCGCTTCGTGCGCGAGTTCACGGCGCACCACGACCGCCCCTTTCCGGGGATCACGGCGGAAGCGATGCAGCGTCTCGTCGGCGCGCCGTGGCCCGGCAACATCCGACAATTGCGCAACCTCGTCGAATCGATGGTCGTGCTCGCGCCGAGCACGGAGATTCGCGCCAGCGACATCCCGAGTGACGTCTCGGACGCCGTCGGGGTCGGCTCGTTGTTGCCGATGCGACTGCCGGCCATGCCGATGCGGGACGGCAACGGGGGTGGTGGCCTCGGTGGGGCGGAGTTCGAGTTCATCCTGCGCTCGTTGATGGAATTGCGGATGCAGGT
This sequence comes from Gemmatimonadota bacterium, assembly GCA_024641735.1. Taxonomy (GTDB): domain Bacteria; phylum Gemmatimonadota; class Gemmatimonadetes; order Gemmatimonadales; family GWC2-71-9; genus Palsa-1233. Next base: position 4,106 of record JAHECN010000114.1, on the reverse strand, counting down.
GGAGGAGTTGCACCGCCGGTTGGAGGATCGCCACACCCCGATGCACGTCATCGAGGTCTCCGACGCCTCGCGTCCGGTGGCGGTTGAGGTCACCGAGCCCCAGGGGCTTGGGGCAATGGGGCCGGTCGATCCTGAGGAGGAGTCGGAGCCGGAGCCGGTGGTCCTGTACCGCTCGGGGATGACCATGGCGGCCGTTGAAAAAGCCACGATTTTGGCGGTTTTGGACGAACACAACGGGAATCGGCGAAAGGCGGCACAGGTGCTTGGTATCGGGGAGCGCACCCTGTACCGCAAATTGAAGGAGTTCGACATCGCCTAAGTCGTGACATTCCAAACCTTTGCCCCACCTCACCTCTTGACACTTCTCAAGCATCTCGTCAACTTGGACCGAGCGCTGGACCTCCACCCCACAGCAGAGCGCCCTTGCACCTCGCCATTGACTCCTCGCGCTGCGTAGCCTGTCTGGCTTGTGTGCGCGTTTGCCCAACGGACGCGATCGCCCTTCCGCCGGAGGCGCGGGTGGTCGAAATCGTCGAGGAGAACTGCGTCCGATGTGGCGAGTGCATTCCCTCCTGCCCGCACGACGCGATTCTGGCTGCGGGCGCGGTGGATCTGGCCTTGAAGATCGCCGAGGCGGGCGTTGGGGCACTGATTCTGGCGCCGGAGGCGGTGGCGCATTTTCACCCGGCCTCGCCGGAGCAGCTGGTCAACGCCTGTTATGAGGCGGGTTTCCGGTTGGTGTCCCGGGGAGTGATCGGGGATGAGTTGGTGGCGCAGCAGTACCTCACCCTGTGGGAGGATCCTGACTGGGGGACCCTGATTCGGTCGACCGATCCGGTCGCCGTGGCGGCCATAACGGCCCATTATCCCGAGCTTGTCCCCTATTTGGCCCCGGTGACCTATCCCTGCGTGGCAGAGGCGCGATTCCTGCGTCGTTTGCACGGGGATGCTCTCCCGGTCGTCTATGCCGGGGTGAGTGCTCCGGGAGGGGCGGTGGAGGAGCTCGACGCCCTGATCTCGTTTGCGGACCTGGAGCAGCTCTTTGCACTTCGAGAGGTGAGGCCTGAGACACTGCCTCGGACCCACTCCCGGGTCCCGCCCGAGATGCGCCGGCACATGTCGGTGGCGGGGGGGCTTCCGTTGGAGATGGTGGTCAGCGGGTCGTCGCGTGGGCGACGCCTGTTGGCGATCCGGGGTCTTGAGAATCTGCCGGCGTTGGCGAGGGCGGTGGGCCACGATCGGATCGATCTCGGCTTTGTCGATTTCACCTCCCATTCGGGGGCCCTGGCGCATCCGGCGGCTGGCCCGAAGGAGGAGTTGTTCCGGCGTCGGATGCTGGTTCAGCAGTACGAGCCGCCGCGGAGTCGGCAGCCGGTGGTGTCGGACCATCCGGACATCCAGGTCGGGGCGGCGTTCGCGTTCGGGAATCGGCGGGAGCAGGCAGAGCCGGGTGCGGTGTTGGCGATCCTCGACGCGATCGGGACCGGACCGAACGGGAAGGCGTGGGATTGTCGGGCGTGTGGCTATCCGTCCTGTCATCGCTTTGCGCAGGCGGCGGCGTTGGGCCGCGCCTCGTTGAAGCAATGCGTCCCGTGGCTCTCGAAGCGTGCCGACGATGCCTCGCGCGATGCGAGCACGGATGCGTTGACGGGATTGGCGAGTTACCGCGCCTTGCAGCAGCGGTTGTCGCACGAGATGGAGCGGAGCAAGCGGAGTGGGGACTCCTTCGCGGTGCTCTTCATCGATCTCGATCGACTGAAGGAGCTGAACGATCGCTACGGGCATGAACGTGGCAACACGGTGCTGCGGAGCGTGTCGGACGAGATTCGGAAGACGATTCGTGCCACGGACCTTGCTGCGCGGTATGGCGGGGACGAATTTGTGGTCCTGCTCACGCGGACCGATCGTGCGGGCGCGTTGCGCGTCGCCGATGCGCTGCGGGAGCGGGTGGAGCAGGCGGGCCAGCGATTGGGCTTCTTGCCGGGGCAGATCACCGCCTCGATTGGTGTGGCAGAGCATGACCCGACGGCGCCCGGTGAGGGACCGTTGCTTGAGCAGGCTGATCGCGCGCTCTACCAGGCCAAGTCGGCCGGACGGAACGCCGTTGCATAAAAGTTGGAACGACCGTTACCCACGAGGCTCTGACGTGACCGCATCGCCTTCGCAGTTTTTCGACGCTTCATCGTCCCGACCGGGCGGCTCGCCGATTGATCCGGCGACGGACCCGTGGGGCGTGCGGCGTGCCGAAAATCTTCTGACCTCCCTCGAGGGAGTGCTCTCCGCGCGGGTCGTGACGACGCCGCTCGGCGAGGTGAGTGAGATCCATATTCTCGCCCACGCCGGCCAGGCGCCGAAGCAGGTGGTGCGAAACGTGGAGTCGGCGTTGTTGGCGCATCTTGGGTTGCGAGTCGATCACCGGAAGATCTCGGTGGCACAGACCGCCGACGTGCGTCCGATGGAGGCGCTCGAGACGAGTGCGGTGCATGACGCGGCGATCAAGCGGTCGGTGTTGTTCGACGATTTGATGATGGCCACGGCGCCGGGTCGGCGTCGGGTCGTAGCCACGGTGACGCTCTCTTGCCACGGGCAGTTGGAGTCGGCCACCGAAGAGGGGCCGGACACCGCGCGGAACCGGGTCGAGACGGCAGCACGGGCCGCGGTCTCAGTACTGGAGCGGATGGCGGACAAGTACTCGTTGGCGCTCGAAGGCGCCCAGATCCATGAGGCCTTCGATCGGACCTATGTGATGGTGGGCGTGCACACGGTAGGCGGACGCGAGGCGAAGTTGCTCGTGGGGACCGCCGAAGTGATTGAGAGTGCCGAGCACGCGGCAGTGTATGCAGTCCTCGACGCCACGAACCGGTGGTTCGCGGTACGTCGGGGGCGGTAGGATTTCGAAGTAAGTTCTCTACTTCAACTGTGAGGATAGTGGGTCGGGAAATCCCAGGACTCGGCATACAGCGGAGTCGAGCGGTCAATTAGCGGAGCGTCTGGTGGACCATAGCGGGGTCTGCCCTTTCCGAAGTACTTGATGGAACGGAGAGGAGGTGACGCATATGCTGGAATGGTTGGCTGCGGCCGTCGATTTCATCGCGAGTATTTTCCTCGCGGAAACCGTGACCTGGATCTAGTGCCCTGATTACTGGGGTTTCCCACCTGCAGCCCATTCATGTCTCAGAGTCGCGCTGTTCAGCGGTACGTGATGTCAATTGCGGTAACGGCGGTCGTGCTGTTGCTCGCATTGTCGTACCTGCCACGGCCGCATGTCGACTACTGGGCATTGCTGTCCCTCGCTCTGGTAGGTTGCCTCCTCGAGATCTCTCGCACCGCAAAGAAGTCCGGCTCAATGGCCGGGTCGCTTGTCTTTGTGATGCATTTGGCTATTGGTGTGGCCCTTGGTGCCATGTGGGGTGCAGTCACCGCCGCAACAATCACTGTTGTAACCCAGCTCTACGCGCGGGTGACACCCCTGAAGGTCCTGTTCAACGCCTCTGAGCGGGTCATCAGTGTCGGCTTGGCGTTCGGTACCTATTTCTTGCTGGGGGGTCAGCATCCTCCTGTCATATTTGGTCCAACAGTAGCTGGATCCGAGCTCTCGCTCAACGCTGCGCTGATAGACATTGCGGTGTTTTTGGCGTCTGCTGTAGTGTACTTCATCACTAATTCGATCACAGTAAATACAGCTGTAGCCCTGTCCACAAAAAAACACATCATGTCGACCTGGCGCGCAAATACCCTCTGGGTGCTTGGGTATGACATCGTCGCGAGTCTGCTCGCTCTCGGCGTCGCCTTCATCTTTGTTCGGTTCGACAGGGCGGAAGGGGCAAGTAAGCTTGGCTTCATTGCGGTGTTCCTACCTTTTATCGCGGTCCGGCACGTATACGGCAAGCTCAACACGCTCGAAGACGTGTACCGAGAACTTGATCAGGCGTACGATGAGTTGGCACTGAACGTTAGAGAGCAGCTCGCGATGATGGTCAAAGCGATCGAAGCACGTGATCCATACACCTCGGGTCATTCCCGGCGCGTCTGTGGGTTGTCTCGTGCAATCGCGACTGATCTTGGGTTGAGCCCTGAGGAGGTGGCAGAGGTTGAAAATGCAGCTC
>JAHECN010000113.1 GCA_024641735.1 Gemmatimonadota bacterium | reverse complement strand
GATTTCACGTCATCCAAGTCCGCCTGCGGCCGACCATCCATCGCGGCGCGTGCCTTGGCGCCCAACACCAAGTACTGCGACGCACGCGGCCCAGCGCCCCACTCCACGTATTCGCGCACCAACGGCGAGGCCTCCGCCTCGTTCGGCCGCGTCATCCGGGCGAGCAAGACCGCCGCACCAATCAGTGACTCGCTCACCGGAATCCGCCGTACCAGCGACTGCATCGCCGTCAACGTGGCACCATCGAGCACCGGGGTGATCGTCGCGTGGTAGGAGCCGGTCGTCTGCGTGACGATCGCTTCCTCCTCCGTGCGGGTCGGATAGCCGAGCCGGAGCTCGAGCATGAAACGGTCAAGCTGCGCTTCAGGAAGGGGATAGGTCCCCTCCTGCTCGATCGGGTTCTGGGTGGCAAGGACGAAGAACGGCGCGGGGATCTGATAGGTCTGGCCCGCGACAGTCACGTTCCGCTCCTGCATCGCCTGGAGGAGGGCGGCCTGCGTCTTCGGCGGGGTCCGATTGATCTCGTCCGCCAACACCACCTGCGCGAAGATCGGCCCATGCACGAAGCGGAAGTGTCGCTTGCCGGTGGCAGGGTCCTCCTCGACCAGCTCCGTTCCGGTGATATCCCCCGGCATCAGGTCCGGCGTGAACTGCACCCGATTGAAGGAGAGATTCAGCGCCTCGGCGACGGTCGAGACCAGTAGCGTCTTGGCCAGCCCCGGGACGCCGACCAGCAAGGCGTGCCCACCGGCCAGGATCGCGGTCAGGACGCCATCCACCGCCTCGTTTTGCCCAACCACCCGTCCTGCCACCTGGGTCCGGAGGGAATCCACCGCCTCGGCGAGGTGGCGGAGCTGGGTCAGGTCGTCTGGGGTGTTCGGAGCGGTCATCGGTGGTCCGGTGAGGGGTGGAGAGGGGAGTAAGATAGGCCCGTTTCAGAGGTCGAGGCATGGGGGAGACCGTGACCACCCCCAGAATGCGCCGATTGCCCCGTCTGGTGGGCGTACGCCGGGGGCTGCAACGGGGTTTCGGAGGGGTCGAAATCGCTTGCGAAATATTTCACAAGCCCGTACTTTCCGCCCCGTGAAAGGCCGTGACGCAGGCAATCGAGCAGTGGGGGAAGGATGGGAGTTAGTCTCCCATGGGGTCACCTTCGCCTTGGTGATCACGCTCTCGGCGCTCGGTGGTGTCTGGCTCGACAAAAGGCTCGGTACCATGCCGGTGGCGACACTGGTCGGGACCCTCGGCGGGATGGCGTGGGCAGGGTATTGGCTCTATGCCAAATTGGGCAGTGGAGCCGGACCGAAAGCACCTCCCGGTGATTAAGCCGCGGTTGCTCCTCGGACTCTCCTGCACGGCGCTGGTGACCGCAGTCGCAGCGCTGGTGAGCGGCAGGGAGGGAGCGATCGGCGCTGCAGGCGCAGGAGTCGTGGCGACCGGAGTCTCGTTGCTGGCGGTGCGACTGATTCGACGGACTGGTCAAGAAGCGACGATCGACCGGTTGCGCGTGTATGGCATTGGGGTGGTGTTGCGAATGTTGGGAGTCTTGATCGTCGGCGTCTTGATGTCGCTCGATCCGACCAACTTTCCAGCGCTGCCGACAGCACTGGGATATTTGGGGGTGATTCTGCCCCTTCTCTATCTGGAGACGCGGTAGCGATCATGAGCGTTGAGAGCGAGCAGTTCAATATTGGTGAGATGATGTTCCACCACACCGCCGACGCCCATGAATTGGACTTCGGGGGGTACATCATTCATCTCCCGCAGTGGGAGCCGATCCACATCGCCGGGATGGCGATCGATCTCTCGCCCACTCGGCATGTCGTCTTCCTCATTCTCGCCGCCGTCATCGTGCTGGGTCTGATGTGGGCCGCCGCCCGTGGCATCGAGAAGGCGCGGAAGGACGGGGTCGCCCCGCGCGGCTTCGCCGGGATGATGGAGATGATCGTCCTCTACGTCCGCAACGAAATCGCCATCGCCAATATCGGGGAAGAAGAAGGCGCGCGGTGGGCGCCCTTCATCATGACGCTCTTCTTCCTGATCCTCGTGGCGAACCTGCTTGGCCTGATCCCCTTCGGCTCGTCGCCTACCGGCAACTTGGCCATGACCGGCGCACTCGCCTTCATCGTCTTTCTCGCGATCGAAGTCGGTGGCATGGTGAAGCTCGGCTTCAAGGGCTACATGCACACGATCTTCCCCAAGGTCGAAGGACTCTCCGGCGCCGGCGCCGTGGCCATGTCCCTCGGCATGGCTCCGATCGAAGTGCTCTCAAAGTTGGTGAAGCCCTTTGCCTTGGCCGTCCGTCTCTTCGGCAACATGACCGCCGGACACTTCGTGCTGCTCTCGCTCTTCGGGATCGTGTTCATGTTCAGCAATCTCGGCATCTGGAGCGCCGGGATCGGGCTGGTGACAGGAGCCGTGGTGGTGGGCATCATGTTTCTGGAAATCATTGTGGCACTGCTGCAGGCGTATGTCTTCGCGCTGTTGAGTGCGGTGTTCATTGGGATGATGCAGCATGAGCACTAAAGAGTCGTGAGTCGTGAGTGGGGAGTCGTGAGAAACACTCTCATGACTCGCGACTCACACCTCACGACTTCCACACGGTCGACGCGCATCCCGTCGTCGTGGTTCCACCGCGGTGAACCCCACCGCTTCGGAGATTGGGCCTCGGCCCGCTGATCTCCACCGTATGGCCCCTCGTTCCGGAAGAGACGAGATGGCCGGCGCGCGATGCAGACCTTTATTCATCTTCCCTGGAACAACGGATTACTACCATGATGATGGACATTCTGATGCAGGCCGCCCCGATGTCTGACGCCGCCGCTGCGGCCATCGGCAAGGGCTATGGCCTTCTTGGCGCCGGGATCGGCCTCGGGCTCGCCGTGATCGGTGCCGGGATCGGCCTCGGTCGGATCGGCGGCCAGGTCGCCGAAGGCATTGCGCGGCAGCCGGAAGCGGCTGGTGAAATTCGTGGCGCCGGCGTGCTGATCGCCGTGCTCCTCGAAGGCGCCACGATCATTGCGCTCGTCTTCGCGCTGCTCTTCAAGATCATGGCCTGATCATGCCGATCTTGCTCCTCAGCACGGAAGGGGGCGCGCTCCCGGGCCCCTTCCAACCGACGCCCGCCCTCGCGGTCTGGACGGTGCTCGTATTCGTCGTGGTGTTTGTCATCCTCGCGAAGCAGCTCTTTCCGGTCATTGTGCGTGCGACGGCCGAACGGGAAGAGACCATCAAGCAGCAACTCGCCGAGGCGAAGCAGATGCACGCCGAGGCACAGGTGGCGCTCGAGGAGCAGCGGAAGCTCTTGGCTGGTGCGCGCAGTGAAGCAACGGCGTTGATGGCCGAGGCGCGCACTGCTGCCGATCGCGAGCGGTCGCTCGCTGTCGAGAAGACGCGCGCCGAGCAGGATGACATGCTCGCGCGGGCGCGGCATGACATCGAAGCCCAACGCATTCGCGCGATTGCCGATCTCCGGCGTGAGGCCGTCGATCTTGCGATTGCCGCTGCCGGGAAGGTCATCGGACAGTCGTTTGACGGCGCCGACGATCGCAAGCTGGTCGAGGAGTATCTCGGCTCGATCGGGAAGTCCTCGTGAGGGAGATCACCATTGCTCGCAACTACGCCGAGGCGCTGCTTGCCCTGGCGCAGAAAGCGGGTGCCCCGGAAGCCTGGGGGAACTTGATGGATGAGGCCACCGCCGCGTTGGGTGCGCCGTCCGTCGAGCCGGTGATGATGTCTCCCCGGGTCACCAAGGAACAGAAGATCGTCATCATCGAGAAGGCGATGGCCGATGCACCACGGCCGTTCGTCCTCTTCCTGGGGGCAATGGTCCGCCGTGGCCGGCAGCTGTTGATGCCGGCGGTCGCCGATGAGTACCGCGTGCTCGTCGACGCGCACCTTGGGCGTGTGCGGGCCGGCGTCACCCTGGCGCGTGATGTGGATGCCCTCACCCGGCAAGTCCTGGTGGAGCGCCTGACCGCCGCGATCGGCAAGGAAGTCATTGCCGGCTTCGCGACCGACCCGTCGATTCTTGGCGGCGTCGTCGTGCGGATTGGGGATCGGATCTATGACGGCTCGGTGCGGAAGCGTCTGGGACAGCTACGGTATCAATTGCTGAATCCCTGAACACCGCTGTTGGTGGACTCGCGACGCCGCACCGATTTCGGTGCGGCGTTGTGCATTTCCGGGTATTCTTCGTGCCATCCTATGCCACGATTGCTGCCCCACGCCCTGATCGCCGTCACGCTCTGTGCGCCCACCTCGAGCGGAGAGCTCCTCTCCGCCGCGCGCTGGTTGATCGGCATCGGTCCGGTCATCCGATGACCGACATGTCTGGCGATCGCCGCGATTTCTTTCGTCGCGCTTTTGGCGACGCCTTCGAGCGCCTCAGCAAGGCGACGGAGACCAAGATCGTCCAGCAGCGCTATGTCCGGCCCCCGGGCGCTCTGCCGGAAATGGGATTCCTGACCGCATGTACGCGCTGCGGGGCGTGTGCGCCGGTCTGTCCGGCCGGGGCCATCCTGCATGTGCCAGCACGCGGAGGCCTCGCGGCGGGGACGCCATATCTGGAGCCTGGTCGCATTCCCTGTATCGCCTGTCCGGAGATGCCGTGCGTCACGGCGTGCCCGACCGATGCCCTGACCCTTCCCGCGGAAGGGTGGCTCGGCCACCGACTCGGCCGGATCGAGTTTCACCCGGATCGCTGCATTACGTTTCAGGGACAGCCCTGCGAGGTCTGCGTCACCAGCTGTCCAGTCGGCGACACGGCGCTGGCCCTCGACTCGGAAGGCCGTCCCGTGCTGAAGATGGAAGGATGCGTCGCGTGCGGCGTGTGTGTGCGGGACTGCATCACCATCCCATCGTCGTTCTCATTTCATCCACTGGAGTCATGATGGCTGAAGTGCCTCGCCGTGTTGAGAAGCCTTGGGGCTATGAGCTCATCTGGGCGCACACCGATCGCTACGTGGGCAAGGTGCTGCATGTAAAGGCCGGACACATTCTCTCGTGCCAGTACCATCACCAGAAGGACGAGACGATGCACGTGCTCAGCGGGGAGTTGATCCTGCGCACCTGGCCGAGCGAAGGCGCGGAGCCGGACGCCCGGCCGTTCCGCGCCGGAGACTCGGTCCACATTCCCGCGCTGATGATCCATCAAATCGAAGCCATCGTGGACAGCGACGTCCTCGAAGCGTCGACACCTGAGCTGGACGATCTGGTCCGGCTGAACGACCGCTACGGGAGATCATGATCCGATGCAGGTAATCATTCCGCTCGCAGGGAAGGGAACTCGGCTCCGCCCGCACACGCATCTGGTGCCCAAGGCGCTGCTGAAGGTCGCCGGGCGTCCGGTGATGGATTGGGTGATGGATCGGCTGGAGGGACTCGATGTCACCGAGTTGATCTTCATCACCGGCCACCTCAAGGAACAGATCGAGGCGTACACCTCCTCGCGGTACACAATTCCAGCGCGCTACATCGAGCAGAAGGTCCAGGACGGTACCGCCGGCGCGATCAACCTCGCCCGACCGTACGTGAAGGGTCCCGTCATGATCATCTTCGTGGACACCGTGTTCGAGGCAGACTTGACGCTCGCCGCGACCACCACAGCCGATGGGATCATCTGGGCGAAGGAAGTCGAGGATTATCAGCGCTTCGGTGTTGTGGTGACGGATGCGGAGGGCTTCATGACGAAGATCGTCGAGAAGCCCAGCACGCCGATCTCCAAGCTGGCGAACATCGGGCTCTACTTCATTCGGGATGTCGATGCGCTCTGGGCCGGAATCGACCACACGCTCGCGGCACCAGCCAACAAGGGCGAGTACTATCTCACCGACGCCTTCCAGCACATGATCGAGGCAGGACGGAAGATCCAGACGGCCGCGGTCGGTGGCTGGTACGACTGCGGACAGCTGGAAACGACGCTGGAGACGAACGGTATCCTGCTGGCCCAGGGCGCGGCGGCACACGCTGCCGTTGGTGCCGACGTGACCATCGTCGAGCCGGTCTTGATCGAGTCCGGGTGTACGTTGGAGCGGTGCACCATTGGACCGAACGTCACGTTGGAGACGGGGACAGTGGTGCGCGACGCGACCGTCACCGATGCGATCGTCGGTCCACGGTGCGTGATTGAAGGGAGTACGTTGAGCCACGCCATGCTGGGGGAAGCAGTCAAGATCTCCGGCTTTACTGGTTCCGGAAGTTTCGGGTCCCACACTGACGTTCGAGGGAGTTGATGGAATCGATCAACGAGTTGCTGGAATCGTATCTGGACTTGGCGCGTCATCTGGATCCACTGCAACATCCGGACGGCGCGCCAACGGAAACTGCCCAACGGCTCGGACGCTTTGATGTCCCGTGGTTGGTGGCGCAGGCGGCGGCGCTGCGGAGCATCGCTCACGCCCTGGAAGACCTCGAGACCGTCGATGTCCTCGATGACGAAGTCGATCGGACGGCGCTGCTCGACACCATTCGACTCGACATCCTCGCGATTGAGGATGCGACGACCGCCGAGTGCTTCGATCCGACCGTGGCACCACGCCACGTGGTCGACGCCTTGCTGGCCCTCATGGACGAGAACTTCGATGCGGACGCGGAGGCAGGCCTGCGCGCGCGTGTCGCGGCCGTCCCCGAATTCTTGGCGGCGGCACAGGCGGACGCACGCCCGGTGCCGGCCGAGTTGATCGATGACGCGCTCCTGTTGCTGGCAGAACTCGATGATCTCCTCGATGAAGCCTCTGAGCACCTCGACGATGCGGCGGTGCAACCCGCCCTCGTCGCTCTGGCGGAGCATCGGCACTGGCTTGAAACTGGTGCGACGCGCGGTGGTGTCAGTGGGCTCGGTGAAGACGCGGTCGAGCGGCGGCTCGCGCTGTTGGCGAATGAGCCACTGAGCGTGCGCGGTTCGTTGCGCGTCCTCGAACTCAGGCGTGCCGGCGTGGAGCGTTCGCTGCATGCGGTCGCCCTCTCACTCGGATCTGATGCCCCGCTCACCCTGGTGGACGAGCTGCGCGCCAATGGCGAACTCGATTTCGACGATTTGATGATCGAGTGGCCTGAGGCGTGGGACCGCATTCGCGCGGAGATGCTCACGCTCGGCCTGCCTGCGGTCGATGGACCATGCACCGAAGACCCACTCGACGCCGACGACCGCTGGTCGCTGCCCGCGGAGGCCATTCGCGCCCATGCGGAGATGATGCAGGAAGCCTCGTTCGGGGTGGAGACGCGTCCAGTCCGTCGGGTGCTGATCGCGCCCGGTCTGGTGGCCGGATGGGGCCGGACCGTTGCGGCCCTGCTCCGCTCGACGATGGTCGGTGGCAGCGAAGAACAGCAGTTGATGATGTGCTACCGTGCACTGGTCGAGAGTGTGGCTGCGGAGATCGACCTGCAGATGCAGGCGCAGTTGATGGACCGATCGGCAGCCACCGCCCATGTCTCGGCGGTGACCGGCCTCTCGGAGAGCGACGCGCGTGTCGTGGTGCTGGAGGTGGCTGATCGGCCGTTCGAGGCGTTGGCCGCGGCGCTCGCGCACGAAGGATGGCAATCCTGGTACGCGGAAGAAGGCGGCGATCCGGTCGTGTTCATTGGTCGCGCGTTGACCGGTGCCGGGCTCTCGGTCCGACTCGCACGCTGGGCGCTTGGACAGCACTGATCCACCGCTTCCGCGCGAGGTGCGCGGACTCTCGATCGTCTCGGGGCTGAATGACGCCTCGAGCGAAATGGTCTACCCTCTTCTCCCCGCCCTCGTCGTCACGACGCTGGGCGGTTCTGCCACCGCGTTGGCCGCGCTCGATGGTCTCGCCGACCTGACCGCAGCGCTCCTCCGGCTCCCTGCCGGTCGACTCGCCGATCATCCACCACGCCGTCGCCGTCTGGTCTTCCTGGGATACGGTGTCGCCATCATGGCACGCAGTGCCATCGCCTTGGTTACCTCGGTGGGGGCCGTGATTGGGCTCCGAATGACCGATCGGGTCGGCAAGGGCGTGCGGTCGCCAGGCCGGGACGCGATGCTCGCGGAGGCAGTCCCTGGGTCGCAGCGGGGCAGGGCATTCGGGTACCACCGCGCCTTCGATCACGGGGGCGCTGTGATCGGCTCCCTGCTCGGCTGGGGACTGCTGCAGCTCGCGGGGATGACACCGCGCCAGGTGATCGGGTGGAGTGTCGTCCCGGGCCTGCTCGCGATCGCCGCCCTCGGCTGGACCCTTCGCCCCTCAGCTGCGGTCGGACGCGCTTCGGTGCCTGAAGCT
>JAHECN010000014.1 GCA_024641735.1 Gemmatimonadota bacterium | reverse complement strand
GTGCAGGACGGCGAGGCGGTCCGACTCCTCACCGAACGGATCACGGCGGCGCTCCGGCAACAGACCGTCAATCTTGAGCAGTGGGAAGATGCGCCGATCGTCGATACGGCGATGAAGATCTGGGAAGCGGAGCAGGGCGCCGAGCCGGAGCCCGCAGCGCGTGTGGCGCGGCTCGGAGAGGCGACACGGATTCTCGCCGAGGTGCGAGGAGCGCCGACGCCGGAGAGCAACCAGCTCATGCGCGACGTGATGATGCATCAGCGACGTCTGGCGCGTCTGCAGCTACGGCCGGCAGACCTGGTGGCGGATGTCGGGGCGTCACGCAGTGCGAACTGGGCGACACGGCGCTTGCCGCTGGTACTGCCACTCTGGGCCGCCTTGGCCGCCGCCGGATGGCTGCTGTTCGTGCTGCCGTATCACCTGACAGGGATGCTGGTTGGACGATTTCCCCTCGAGAGTGACACGCGATCCACCTGGAAACTGTTGATCGGTACGGCGCTGTACACGGTGTGGGTGGTGGGGCTTGCGATGGTGGGGTTGCTCTGGCACGGGGCGGGTGTAGGGCTGCTGATCTTGGTGGGCGTGCCGATTGTTGGCCTCGCAGGATTGCTGGTTCGGGAACGGTGGCGCGGGGCGTCTGCCGACGTACGGCGCTGGGCCCTGCTCCGTTCGCGCCGTAGATTGGTGGCTTCCCTCCGCACGCTGCAGCACGACCTGGGACAACGACTCGATCAACTCTTCGTTCAACATGCTCCACGAGGTTCTGCGTGACGACTTCCGTGATGCCGGCAGCGAATGGACGTGACGTCCCGAAGGTCATCTGGTCCTGGGCAATGTACGACTGGGCCAACTCCGCCTTCACCACGCTTGTGGTCACCTTCATCTACGCGACCTACTTCACGCAGGCAATGGCGCCCGACGAAAACACCGGGACCGCGCTCTGGTCGCGAGCCGTGGCGATCAGTGCGATCACCGTGGCGTTGCTTTCTCCGTTGCTCGGCGCGGCCGCCGATCGCAGTGGTTCGCGGAAGCGCTTCCTCGCCATCAGCACGATCATCTGCGCGCTCGCGACGATCGCCCTCGCCTTCATTGCACCGGGCATGGAACACGCCGCGATCATCGCGTTGGTGCTCTTCGTGGTGGCCGAAGTGGCGTTCGAAGCCGGTAACGTCTTCTACAATGCGTTCTTGCCGAACATCGCGTCCCCCGAACGGATTGGCCGCGTGTCCGGCTATGGCTGGGGCCTCGGCTACGTGGGCGGATTGGTCTGTCTCGGCATCGCGCTGATCGCGTTCGTGCAGCCCGAGGTGCCCTGGTTCGGGATGAGCACGGAGGCGGGATGGAATGTCCGGGCGACCAATCTGCTGGTGGCAGGATGGTTTTTGCTCTTTGCCATTCCCCTCTTCCGCAACGTGCCGGAGAAGAAGATTCCCGGCGCAGGGATTTCCATCCGGGCAGCCTTCGGCGAGCTGGCGCAGACGGCACGGGACATCGGCCGCTACAAGGAGATCGTGAAGTTCTTGGTGGCGCGGCTGGTCTTCAATGACGGGCTTGTGACCGTGTTCGCCTTCGGCGGGATCTATGCGGCAGGCACCTTCGGGATGTCGTTTTCCGAAGTGATTCTCTTCGGCGTCGCGCTGAACGTCGCGTCAGGACTTGGTGCCTTTCTCTTCGGATTCGTGGATGACAAGATCGGCGGTAAGCAGACCATTCTCTGGTCGCTCGTGGCGCTCACGATCGCCACGACGATCGCCGTCTGGGCCCCGAATCGGCAGTGGTTCTGGGTGGCTGGCATTCTGATTGGGCTCTTCGTTGGCCCCAATCAGTCGGCGTCGCGTTCCTTGATGGGGCGCTTCGTCCCGGAAAAGCATCAGTCGGAGTTCTTCGGGTTCTTTGCCTTCTCGGGCAAGGCGACTGCCTTCATGGGCCCCCTGCTGCTCGGGGTAATGACCGAGACCTTCAACACGCAGCGCGCGGGCGTGGCAACGGTCATCCTCTTCTTCGTGGTTGGTGGCGTGCTCCTCGCCGGCGTGAACGAGAAGGCCGGGATCGCGGCGGCGCACAGCTAGCCGTCAACCCGCGGGATCGCCTGCCCGTACCACTTTTTAGTCCCCCTGCAGGTGATTCCCCATTCTCACCGGAGTTTTCGCGTGTCCATTGCACGTCGGTCGGCGCAGACGCTTGCGCTGCTGCTCATTCCTGCCGCGCTCACGGCGCAGGCAAAGGTCAATCAGTACGGCTATCCGGAAAAGCACACTCCGCAGCCAACCGTTGCCGCGATTACGCCGGCAGACTTGATGACCCGACTCTACATCTTCGCGGACGACTCGATGATGGGTCGCCAGGTCGGTCGCCCAGGCAACATGCAGGGGACCAACTACATCGCGAACGAACTGAAGAAGCTCGGCATTCAGGCTGGTGGCGAGAACGGGACGTACTTCCAAGTGCTGCCATACAAGCAGCGCAAGTACAGTGAACAGTCGACGATGATGGCGGGTGCCACGGCACTGCGCCTCCATTACGACTTTGAGCCGGTCCCCGGCGCCGCAGCCCCGAAGACCATTGCCAATGCGGCGGTGATCTATGGCGGCATCGCAGGAGACACCACGCAGCAGATCAGCGCTGCCCAGGCGAACGGCAAGGTGGTCGTGCTCTCGGCGGCACGTCCGCAGGCGGCAACCGCGCTCGGTGGCCGTGGTGGTGGCGGACGCGGAGGCTTCGGTGGAGGAGCGGCCGCTGGACGTTTTGACGGCGCGGTCGCGGTGCTGACGGCCGACCTCGATCCGCTCACGATGGCTGCTCGCATGGCGATCAATGAACCTGCCGCCGTCTACTCCGCTGCCGATGCGAAGACCACCGTGACCCCAGGTGACGTGATCGTCAACCAGAAGGGTGTGATCGGAGTCGTGCGGGATAACGCGGTGATTGGTGGGAAGCTGCCAGCTGGTATGACGCCGGCAACGATCCGTGCCTGGAATGACTCGGTCGCGACGGCCGATTCGATCGCTCGGGCGGGTCGTGGTGCGGCAGGCGGCCGTGGTGCCGCGGGCGGCGGACGTGCCGGTGGTGGACGGGGCGGTGCCCCGGGTGCCGGTGCGACTGAGACTGGTGCGCCAGCGGCCGCGATCCGTGTGACGGTCGCGACGGCAGAGCGGCTCTTCGGCGGAAAGATCCTCGCCGGGATGCCGTTGGGGACGACGGGAGGCACGGTCTCGGCCAAGCTCGACTTCGTGGAGCAGTGGACCGACTATGGGCGGAATGTCGTCGGCATCATCCCTGGCTCCGATCCGAAGTTGCGCGGGCAGTACATCGTGATTGGCGCACACAATGACCACGTCGGCTATCGTCAGGGCGGCGTCGACCACGACTCCTTGCGTGCCGCATCACAGCAGCGTTTGCGGGCGCAGATGTCCACCGGCGACCTGCTGCCGCTCTCGCCGGATCAGGCAGCCTCCATGGCGCCAATCAACATGGATTCACTCCGAGCAATTCGTCCGGCGCGCATCGATTCGATCAGCAATGGCGCAGACGACGATGGCTCTGGTTCGATGGGCCTGTTGGAAATTGCCGAAGCGATCAAGGC
Organism: Gemmatimonadota bacterium; assembly: GCA_024641735.1. Classification (GTDB taxonomy): domain Bacteria; phylum Gemmatimonadota; class Gemmatimonadetes; order Gemmatimonadales; family GWC2-71-9; genus Palsa-1233. The sequence continues at coordinate 28,969 of JAHECN010000014.1, read as the reverse complement.
GATGCCGGTGAAGCCGAAGCGCTCCATGGTCTTTGTGTGGCACGCTGCGGAAGAGGCTGGCATGTATGGCTCGCGTGCGTTCTCGTCCAATCCGACGGTACCGGTGGACTCGATCGCTGCGCACATCAACATCGACATGATCGGACGCGGGCGTGCAGAAGACGTGATCGGCGGTGGCGATACCTACACCGGTATTCTCGGCGCGTACCGTCTCTCGAAGGAGTTCGGTGATCTGGTCTACAACACCAACAAGACCAGCCCGAACAAGCTGATCCTCGATGATCGGTTTGACGACCCGACGCTCGGCACGGTCATCGATGGCGTGACCAAGTGGCCCGGGTACAACAACCTGTATGGCCGTAGTGATCATGCGCGGTATGCGGAGAAGTGCATTCCGATCGTCTTCTTCTTCACCGGTCTGCATGGTGACTATCACCAGGTGACGGATGAGCCGCAGTACATCGACTATCCGCACTATTCGCGTATCGTCAACTTCATTCGGGACGCGGCGGTGGCCGTCGGAAACACCCCGGTGCGGCCGGCGTTGGATGGGATGTGTACGCGGAGGTAATGTAGGAGTCGATAGTCGTTGGTCGTGAGTCGTGAGAGTGCTCGAAACACCTTCCTCTCATGACTCGCGACTCACGACTCCTTCAACCCCTAGCTACACCGACTCCACCCACACGCCACGCAGGTCCGGCACCTGGCACTGAGGGCGACGGGCCCGGCGCATTCTGGGCACTGGATACCCACCTTCGGCTCGGGCGGGTGGCTGGTTGGGCTGGTGTTGAGGGGGGTCACGGCGTGCCTGGGAGGAGCCTTGGCCGCCTCGAGGAGCGGGAAGGAAATGAGCATGGCGGCCTCACTTTCGGGGTGTGTTCGGGTTGGCATACCGAATATACCCCGAAGTGTTTCGCCGTCAAGATGACGCCTTAGCCGCCGGACATGGCGCCAATAATGAGATACGGCTCCTTTCCGTCCACCACTTCCTGGGGAAGTGGTGTGTCGGGAGACTCGTGGGACAGGTCCCGTTCATTGGCATAGAAACGAATGAAGGGGCGTCGTTGTTTGGTGGTTTGGTCTCGAAGGGTTCCGCGCAGCATCGGGTAGGCCGCTTCGACGGCGTCGAGCACCCCCCGGTGGGTTGGGGGGCCGACGACTTCCAAGGTCACTTCCCTGGCGACATCCGCGAGGGAACAGAGGGGAGCAGGCAGGACCACTCGGATCATCGGAGGGTCTGCACTTCCACCGAGAGGACTGCCGGCAGATCGCGGACGATCGCCGACCAGTGATCGCCGCCGTCAGGAGAGGCGTACACCTGACCCCCAGTCGTTCCGAAGTAGATCCCGCATTCATCCATCGAGTCCACCGCCATCGCGTCGCGGAGCACGTTGACGTAGCAGTCCTGTTGCGGCAGCCCGTTCGTCAGTGCCTCCCACTCATTGCCACCAGTCCGGCTCCGATAGACCCGGAGCTTCCCCTCAGGCGGATAGTGTTCGCCGTCGCTCTTGATCGGAACGACGTAGATGGTCTCTGGCTCGTGGGCGTGCACGTCAATCGGAAAGCCAAAGTCGGTGGGCAAGTTGCCGCTCACCTCGTGCCACGAATCGCCGCCGTCATCACTGCGCATGACGTCCCAGTGTTTTTGCATGAAGAGCACTTTGGGTCGAGCGGGATGCAGGGCAATGCGATGCACGCAATGCCCCACCTCCGCGTCCTCATCCGGAATCTGCGGGGAGCGCAATCCCGTGTTGATGGGTTGCCATGTCTTTCCACCATCCACCGTGCGAAAGGTGCCCGCTGCAGAGATGGCGATGTACATCCGATCCGCGTCCGTTGGGTCAATCAGAATGGTGTGGAGACACATTCCCCCGGCACCCGGATTCCATTGTGCACCAGACCCATGTTCGCGGAGTCCCTTCAGCTCGTGCCATGCCCCGCCGCCATCGGTCGACTTGAACAGCGCCGCATCTTCGACTCCCGCGAATACCGTTTCCGGGTCGGTGAGCGACGGTTCGAGGTGCCAGACACGTTTGAATTCCCACGGGTGTGGGGTGCCATCGTACCACTGGTGTGTTCCCGGCACGCTCGCATAGGCGAAATCATTGCCGACGGGTGCCCAGGTGACGCCACCGTCGTCTGAACGTTGGATCAACTGACCGAACCATCCACTGCTCTGCGACGCGTAGAGCCGGTTCGGGTTCAGTGGCGACCCCTTCACGTGATACACCTCCCATCCCGGGAAATGTGGGCCGCTCACCTTCCAGTCCTTGCGCTTCCCGTCCGAAGTGAGAACGAATGCGCCTTTCCGTGTGCCGACCAGCACCCGAACACTGCTCATTGGGGCGACTCCCGAATTGATGTGGATGCCGAAACAATACCGCTCGTCTCCCCTCTGATCTATGCGGCGCCACCTCAGACGTTTCAAACGTTTCACGCTGAAACCAAACCAGAGCGACGTGCGTCGGGTGGGATGTCCCCTTTCCCGTGAGCCAGTCCATGCAGACCGAAGCGATCCGCGCGCGACTCATGGGATGGTACACGAGCGTCCGAACAAGGATCACGCGTCGGAGAGTGATTGGCTCCCTCCTGGGGGTCACCCTGGTAGGCGGGACAGCACTCGTCGCCGAGGCGGCCATCCGCGGGAAGATCGGCCCGGCGGAGGCGCGGCTGCCGACGGCACTGTACGCGCGCCCGGTGGCGTGGGGGAGTGACGACTCGGGTGCCGCACCCACGGTGATTGCCGCGCTCCCGGGTTCGGCCTTTGAGGCACGAGAGCCGGTCGCGTTCCGTGATATTCCGAAAGCACTGGTGGACGCGGTGCTGGCGGTCGAAGACCAGCGCTTCTACGAGCACAGTGGATTTGACGTGCAGCGCATTGGCGGCGCGTTCCTCGCCAACGTGCGCGCCGGCGGCATCTCCCAAGGTGGCAGCACGATCTCCCAGCAGCTGGCAAAGAATCTGTTCCTGACGGCAGATCGGACGCCGGTGCGGAAGCTCCGGGAGGCGGCCTTGGCCGCCGCGCTCGAACTGCGTTACGACAAGCGCACGATCCTGATGGCCTATTTGAACGAGATCTATCTGGGGCAGATGGATGGGCGCGCGGTGCATGGCGTCGGCGCGGCAGCACGTGGCTATTTCGGAAAACCGGTCGGCCGACTCTCGCTCGCGGAATCGGCGATGCTGGCCGGGATGATCCGTGCGCCGAACCGCACCACACCGACGCGGCACCCGGTGGATGCAAAGGCGCGTCGTGACCTCGTGCTCCAATTGATGGCAGCACAGGGGCGGATCAGTCCCGCAGCGGCCGAGAAGGCGCAACGCAGTCGGCTGACGACGCGGTCGCGTTCGACCGCTGTCATCGATGCGCGCCACTTCCGTGATGCCGTCCTCAGCACACTGCCACGAGGGACTCCCACGCGCGGCGCGGCGATCTACACCACACTCGATACCCGGTTGCAGGGCATTGCGCAGCGCGCCGTGGGTCGCGGTCTGGGTCGTCAGAACCTGCGCAGTGCCGAGGCCGCCATGGTGGCGATCGATCCGCAGAACGGTGAGGTGTTGGCGTTGATTGGTGGTCGAGACTACGGGGCGTCGCAATTCAATCGCGCTACGGTGGCGCGGCGGCAGCCGGGGAGCGCATTCAAGCCGATCGTCGCACTCGCAGCGCTTGAGCGTGATCACGGCAACCGACCTGCCTTTACGCTGGCCTCGGTGGTGGAGGATGCACCACTTCGACTTCAGAGCGGACGTGATGCCTGGGAGCCGAGCAACTACGATGGGTCCTTTCGCGGATCAGTCACGGTGCGACAGGCGATGGAGCAGTCACTGAATGTTCCGTTCGTTCGGATCGGAATGGCCGTCGGTCCGGCGCGGATCGCGTCCACCGCGGCACGGCTCGGCATTCAGGCACCGATGCCCGAAGTGCCAAGCCTGGCGCTCGGCAGCGCGGAAGTGAGCTTGCTCGAGTTGGTCAGGGCGTATGGCGTGCTGGCGGCATCAGGAAATCTCGCCGAGACACGATTCGTACTGGCATCGTCGGCGCAGGGCGCGACGCCGATGCCGGTTGGTGCATCGCATGTCATACGCGTGGCCGATCCTGCCGCGGCGTATCTCGTGACGTCTGCGCTGCACGGAGTCGTCACACGCGGCACAGGGACCGCCTTGCAACAACGCGTCGCGACGACCGGACTTGCCGGGAAGACTGGAACATCCAGTGACTATCGAGACGCCTGGTTCGTGGCCTATACGCCGACCTTGGTGGTTGGCGTCTGGGTGGGCTACGACGATGGGCGCTCGTTGCAGTCGACTGGTGCGACGCTCGCGCTGCCGATGGTCGCAGAGTTTCTGGATGCCGCCCTCTCGGGGGAGGAATACGACGATTTTCCGGTGCCGGACGGGATCACGGAAGCGCAGGTCGGGTCAAGCGATGGCGAATGGAGTGTCTTCTGCGGCAGCAGCGAGGTCTTTCTCGAAGGAACCGAACCAGAGGGGCACGACTGCGTCGAGCTGGATCTGCCGTCATGGGGTGTCCCGGACGCGTGGCGTGATGCGGTGCAACAGCGTGCGGAGCGATTCCTCGAAGGATTGCTGTCGCGGCAGTCGGAACGACGACGCCCCCGACGCTGAGTGCGTCGGAGGCGTCAGGTCACGCGGTGTTCAGCGTCAGGGCGCTGTCGGCGAGAAGGCGCGCTCCAGCGCCTTCTTTCCTCCGACCACCGGCAGCATGATCTCTGTTTTGCCGAGTTCGACGGTGAGTTCGGTTCCGGGCTTCGGCCACAGCGTGAAATCACGATCGCTCGAGAAGATCATCAGGCCGATCCGCTTGCCCGCGGGAATGATCTGATCGTCCGGCTCCAAGTCGAAGGTGAGGTCCACGAACTGTCCGGGGCGCAGATACTCACCCCGCTCCATCGCGTGGTAGTCCCCACCCTTGGTCAGCGACTTGTAGTTCTGTGGGTCTGCCCATCCTCGCGTGATCAGCGCCGTGGTGCTGTTGGCGTTCTCCGTCCACGGCAGGGCCACCAGCCAGACAGAGAGATTCGCGGCCTGCCGGTTGGTGGCAAGCCGGATCTTGATCGTGGCAGTACCCGACAGGTGGACGGGTTCGGAGAGAATCGGGGTGGCATAGATCAATCGATTTGGCGAATCATTGTTCTGTGCGAGCACTGCTCCGCTGAACGTGACGTCATCAGTCAGCGTCTCGCGTCCCGATGTGCCGTTCTTCAGCGACAGGGTGCCTGCGGTCCGACCTCCGGCGCCGAGTCGCAATGTCACGTCCTGGGCGGTGGGATTGGGGTAGTCCGCGTAGGGCGTGGGAGATTGTGGGGAGGCGCCCTCGCGGACGATGAACGCCTTCGGATCGTTCTCGACGCCATTCTCGACGTCGAAGAGATAGCGGGTGAACCACCGATTCATCAGCGGCATCGGCGGTGGCCCACCGTGTCCCCCTTGGTGGAAATACATCTGCAGCGGAACCTTGCGCTGCTTGAGTGCGTTGATGATCCGCACGCTGTGCTCGGGCACCACGTTCCAGTCGTTGAAGGCGTGTGCCATCAACGTGGCCGCGGTAATCCCGTTCACCTTGGTGAGCAGGTCGCGCTCGGCCCAGAAGGCGTTGTAGTCGCCACTCGTCCGATCGCGGCCGGTCGCCATCACGCCGTCACGATAGGTGGTGTTGCAGTAAGCGCGCGTCGCGGGGTCACCACTGTGGATATAGTCGTACAGGAAGTCGATATCCTCACCGAGCCAGCCGCCAGGATGCCGGACGAGGCCATGCGAGCGATAGTAGTGCCAGTACGAGGTGTTGGGCGCGACGGGGATGATGGCCTTGAGGCCCGCCACGCCGGTGGTTGCCGCCGCGACCGGAATGGTGCCGTTGTAGGAGGTCCCCGTCATGCCGACGTTGCCTGTGGTCCAGTTGGCGACAACCTCCTCGGAGCCGGTCGCGGTGGTGAATCCCTTGGCGCGGCCGTTGAGCCAGTCGATCACGGCCTTCGGGGCGAGCGCTTCAGGTGGACCGCCCACCGTCGGGCATCCCTGTGACAGTCCTGTGCCAGGCGCTTCCGAGTGGACGACGGCAAAGCCTCGCGGGACCCACGTGGCGACCAGGGAATTGGAAATGCGATCCTTGGTGGCGCGGAAGGGAATCTCAGGTTGGGACTTCCGCGGCGGCGGTGACACGCCAACTTCCTGGTTGACGTTCCAGAGGAATTCGCGTGGACCGGAGGTGCCAGAAAAGTAGGGCGACGATTCGTAGATGACCGGCACCTTGAGTCCTTCCGTATCGGTCTGGCGTTGCCGCGTGACGTCGACGACGACGCGATCGCGCTTGCCATCTCCGTCGGAGTCGAATTCGGTTTCGACCCAGAGGAGTTGGCGAATCCACTGCGTCGAATCGGCGAAGCCCGGCACGACTTGGGCTTGGCCCCCCTCGAAGATGGGGACGCTGCGGGCGGTCGTTTGCGCGGCCGCGGGCGCCGGCATGAGGGCGAGCGACAGGGCGATGAGGCACGGCGTCAGTCGCAGAGCAGACAGGTTCATGACATTCTCGCTGAAACGGGGGCGCTGGTGCCACGTAATGTAGGAGTTGAGCTCACCCAGATAAGATACGATATGGTGGAGTATTGTCACGGCGCACGAGGGAGGTGGGCATGACCGGCACCGTCGTCTGGATCATCCTGAACGCCACGATCATCGGGGCCGTTGGTGCGGGCATCGTCTTCAGTCGGCACCGGCGGCAACTTGAGGAACGGCAGCGTGCCGCCCTCGACACCATTGAGGACCGATTGGCCGAGTTGTCGGACGTCGAACGCCGGATGACCGCGCTCTCGGAGCGACTCGCCGACGCCGAACAGGCGCTGACGCTGGGTGAGGGCCGCGGGCCATGAGGGCGCGACAGCGCGGGGTGTGGGCGGTGGCAGCCATCGCGACGCTTTCCCTCGCAAGCTGCGGCGATACCGGGACCACCGTGAGCTACACCACCAGCGATTCCTATGAGTCGGTGCAGGTGGGCTCGGTGCGTCGGTGGTATCGGATGCACATTCCGGATCGCCCGGCACCCGGACCCGCCGCCGCCCTGATTCTTGCCTTTCATGGCTATGGTCAATCGGCTGAACTCCTGGAAAGCCAGACTGCGCTGAATGCCGCAGCAGATCTGGCGGGCGCGATCGTGGTCTACCCCGAGGCGTACTACGGCACCTGGGATGTGAACGGCGAGGCGGAAGAGCTCTTTCAGGTGTATGACATCGCGTACGTGCGGGCGATCATCGCAGCGGTGAAGGACGCCCAGGTGGTGGATGCGCGCCGAGTGGTGGCGGTCGGCCTCTCCAATGGTGCCGTCTTCGTGCACCGTCTGGCCTGCGAGGCCTCGGACGAGATCGCCGGGATCGTGGCGGTGGCGGGTGCCATGCTCCGTCCGATTGCCAACACGTGCCAGCCACTCCGTCCCATTTCCGCACTCCTGATGCTCGGCACCGAAGACGGCACGTTCCCGGTCGCCGGCAATGGACTGCTGTTGTCATTGGAGGAAGACGCCGCGTTCTGGGCGGCACGCGCGTCATGCGGGAGCTCGAGGCAGACGAGCACGCTGCCCGATGTTGCCGGAGACGGCACGCGTGTCACGCTCCGCACCTTTACGAAGTGTCATGATGGGAACAGTGTGCGAACCGTGGAGATCGGTGGCGGGGGACACACCTGGCCGGGGACAGAACACCCGCCCAATCCGGAGTTCTTCGGGCGGACGACGCAGAACTATGACGCGAGCCGCGCGGTGATGGAGTTCGCGCGCGGGATCAACCGGTCCTAGCGCTTCCCGGCGAGGTCGCGTCGGACGGTGAGTTTCTTCCCCTTGATCGTGCTCGCACGGAGCGCGGTGATCACGTGCTGAATGTGCTCCTCGGGAAGTTCCACGAGCGAGAAGCGATCGGCGATTTCGATCGCCCCGATCTCACTCGCCGCCACCTTGGCCTCGTTGACGATCGCGCCGACAATGTCGCCGGGCCGGACATTCATCTTGCGGCCGGCGCCGATGAAGATCCGCGCGAGACCGGCGGTCCGCGGCGGACGCTCGCGCCGGAGCCCCTTGGGGTCGCGCGGTGGCGTGAGGTCGATCTTCTCTTCCTCCTTGGCGCCCGCGCCCGGTCCACGTTCGTGTGCCAACTGCACCGCGGCCATCGCAATCTCCATCAGGTCATGCGTCTCGGTCAGACTCTCGACTACGACCCGGTACGCCTCGCTCTCACCGGCAACAATCGCCTCGCCGACGGCGGCGGTGGTGAGCCCAAGGCGCTTCGCCTGCACATCGAGGAAGGTCGGCAATTGCGCCATGGTGATGCGTTGCTTGGTCGATGCCTCGATGTTGCGCAGGAGGCGATGCTCCTTCGGTTCGACGAGTGTAATCGCGACGCCTTCACGTCCGGCGCGCCCCGTGCGGCCGATGCGGTGCACGTAGGCCGCGGGAGATTCCGGTACGTTGGCGTTCACCACGTGGGAGAGTTGATCAATGTCGAGTCCACGCGCGGCGACGTCGGTTGCCACCAGGAGGTCGACGGCGCCGCTCCGGGTCCGCTTCATCACGCGATCGCGGGCATCCTGCGTCATGCCGCCGTGCAGCGCCTCCGCCCGATAGCCGTGCCCACCCAACGTTTCCGTGAGCGTGTCCACTTCGGTGCGGGTGCGACAGAACACCAGCGCCAGCGTCGGCGCCTCGATATCGAGAATGCGTCCGAGTGCGGCGACCTTCTGGCCTCGCGAGACGAGGTAGGCCGTTTGCCGCACCAGCGGTCCGTCGCCGGCCACCGTTTCGGCGCGTGCCACGTTGAGGCGCACCGGATTCTTCAGGTGACGTTCCGCGATCTTGGCGATGCGGGGAGGCAGCGTCGCCGAGAAGAGTGCGGTCTGACGGACAGCGGGCGCGGCGTCGAGAATGCTTTCAAGTTCATCCGCGAATCCCATGTCCAGCATTTCGTCGGCTTCGTCCAGTACAACGGCGGCGAGTCCGCTCAGGTCGAGCGTGCCACGGCGGATGTGATCGAGCGCGCGGCCCGGCGTGGCGGCGACGACGTGCACACCGCGTCGGAGAATCCGAATCTGCTGGTCGAACGCTTGGCCGCCGTAGATCGGCACGACCGATGTCCCGAGCGCGCGCCCATACCGATGAAAGGCCTCACCGACTTGCATGGCGAGTTCGCGCGTTGGCACCAGCACGAGGAGCGCCGGCTTGTGGGGCACCGGGGGCGTGCCGGCCAAGCGTTGCAGGAGTGGCAGCGCGAACGCCGCTGTCTTCCCGGTGCCGGTCGCGGCCTGTCCGAGCAGGTCCTTCCCCTCGAGCAGAGAAGGAATCGCCTCCGCCTGAATGGGAGTCGGTTCCTCGTATCCGAGGGCAGTCAAGGCTTCCAGGAGCGGGGCGGCAAGGCCGAGTTCAGCAAAGGTGGTCATCCCGCAAAGATACTCTGCGGGTGGCTCCGCGAGGGCGACGGGCCCATCTTCGACAACGTTTCCTCTCCCCTGGGAGATCCCATGCGTCATGCGATTCGGCAATTCTGGCTCGCCCTCCTCGTTCCCGGCATCCTCCTGGGGCAGTCACTCCCCAGTGTGGCGAGTGTTCGCCGAACAGTCGACTCACTTGGGGCGGCGTTTGTGGCGTCCAAGGCGGCGCCGAGTGTGGCGATCGCTGTGGTACGGGGAAATGACACGATCACCTTGCGGGCTTGGGGCAACGCGGACCTGGAGAACGGGGTGGCTGCCTCGGCTGGCTCGGTCTACCGCGTCGGGTCGGTGACCAAGCAGTTCACCTCGGCCGCGGTGATGCAGTTGGTCGACAGCGGCGCGGTCGATTTGGACGCACCGATAGGCCGCTACCTGCCGACGGTACCCGCCGCCTGGAGTGGCGTGCTGGTCCGCCAGCTGCTCAATCACACGGCCGGCATCCCGAGCTATACCGATCTGGGGGACCCATGGTTCCGCCGGTTCGGCGAGGAGATGACGCCCGACACCTTGGTGGCGCTCACCGGGTCCCAGCCACTCCGCTTCCCACCAGGGACCAAGTGGGAGTACAGCAATTCCGGCTACGTGCTGCTTGGCATGCTGATCGAAAAGATGACCGGCCACTCATGGGCCGATGAAATCCGGACCCGCTTCGCCGAACCACTCGGGCTCACAGACACCCAAAACTGTCTCACCGGGCCGATCATTCCCCGGCGCGCACACGGCTATCAAAAAACACCGCAAGGATGGGAGAACAGCGTCTTCCTCGATATGTCACAACCCTATGCGGCCGGCGCCATCTGTTCGACACTCGGGGATCTGGTCCGCTGGAATCGGGCGCTGCACAAAGGGAAGGTGGTCTCGAAGGCATCCTACACGAGGATGATCACGCCCGAGGGAGCAGCAGAGAGCGGGGCACTCGCGTATGGCTTCGGGCTGGGGCGTGCGCGGATGGGGGAGTGGGAGGTAATCACGCATGGCGGCGGCATTCCCGGCTTCGCGACAGCCAACGCCTGGGTGCCGGCGGCTGAGCTTTCGATCACCGTGTTGGCGAATGCGGGTGGGGCGCCAACGGACGCCCTCCTGCGGGAGATCGCCCGCGCCTCGGTGGGCGGGCCAACGAAGCCGTAACTGGCCGCACGGCGGGGCAGGGAGTACCCATTCGGAGGAGGCACCATGCTGGCAGGCCGTTCGTGGGAGAGTTGGATCGCACAGTACGCTGAGAGCCACCAACATCCGGTCAATCGGGTCTGCCACACCTTGGGGATTCCCTTGATTGCGCTGTCGATCCCGTTGGTGGTGGTGGCGTTCGTGCGCCCCGGGCTTTGGCCTTGGCCCGTGGGAATGTTCTTGGTGGGGTGGCTGTTCCAGTTCATCGGCCATGCGTTTGAGGGAAAGCCTCCGGAGTTCTTTCAAGATCGGCGCTTTCTCCTGGTAGGTCTCCGCTGGTGGGTCGCCAAGATGCGGGGCCGCGCGTGAAGCACTGGATCACCCTCGCTCTGCTCGTTGGGTCGGTTGGTGCCCTGCAGGCCCAGGATTCCCTCTTCCGCGCCAAGCTGCTTCCAGTCGTTGTGCTGGACCTCGACGCGTCCCTCGATATCCGGTATGACTCGCTGCGAGCGACGCCTGGTGGGGTCTACTACGATGACCGGACGCTTGGCAACGGCGAATCCGTTCGGGTGGGGGATCAGCTTGCGGTGCGTTTCGTGGGGTTCCTTGCGGACGGGACGATGGTCACCGAGTCCACGGTTGAGCCGATTCGCTTTCGGGTCGGAGAGAGGAAGGTGATCGCGGGATGGGAAGATGGGGTGCTGGGGATGCGGGTTGGCGGGCGACGCCAGTTGATCATCGTCCCCGCCCTCGGCTATGGGGACAAGGCGAGCGGTCCGATTCCGCCGCGCTCCACGCTGGTCTTCGACATCATCATCGTGGACCGGCTCCCGGACTAGCCTTCGACGACGATCGTCTGGTGAATCGTGATAAGTTCCAGGACGCGGAGGCTTCGCCGCATCGTCGGCAACTGCAGGGTCACCTCTTCGCCAATTTCGCGATCCTTCAGCGCGCGCCCGAGCGGGGAGGCCAACGAGATGTGACCGGCATCGAGGTCCATCATCTCGGCCAGGACGAGGGTGTACTCGTCGACCTCGCCGGTGGCGAGATCCTCGACCTTCACCCGGGAACCCAGTCCGACCTTGTTGAGGGGGGCCTCCGACTCCGCCAGCTGACTCAACTGATTGAGCCGCTGATGCAACTGACCCAGGCGAGCCTGCACGAACTGCTGGCGCTCAAGAGCCGACTTGTACTCGGAGTTTTCCCGGAGATCACCCATTTCGACGGCCGTGGCGATGGCCTGCGGCAGGGTCACGGCCAGCTCATGGGTGAGCTCCGTGATCTCCTTGCCCAGCTTCTCCCGCATCTCGCGAATCATGGGTCACTTCCCGTCGGACAGTAATAGAACCCGGCCACCCGGCAGGACTGCCGAGTGGACCACGTCGTCATCTCCAAAGATACTTCCCTCCCATGGAAAGGGTAAGCAGATGTGGATCTCCCCCGGAGGGCCAATGCGGATGACCCCAATGCTCGTTCTGGTGCTGGCCTGCGCGGCACCGTCCGCGCCCGCGACGCAGCCCAACGCCGCGGCGCAGGCCGTGGCGCCCGATTCCGTTGCTCGGCGCCAGTTGGCGGAGCTCGCCGTCGTGGAGCCGAGCATTGTCCAAGAGGTTCGGTACGCGACCGCCAATAACTTTACCGGTGCACCGCTCTCGGGGTACGGTCGCCCGACCGTCCTGCTGCGGCGTGAGGCCGCGAGCGCCCTGTCTCGCGTCCAACGCCGCCTTCGCTCCGAGGGGCTGGGGCTGAAGGTGTGGGACGGCTATCGGCCCGTCCGTGCCACCTTGGCCATGGTGGCGTGGTGTGAGCGGGTGGGACGCACCGATTTGCTGGATGCGGGGTATATCGCACGCCGTTCGCGACACAATCAGGGGGTGGCGGTCGATCTGACCCTGATTTCCCTCACGACCGGGGAGGAACTCGATATGGGGACCCCGTTCGACGAATTCACCGAGCGGTCGCATACGGCGTCGGCAACAGGTGAGGTCGCGGTGCGGCGGCGACGTCTCGTGGCGGCCATGGAAGCGGAAGGGTTCACCAACTATGTGAACGAGTGGTGGCACTTCTCGTTTGAGGTGCCCGATCCGGCACCATATGACCTTCCGCTGGAGCGTTGGTAGGGCCGGAATCGCTTGATTCCGCGGTGCAACGCAGGTATTCTGTGCGTGATTCACTCCGGTCACCTGACCGCTTTCACCTCGCTCGGACCCGAATTCAGGATTCACCTTTGATCCGACCCCTGCGCAATCTCACGCGGCGGCCTTACCCCCTCCTGTTGCTGGGCGCGTTTTGCGTGCTGGCTATCAGTGGGTGCATTGGTGACGGCCCCTATCCTCAGTCGACCTTGGACCCCAAGGGTGACTACGCCGAGATGGTGGACCGGCTGTTCCGGATCACCGTGTATCTGGCCACGGGCGTCTTCATTCTCGTGGAAGGCGCGTTGCTCTGGGCCATCTTCCGCTTCCGCGGCAAGCCGGATGACCCCGAGGTGGCCCAGGTCCATGGCAGCACGACGGTCGAAATCATCTGGACGGTGATTCCGGCGTTGGTGCTCGCCCTGGTGGCTGTTCCGACGGTGAAGACGATCCTGGAGACGGGCAAGGTTCCGGCCACCTCCCCGGATGGGCAGGCGCCGCTCAAGGTCGAAGTGATTGGCCATCAGTGGTGGTGGGAATTCCGCTACCCCGAGTACGGCATCACGACGGCCGGTGAGATGCATGTGCCGATGGGGCGGACGGTTGACCTCCGCATGAAGACCGTCGACGTGGTCCACTCGTTCTGGGTGCCACAGTTTGCCGGCAAGCGCGATGTCTTCCCGAACCGCGAGACGCGTCTCTGGTTCACCGCCAACGCGACGGGAGCGTTCCCGGGGGCCTGCGCCGAGTTCTGTGGTCTGCAGCACGGCCGGATGGACTTCTACACCGTGGTCGCCTCGCCGGAGGACTTCACGGCGTGGGTCGCCACGCGTCAGGCGGACAGCACGTTGAATCCGTCGGGGCTTCCGATGACGCCGGTGACGGACTCGGCCACGCTGGCCATGATCCCGGCACAGGTCGCCGAGGGCGAGAAGCTCTTCCTGACGAAGGGTTGCATCGGGTGTCACTCGCTCAGCGCGATGACGCCGATGAAGGGGATGACCGGCCCGAACCTCTCCGGGATCGGCGCGCGTCGCATGATCGCCTCAGGGTGGCTGGAAAATACCGATGAGAATCTGCATCGCTGGATCAAGACGCCGCAGCTGGTCAAGCAGGGCGTGTTGATGGTGGTGCCTGAGATGACCGATGCGGAGGTCGACGCGCTGGTCGCGTACCTCCGGACCAAGCAGTAGGCCGGGGGAACAGAATCCATATGACAACCACAACTCTCGATCAGGCACACCCGGCGAAGCGCAGCACGCTGGTAGAGTGGCTGACCACGGTTGACCACAAGAAGATCGGCATCCTGTACGGGGCGTCGGCGTTCATCTTCTTCCTGTTGGGCGGCATCGAAGCGCTGATCATCCGGACCCAGTTGATGGGACCGAACGGGACGCTGGTCTCCCCGGAGTTCTACAATCAGCTGTTCACGATGCACGGCACGACGATGATCTTCCTCGGGGTCATGCCGCTTAGCGCGATGTTCTTCAACTTCTTCATCCCGCTGCTGATTGGTGCGCGGGACGTGGCCTTCCCGCGACTCAATGCCATGTCGCTCTGGGTCTTCCTGCTGGGTGGCCTGTTCATGAATGCCTCGTTCCTGCTGAACGCGGCACCGAATGGCGGCTGGTTCGGCTACGCCCCGCTCTCGTCCCGGCAGTACTCGCCGGGGTTGAACATGGATTTCTGGGTCATCGGCCTGCAGATCCTCGGCATCGCCTCGCTGGCGGCCGGTGTCAACTTCTTCACGACGATCCTGAACATGCGCGCCCGCGGCATGACGCTGATGCGGATGCCGATGTTCGTCTGGTCGACGCTGATCACTCAGGTGCTGGTGCTGCTCTCGTTCCCGATCATCACGGTCGCCTTGATCATGTTGATGGTGGACCGGACGTTCGGCGCGTCGTTCTTCTCCGTGGGCGGCGGTGGCGATCCCTTGCTCTGGCAGCACCTCTTCTGGCTCTTCGGCCATCCCGAGGTGTACATCCTGATCCTGCCGGCCTTCGGTATCGTCTCCGAGATCCTGCCGGTCTTCTCCCGCAAGCCGCTCTTTGGCTACAGCGCCATGGTCTTCTCCATGGCCTTCATCGCCTTCCTCGGCTTCGGGGTCTGGTCGCACCACATGTTCGCAACGGGCATGGGCCCGCTGGCGGACACCTTCTTCTCACTGGCCACGATGTTGATCGCGGTCCCGACGGGCGTGAAGATCTTCAACTGGATCGGCACGACCTGGGGTGGCTCGCTGCAGCTGCGGACCCCGATGCTCTTCGCGCTCGGCTTCATCGCGATGTTCATCATCGGCGGCTTGTCGGGCGTGATGCACTCGGTGGCACCGGCGGACTTGCAGCAGACGGACACCTACTTCGTCGTGGCGCACTTCCACTACGTGTTGTTCGGCGGGTCGATCTTCGCCCTGACGGCCGGTGCATACTATTGGTGGCCGAAGATGTTCGGCACGATGCTCAGCGAGTCGATCGGCAAGGTGCACTTCTGGCTGATGCTCGCGGGCTTCAACCTGACCTTCTTCCCGATGCACTTCGCCGGGTTGCTTGGCATGCCGCGCCGGATCTACGCGTACCCGGCGGGTCTCGGCTTCGAGGTGTACAACATGATGGCGACGGCCGGCGCATTCTTGCTGGCGATTTCCATTCTCGTCTTCATGTACAACATGTGGGTCTCTGCCCGTCGCGGCGAGCCCGCGCCGGCCGATCCGTGGGGTGGTGCGACCCTCGAGTGGTCGATTCCGTCGCCGCCGCAGGAATGGAACTTCACGGACGAGCCGATCGTGACCGACCGTGATGACCTCTGGGCACAGAAGCGCGCGGCTGGTGTGCGCACGCTGCCCGAGCCGGCGCTTTCGGATGGCAAGGGGATTCACCTCCCCGGCCCGTCCTGGTGGCCGCTGATTGTGGCAATCGGCATTCTGATCTTCTTCATCGGCTTCATGGTGCCGCACACGTATGCGTTCCCGTTCGGGCCGATCACCATCGCCGGTTTCCTTCTGACGACCGTTGGCATCTTCAAGTGGGCTTACGAGCCGCCTGATGCCAACGCGACCCACCACTGAGGACGCGCCGACTATGAGTTCGACGCTCGCACACGACGACGCCCACGCGGCGCATCACACCTCGCTTCCGGTGGACAACCGGAAGCTGGCGATCTGGACCTTCATCGGGTCCGAGTGCCTCTTCTTCGCCACCCTGATCTCGACCTATCTGATCTACAAGGACACGCACGCCAAGGGTCCCGGACCGAAGGACATCTTCGAGGTTCCGCTCGTGACGGCGGGCACCGCGGTGCTGCTCTTCTCGTCGTTCTTCGTGGTGATGGCGCTGAACGGTGCCCAGGAAGGGAACCGCAAGAAGCTGCTCGGCTGGCTCGGCGCTACCATCATGTGCGGCCTGTTCTTCCTCGGGATGCAGGTCTACGAGTTCAACCACTTCTACCACCTCGGGTTGGGTTACACCACCAACCTGTTTGGGACGTCGTTCTACACCCTGACCGGCTTCCACGGCACGCACGTCGCGATCGGCACCTTGTGGCTGATGACGGTGTTCAAGGATGCGCTGAAGGGTCGGATGCCGCCTGCCAAGGCGCTCAACCTGGAGTTGGCCGCGCTGTACTGGCACTTCGTTGACGTCGTCTGGATCATCATCTTCCCGGTGGTTTACCTCATGAGCCTGAGGTCCTGAGCATGTCCGCACATGACAACGCTGCCCAGGATGGGCATTCGCACACCAGCGCGGGCAAGTACGTCCAGATCGCGGTGATTCTCTTCGCGCTCACGGCGCTTGAAGTGTTGCTGTACGAGGTGAGCTATGGTGAATTGTCCCATGCCGCAGGAGGCCTGACCGCCGCGCTTGAGCCGTGGTTCGTCGAGATCCTGCTGATTCTTTCCGCCATGAAGTTCTGGTTCGTGGCGATGTTCTACATGCACCTGAAGCAGGACATCAAGCCGCTCTCCTGGGTCTTCGGATTCTCCCTGGTGATCGCGAGCGTGGTGATTGTCGCGATGATCATTCTCTTCGCCTACACGCGGGGATTGTTCTGGGCTGACGTGCCCTGGTAGACAGAGAACGGAGAGCAGAGCACAGAGAACGGCCGACCCTGTGAGGGGTCGGCCGTTTGTTTTGCGGGGTGCGTGGTGGGTTATTGCTGGTCGAGGCCCCCGGCCACTCCAGCAATCGTCGTCGTCAGCCACCCCTGTTGCGTGGCCCCAAACTCGAACTGCTCGCTCAGCGCTTCGAAGCGATGCAAGTCGAAGAGCGTCGGTGGCAACGCAGCGTACTCCGGAAACGCCTCCTGAATGGGGCAGACGTTCTCCAAGAGCTCGCCAGAATGCGTGAGCATGCCGAGGCCGGTCATGCGGCAGGTCGCGGGACGGCTCTCGTAGATCAGGCAGCCGCCTTCCTCTCCAAGCGCAGGGCAAGGCTCCTCGGCGAGTGCCAGGCACAGGGCGTCGAAGGCGTCCTCCGAGAGGGCGTCGACGTCCCATGGAGCACCCCACCCCTCAATGGCGGCGATATACGTTGCGAGCTGGGCGTTGGCGCGGCCCACGACTCCAGTACGCACATCCTCAGGGAGGTCGCGGATCGCCTCGGCCACCATGGCCGCGTCGGCGGGGGAGATATCAAAAGGGCCATGGCAACAGGCGGTGCAGCCAGTGCGGCAGGGGACGACTCCGTCGCCGGCCTCGGTGATGCCTCGGGCGAACCATCGATCGATGGCCTGCAGCAAGGTGTCGTAGCGTTTTGGGATATCCATGACGTACTCCGGAACCGCTGGGCCGTCAGGTACCGCTCAGCTCTTCCAGGCGGCCCGCGCGAGGAGAAGCCAGCCGGTGAGGAAGGCGACGCCGCCCAAGGGCGTCACGGCCCCGAGCCAGCGCTGTCCCGTCGCCACCATGACGTAGAGAGAGCCACAGAACAACAAGATTCCCACCACGAATGCCCAACCGGCAGCACTGGTGCCGGGCGCTTGGCGCGAGGCGAGCCAGCCGACGGCAATGAGGGCGAACGCATGGTACATCTGGTAACGGACCGCGGTCTCGAAGATCTCGAGGTCACGTGGCTCGAGCTTGGCGCGGAGCAGGTGCGCCCCGAAGGCGCCCAACGCCACCGCCACCCCGGCGAAGACTGCCCCCAGGGTGGCGGCCAACCGACCGCTCATCCCGGATCGTCCGCGTCAGGCGTGAGCTGCGGCATTCCCATCGCGTGGTAGCCGTTATCCACGTAGACCGTGCTCCCGGTGATCCCCGCCGCCATCGGCGAGGAGAGGAAGGCGGCCATGTACGCCACATCCTCGGCATCAAGATGGCGGATCATCGCCGAGTTTTCCTTGTAGTACCGGAGCATGGTGCGGATGTAGCCGATTGCGCTGGCGGCGCGTGACGCGTAGGGGCCCGCCGAGATCGTGTTGACGCGCAACTGGTGCCGCCGCCCGGCTTCGAAGGCGAGGGTCCGGGTGTCCGATTCCAAAGCGGCCTTCGCCGTCGACATCCCGCCGCCATAGCCCGGCACAACCCGCTGACCGGCCAGATAGCTGAGCGAGAGGAAGGAGCCACCCGGACGCATCAGCGGCGTGAACTCGCGGACGAACGCGACGTTGCTGTAGGCGGAGATGGAAATCGCGTCGAGGTAGCCACGACGCGAGGTCTCGATCAGCGGCTTCCGCACTTCCGGGCCATTCGCGAGCGAGTGGACCACGATATCGAGCGGCCGCTCACCGAAATCCTTCTGGAGGGACGCGACCAGCCCGGCGATGGTGAAGTCCCCCCGATCGCGATAGCGCTTGCTCTCGCGGACCTCGGCGGGGACCTCAGCCATGGTGTCATAGGCTGCATCGAGCGGGTAGACCCGCTCGAAGGTCATCGAGCCACCGCGGGGGAATTTGAGCGATTCGGCAATCTTGCCGCGCTCGAGCAGGGTCTCGAAGATCCCCAGGGCAGGGGGCCACGTCCCGATACAGACCGAGGCGCCAGCCTCGGCGAGCGCCTTGGCGATTGCGAATCCGAAACCGCCATCGTCCGCGACACCCGCGACAAAGGCCCGTTTTCCCGAGAGATCAATCGGTATCATCGTCCACACTACTCCCGAAAGGTTCGCGGGAAAAGTAATGGGAGGTGAGGCGGAACGGGGGGTGGCGGGGAAACGGAAAGCGGAGAGCAGAGAACGGAGAACAGCGAACGGGGGCCGGGATCCGGGGAGGCTCTGGGGGGATTCGCCCCCGTACCCCTCACCCCTCACCTGTCCCCCGCTCTCTGTTCTCCGTTCTCTGTTCTCTGTTCTCTGTTCTCTTCTACTTCTTCGGCTCCAACGCATCCTTGATGCGTACCGCGGCATCCGCGTAATGGGCGCGGGTGATCGCATCGCCACGACCAGCTGCGGCGAGGAGGCGTGCACGAACCGTCGTCAGCTCAATCCGGGCCAAGGCCTGCAGGTCGGACTGGGTGATGGCAGCAGCGGCGGCGGCCGCTGCCGGCACGGCCGGTTCAGCCGGATTGAGGATCGCGCCGAGGCGCTCAATCCAGACGCGCTGCAAGGTGCGGCGGTACGGATCGGGGTTCCGCCCGGTGCTCAACTCGGTCCACACGCCTGCGCGGACATCGGCGAGCAGTTCGGCCGGCGTATAGGTGCCGGTCCCGAGGGCCTCCAGTTCAGCCAAGCGGTTCAACCGTGAGGTCGAGATCAGGGAGCTCATGGTCCCGGTCATCAAGCCCTTGATCCGGTCCGTCGCTCCCAGGACACCGATCCGGTCGAAGATGGCTTCGTCAATCATCCAGGTCGGCGTCATCAGCGCCTGTTCGGTGAGGAACTTCACCGCTTCGCGCTGCTTGGCCTCGGGGACCGGGGTGTAGAGTCCGCCGGTCTGATCCATGTTCTTGCGGGTGTAGTCCACGCCGCCAACAATCGTCAGCACATGCCCCATATAGCGCTGCCACTGACTGCCGACCTGACCATAGAGCTCGCGCAGTTGGCTGTAGTCCGCGCCCTTCTCGTAGCTCCAATCCATCAGCTTCGGCATGATCCGCTTCAAGTTCGCGATGCCGTACGTGCTCGCCTTGACGCCATCATCGCCGAGGTCTTCGGTCTGCGCGCCGGGATCGGTACCAGATGGATCGCCAAAGCGATACATCGGATCGCCCTCGTTCTGCTTGATCCACTGGTCGAGCGTCGCCTTCTCGTCATCCGGCGTCTTGGCGCCGATGATCGGGCGGTAGCCCCAGGCGATCGAGTACTTGTCGTACACGCCAACCTTCGGGTTCATCGCCACGGCACCGTCGCCGGGCTGCGCCACGTAGTTGAAGCGGGCGTAGTCCATGATGGACGGCGCGGTCGCATACTTGGCCGTGAAAGTCGGGGAGCGGAGCGAGTCCACCGGATAGGAGGACGACGCCTTCATGTTGTGCGGCAAGCCAAGTGTGTGACCGACCTCGTGCGAGGAGACGAATCGGATCAATTCGCCCATCACCTTGTCATCGAAGTCCACCATCTGCGCGGACGGGTTGATGGCGGCCGTCTGGATCAGATACCAATTGCGCAGCAGGTTCATGACGTTGTGGTACCACTGCACGTGGGACTCGAGGATCTCGCCGCTGCGCGGATCCGGAACGTGCGGACCCGAGGCGTTCTCGATGTCGGACGCGAGGTAGCGGATGACGGCATAGCGGGCATCGTCCACCGAGAATTCCGGGTCTTCTGCGGGAGTCGGCGCCATCTTGCCGACAATCGCGTTCTTGAATCCGGCCGCCTCGAAGGCGACCTGCCAGTCATTGATGCCCTGAATCAGATACGGCACCCACTTGGTCGGTGTCGCGGGATCGATGTAGTACACGATCTGCTTGACCGGCTCCACGAGTTCGCCGCGCAGGAACGCGGCCGTGTCCTTGGGCTCCAAGCGCCAGCGCGAGATGAAGCGCCGCCGGATGACGCGGTCTTCCTCGCGACCATAGTCGGTCTGCTGCACGCCGAAATAGCTGACGCGATCGTCAGCGAGACGGCCCATCATCGGCTTCTCGGGGAGGAGCAGCATCGAGTGGTTCATCACGAGTGAGATTGACCCGCTGGAACGATTCGACGGCGGCGCGCCCGCGTCGTAGGTCAACACGGCGCGCGTCTCGATGTTGCGCGGGAAGGAATGCATCCCCTCCATGAAGGTGCGCGACGGATCGAGGCGGCGGACCTGGTACGCCGTCTTCGCGCCGGACGACAACCCAAGCATTGCGACGTCACCGGTGTAGAGCGGGGTGACATCGATGACTGTGGTCGAGTCGGGGCCGTAGGCCTGCACGTCAAAGCCGAAGACGATCGGCTCGAAGTTCGAATTGCGGACCGCGAGCGCGATCGGCTTGGTGCTGTCGGCGACGGTGCTGAAGGAGACCTGACGGAGGTAGACCTTGTCCCCGTTGCGGACCCAGCGGACGACATTTGTTCCGTTCTCGCTCCCACCGTAGCCAATGCCGCTCGCGGTCTGCGCAATGCGCGAGACCACAATGAACTCCCGGTTCAGCATCGCGCGGGGAATCTCGTAGAACCACTTGTCACCGACCTGATGCACCGTGAAGACGCCGGAATCACTCTTCGCCTTGGCGGTGATCACGTCCTTGTAGGCTTTCGGGCCAGTCTTCGCGGCGGCGGCGCCACCCGGACGTGCGGCAGAATCACCTGGGGTCGTGGCGGCGGCGCCAGCCGGACGCGGGGTCGGCTTGGTCGCTGGTGCCGCGGACTTGGCGCATCCGGACGCCAAGAGCACGACGGCGCCAAGGGTGGCCAGAGAGGGACGATGGAGGGTCACGAAAGGTCTTCTCCTGCTTTGGGTGACACGCACCTTATTCAGCGCGCAAGACTTCGAGCGGTGGCCGCTCGAGCACATCGAAGGAATTCCACAGCCCGACGAGCGTGGTGAGGGTCACCAGGCCGGCGGCCAACGCAAGCATCGGAAGAATTGGCAGGCTAAAACGAGCCTCAAATACGAATCGCGCAAGGGCCCACCCGGCAATCCCAGCCAGCGCGGCAGCCACGACCGCCGCCCCCAGGCCCAGGGCGGCGTACTCGACACTGAGAATATGCAGGACCTGACGCCGGGTGGCGCCGAGCGTCCGGAGCAGGGTGCCCTCCCGGACCCGCTGCCACCGCGAAGTGGCGATGGCACCGACCAGCACTACGGTGCCGGTCGCGAGGGAAAAGAGCGCCATGAAGCGGATCGCCAGAATGATCCGATCCACCACCGACTCCAACGCCCGTTGGACGTCGCCCAGATCGACCGAGGTGATATTGGCCGCGCGCGCGGCGAGCTGACCCTGAATCCGACCCCGCGTCGGGGTGTCGCCGACCCGGGCCAGCGTGACCAGTGAGTGGGGGGCACGTTCGAGGGCGCCCGGCGCGAAGACGACAAAGAAATTCGGCTCAAAGCGCGCCCAGTTCACCTGCCGGAGCGAACGCAGGACGCTATGGACCTCGACACCCTGGATATCCCAGACGAGCAGGTCGCCAATTTTCACCTCGAGTTCGTCCGCGAGATCGGCCTCCATCGAGATGGCGACCGCCGTGCTGTCTGATGTGCCATCCCCCGTCTCTGCCGGATCGAACCACTTGCCGCTGGTGAGCTTCTCTGCGTCGCGCAGGTCGGCGCGATAGGTCGAACGGTACTCCCGTCGAAGCGCCCACAGCCCACCACCGCCGCGCCGACCGCGCTCGGCCGGTGCAGCAGCGGTGTCGACACCGCTGTCGGCGGGTGTCTCGCCGCCACGCGCGAGCAGATCCTTGACCGGGGTGCCTTTCACCATGGTGATGCGCATCGGGACGATCGGTTCGAACGCCGGCGTGACCACGCCTTCAGCGGCGAGCGTTTCCGTGACGAGTGCGCGTTGATCCGGTTGGATGTCGAACATCACCAGGTTCGGTCGGCCAGACTCCCCGCCACCGTCGAGCTTCAAATCACGCAACAAATTGTGTTGTGCCGTGAAGAGTGTCGTGAGGAGGAACGCGCCGAAGCCCAGCGCGAGCACCACCGTGACCGTCTGGTTGGCCGGGCGGTGCAAATTCGCGAGTCCCTGACGCCACAGATAGGGCCAGCTACTGGGCGTGAAGCGCTTGGCCGCGGCCATCAACGCCAGCGACGCAAGCCAGAGGATGAGCAGTGCGACGCCGATCGCGGCCGCGAACCACGCGCCCTGCCGGAGGGAGCCCACCTGCACGGCAGCGAGCCCCACGACGCTCACCACCAAGGCGGTTGCGGCGGCGATTCGGGCCACGTCCCACGGAGTCCGGGTCGGATTCACATTCCGGCGCAGCGTGGCGAGCGGCGAGATCTGACGAACCCCGAGGAGCGGCATCAGCGCGAAGACCGCTGCAGTCCAAATGCCGAGTCCCATGCCGATTGCAATCGCACTGGCAGAGGGGAGCACGCGGACGCTGACGGGAATGAACTCCGAGAGGACGAGTGGCATGGCCTGCTGCAGTCCGACACCAAGGAGCGCGCCGAGTGCCGAGCCCAGGAGCCCCATGCCGATCGCCTGCAGCAGGTAGATCGCGAAAATCTGGCCGGACGTGGCGCCGAGACAACGGAGCACGGCGATACTGTCGAGGCGCTGCCGAATGAAGACATGCACCGCGCTGGCGACTCCGAGTCCGCCGAGCAGCAGCGCGGCGAGTGCCACGAGGCCGAGGTAGTTACCGAGCCGCGTCAGGGCGTTGGTGAGATTGTCGCGGTCATCCGCGACGGTCCGTACGCGGACGCGTTCCGCTCGAAGTTCCGGGCGGGCAATCTTGGCGATCGCTTGCGGATCGGTTGCCGTGGGGAGTTTGAGAAACGCCTCATGCTCGACGCGTGCCCCGAAGCCGAGGAGGCCCGTCGATTCCAGGGCAGAATTCGCGATGAAGACCCGCGCACCGAACGCCATCTGCAGTCCGACGTCGCCGGGGATGTTCACCACGGTGCCGAGAATCGGAAAACGTCCCTCACCGAGCGACAGGGTATCGCCAACCTTGGCACCGAGGATGGTGAGCAAGGACGGATCAACGAGTGCGCCGCCTTGCTGCAGCGTCTGCCAGAGACCGGCGGGCGATGTCTCGATGGTACCGTAGAACGGCCAGCCCTGATCGGCACTCCGCAGCTGGACGAGCCGCGCATTCCCTGTCGAGGGGAGATATGCCATCGCCGCGAAGTTGACGGCCCGCGCGATCTTCGCGCCTGGGAGCGCCGCGAGCGAGTCGACCCATTTCGCTGCGAGCGGAATCTCCGCGATCGGTTTCCGGCCGGTGAAGGAAAGATCGGCGCCGAGGAGTTCCTGCGCCTGTTCCGCTACCGAGACAGTGAGGTTGTCGGTGAAGGAATTGATCGCCACCAGTGCGGCCACACCGGCCGTCACGGACGCGGTGAGGAGCAGGAGCCGTCGACGTGCCGCGCGGGCTTCACGCGCGGCGAGCCGGAGGACAAAGGCGGCAGAGGTCATGCGGCGCTGTCCGAGACGATCACACCATCCGCGAGGCGGATCGTGCGGCGCGCGAGCGCGGCGAGTTCGAGGTCGTGCGTGACGAGGACGAGCGTCGTCCCGAACTCTTCGTTCAGAGATGTCATCAGTTCGACGACGGTATCGCCGTTGGCGGCGTCGAGGTTGCCCGTGGGTTCATCCGCGAAGAGAATCTTGGGACGCGTCGAGAATGCCCGCGCCACGGCCACGCGCTGCTGCTCGCCACCGGAGAGTTGGCTCGGGTAATGGTGGCCGCGTGCCCCCAGTCCCACGCGCGTGAGCAGCGCCTCGGCGCGTTCCGCCGCGTCATCCGCACCGGCGAGTTCCATGGGGACCTGGACGTTCTCCTGCGCGGTCAGCGTTGGGATCAACTGAAACGACTGGAAGATGAAGCCGACCTTGGTGCGCCGAAGCTTGGCGCGTTCGTCCTCTCCCAGTGCACCGAGGTCGACCCCGTCAAGCAGCACCCGGCCATGGCTTGGCCGGTCGAGTCCAGCGAGGAGCCCGAGCAGGGTCGTCTTGCCGCTACCGGAAGGACCGACGATCGCGAGAAAGTCGCCATCCTCGAGGTGAAAGTTGATATCCTTGAGCACGTCGAGCGAGGCGCCGCCAGAAGGGTATGCATGTCCGAGGGCTTCGCACGTCAGCATGAAAGAACTCCGAAGGGGGCAGTGTCAGGTGATGAACAACAGAATACGGGCACGTGTCTGGCTCGCCGTGATGACGATCGTCGGTGCCGCGTGCAGTCGTCCGGAGGCCACCGACTCGGCGGCAGCAACCCAGAAGAATAGCGCAGTCGCCGCTCCGAT
Source organism: Gemmatimonadota bacterium (assembly GCA_024641735.1). Classification (GTDB taxonomy): domain Bacteria; phylum Gemmatimonadota; class Gemmatimonadetes; order Gemmatimonadales; family GWC2-71-9; genus Palsa-1233. The sequence continues at coordinate 3,959 of JAHECN010000014.1, read as the reverse complement.
TCCGGTTGCCGAGAAGGGGACCATCCTGTTGCTCGGCACGTCCATCACCGCCGGGTATGGTCTGGACCCGGCCCAGGCGTGGTCGAGCCTTGTCCAACTCAAGATCGATTCGGCCGGACTCCCGTTCCGGGTGGTCAATGCCGGGGTGAGCGGCGAGACCTCTGCAGGCGCCCGGCGTCGGACCGATTGGCTCTTCGGGCAGGGCCCCGTGGCGGTGCTCATGGTTGAGACGGGCGCCAATGATGGGCTCCGGGGGCAATCGGTCGACTCCCTCCGTGCCAATTTGGATGCCATTCTCACCCAAGCCTCGGCGCTCACCCCACGTCCGGTACTGATCGTCGCTGGCATGGAGGCGCTTCCCAATCTTGGCCGCCGATACGGGGATCAGTTCCGCGCGGTCTTCCCCGAGATGGCCGCGCGCCACGATGCGCACTTCCTTCCGTTTCTGCTCGATGGGGTGGCGGGCGTCGAATCCCTCAATCAGGCCGATGGGATCCATCCGAACGCTGCTGGCTCCCGGCGGGTGGCCAGAAATGTCTGGCGTGCGCTGGAGCCGATCCTGCGCACGCTCGCGGGGAGTTGAGGGGCTATTCCGTCCGCATCGCGTCGATCGGGGAAAGCCGCGACGCTTTGAGTGCCGGGTAGATCCCGAAGACGAGTCCGATGATCACGGCGGACGAGGCGGCCACGATGATCGGGCCGAGGGTGAATGCGGCCTTCACCGGCGCGTCGCTCTGCGCCGCCATCATCGCCGCCACCCCGAAGGCGCCGGCCACCCCGAGAATCAATCCGATCAGGCTTCCTGCGCCGGTGATCACAATTGACTCCGCCAGAAATTGGGCCACAATGTCGCGACGCTGCGCACCCGTGGCTCGGCGAATGCCGATCTCGCGCGTCCGCTCCACGACGGCGGCGAGCAGGACATTCATGATCCCGATCCCGCCGACCAACAGCGAAATGCCGGTGATTGAGCCCATCAACAACTTGGCGATCAGCATCCCGCGCTCCACTTCGACCAAGATGTCGCTGCGATTGCTGACGGTGAGTCCGTCCCCTCCAACGCGAGCCGCCCAAGCGCGTGCCTTCGCCACGCCAGCTGTCATGGCCTCGATCGACATGGCCGTTCCCGTCACCGTTGGCGGCATCTGGAGACGGGGGGGAACGGCGACATTGTAGGCGCCGATGGGTACCTGCACGCCCATCTGCTGCTCGCCCGCCGGGTGCACCGTCCCCGCCACGCCGATCACGGTGAAGGGGGTTCCGGCCAACAGGATGGTGGCTCCGACCGCCGTCGGTGCGTCGCCGAGCAGCTTTGCCAGGTCGGCGCTCACAACAGCGAACGCCTCGGCACCCGATGCTTCTGCCTCGGTCAGGAAGCGCCCAGCAACCAGTACGGAGTCAGGCGGGATGGCAGCGGGCCCGGTCATTGCCGAGATCATCGCACCGCGGAGAGAATCCCCCGGTAGGCCTGTCACGAAGGTCCCGCCCATCAGGCTCCGAGACACCGTCACGCCAGGCCCGAGTTCCCGCTGGAGGTCCGCGACGAGGGAGTCGTTCAGGTGGACGGTGTCCGCCCGAGGCAGCCGAAGCCCATCGAGTCGCCGACTCGTTTCGGAGCTGACCGAGAAGGTCTGCAGGTCCGTGCGGGCGGCGATCTGCTCACGCGCGTATTTCTCGACCCCGTCCCCGAGGGCGATGACGGCAACCAACGCAGCGGTGCCGATGATCACGCCAAGCGTCGAGAGGAAGGTCCGGAGGGGATTTCCGGCGAGGGAGCGTATCCCGATGGTGGCGGCGTGTCGGAGCATGGGGGTATGACGGGGCGGCGGGTGTCGGAGTTTCATCACGGAACATCACCCGATTGGTGGCGCCTACGCCGTCTGGCCGATACCCTTCAGCCATGAGCCTCTTCGATACACATCATCAGCGCGCGGCTTGGTTGGTCGTCGTCCTCGGCATCGCGATCGCGATCGCGATGGCGCCCTACGCCTCGGGTCTGCTCGGAGCACCGGTGCTCTACGTCGTCTTTGGCGGGCTGCACGAACGACTCGTTCCGCGCGTGCGCAGCCGCTCGCTGGCGAGCGTGTTGATCATCGTGCTGGCCCTCGTCCTGATCGTGCTGCCACTCTCGTGGGCGGTCTCCCTGTTGGTGGGCCGAGCGCAGGGAGCGGCGCAGGGGATCGCGAACTCGCCGATTCTCGGGCAGCTCTCCACGCTGACCATAGCCGGCTTCGCGATCGGCCCTGAGGTGCAGGCGGTCGGTGCGAAGGCGGCCCAGATGCTTGGAAGCGGCGCGATTGCGCTGCTCGGCACTGCCACACGCATCACGATCAACTTGTTGTTCACCTTCTTCGGCCTCTACTACCTGCTGATGGATCCACAGTCGGCGTGGCGAGGCCTGCGTCCCTACATCCCCTTCTCCGACGAGAATGTCGAGATCCTGCGCGAGCGATTCGTCGCGGTGACGAAGAGCACCATCATCGGCACCGGGCTCTCCGCAGTGGCGCAGGGCGCGATGGTGGGTGCCGGCTTCTGGGTCGTCGGTCTGGGTGACCCGGTCTTCTGGGGTGTCGTCACGGTCATCTTCTCGATCCTCCCGGTCGTCGGGAGCGGGCTGATCTGGGGTCCCGGTGCGATCGTGCTCTATACCGATGGTCACGCTGCCGCGGCGATTGGTTTGGTGCTCTACGGGGCGATTCTGGTGGCGAATGTCGACAACGTGATCCGCCCGGTCGTGTCCAATCGCTACGCGCAAGTGCATCCTCTGATCACGCTGATCGGCGCCGTCGCCGGTGTCAGCTACCTCGGGATTCTGGGTCTGCTCGTCGGACCGCTCGCACTGTCCTACTTCTTCGAGTTGTTGACGATGTATCGGCGGGAGTACCTCCCGAGCGAGTCGTGAGAAGCGAGTCGTGAGTCGTGAGAGTGCATCCTCCAACGACTCACGACCAACGACTCGCCCCTCAACAAGAAACGCCCCGGGAATGTTCCCGGGGCGTTTCTTGTGCTAGCAATCTTGAGGCGGAGACTTAATTCCCGCCCTTGATCTCCACACGGCGGTTCTGTGCGCGGCCTGCTGCGGTCTTGTTGTCCGCAATCGGCTCTTCCTCACCACGCCACTTGACCGAGATCCGGTCGGCGGCGACGCCCTGTGACATCAGGTACTTCTTGACGGTCTCGGCACGCGCCTGCGACAACTTCATGTTGTAGGCGTTGGTGCTGATCCAGTCGGTGTGGCCGACGACGTCAACCTTGACCTCCGCGTGCTCCTTGAGGGTCGCGGCGACAACGTTCAACGTATCCATCCCGCCCTTGGTCAGGTCCGAGCGATCGAACTTGAAGTGGACCATCTGGAGCGCGAACGAGTAGACCGGCTTGGCTGGCGGCGGTGGCGGCGCGGGGGCCGGAGCCGGCGGCGGCGGTGGCGGCGCAGGAGCGCGCACGGTCACGTTGGCGGTCGACATCAACTTGCCCTTCATGGAGTAGGCAGTGACCTGCGCGGTGCCTTCGCCAGCGGCGGTGTACCGGCCGGTCAGCGAGTCGACCGAGCCTGGGCCACTGACGCGGTACACCACTGCGTCCGGCTTGCCGCAGTACGTCGCGTCGGCCGTGAAGGTCTGCGAGCCACCCGGCTGCAGATTGGCGCTCATCGGCGAAATGCCGATCATGTCGGTTGCGTGATCGCAGCCGCCATTGCCGAAGAGGATCGAGGCACCGACCTGATGGCCAAGGTAGGTGTTCGACTCATCGCCGAAGCCGCTCGGGATGTAATCCATCATCGTTTCAGCGCGGAGGTTGAGCCAGCTCATCGGCTTCAACCGGAGGCCAACCAAGCCGCTCGCGCCGAGGTAGCTCTCATCGATCCCGCGCGAAAGCATGGTGTAGCTCGGGCCGGCGCCGACCATGAACGACAGCGCACTGCCGATCGGCATGTTGTAGACGGCCTGCGCCGAAATCGG
>JAHECN010000112.1:5484-8366 GCA_024641735.1 Gemmatimonadota bacterium | reverse complement strand
GCAAGGCGTTGGCCGCCGCGGAACTCCAGGAGGAGTTCACCGGCGACAAGCTCGCGAAGGAGTTCGAGCAGCTCGAGTATCACGGCTCGTCGGATCAGCAGTTGTTGGAGCTGAAGTCCAAAATGGGGCTGATCGCTCCGGCGAAGAGTGACACACCGAAGCAGATCGGCCACGGTGGCGAGACCATCATCACCAAAACCGGCGAGCCGTGAGTGCTCCGCGGCACCTGATCTTGGCGGACGGGGACTTCGGTCCCCTGACGTCCAAGACGGCAAACTCGATTATCCGCTTCCAACCCGACCGGGTCGTCGCCGTGCTCGACCGGCAACACGCTGGCAAGACCGCTCAGGACATCCTCGGCGCCGGTGGCGACATCCCCGTCGTCGCCACCATGCAGGAAGGCCTCGCCCTCGGCGCGAACTCGGTCTTGATCGGGATCGCGCCGATTGGCGGTCAGCTCCCCGACGAGTGGCGCGGTTGGCTCCGCCAAGCACTCGAAGGCGGCTGCCATATCGTGAGTGGGTTGCACACGTTCATCGGCGACGACCCGGTCCTGGCCGAGGCCGCGCGGGCGCATGGTTGTCGCATCGAGGACCTGCGGCGCCCCCCGGCAGACCTCCCGGTCTCCTCAGGTCGTGCGAAGACGACCACCGCTCTCCGCGTGCTCACGGTCGGGACCGACTGCAACGTCGGGAAGATGACGGCGCAGTTGCGCCTGGTCGACGGCCTGAAGGCGCGTGGACTTCGCACCAATTTCGTGGCGACCGGGCAGACCGGGATCATGATTGAGGGGTGGGGCATCGCGGTGGACGCGGTAGTGGCCGACTTCATTGGGGGCGCCGCAGAGGTGATCACCCTCCGCGGAGCAGTCGACGCCGACGTCGTGTTGGTGGAAGGGCAGGGAAGCATCAATCACCCGGGCTATTCCGGCGTGACCCTCGGCCTGCTCCACGGCTCGTGCCCGGACGCCATGATCCTCTGTCACCAAGCATCACGGAAATTCATCGGTGACTACCGACCGGAGGCGTGGCTCGCGATGCCCCCGCTGTCGGAATACGTGCGACTGTACGAAACGATCGCCGGGGCGGTCCACCCGTCCAAGGTGATCGGGATTGCGCTCAACACGTTTGATCTGGATGAGGCGAGCGCTCGCGCGGCCTGTGAAGAAGCGGCCCGCGAGAGTGGCCTCCCGTGCACGGATCCGGTCCGCTTCGACTCGGCACCGCTCCTGGAGGCTATTGCCTCGTTCCGTCGGCCATAGTCCCGTACGGCCCCCTCACCTCTCCGCCAGCTACCGCAGCGAGATGTCCACCTTCGGTACATCGCGCTCACCCGGCTCCGTGATCTCCCACAATTCCACCTGAGACGCCTTGGCGAGTCCCGCCACCAGTGAGGTCGGGAATTGCTGTTGCGTCACGTTGTACAGCGTGGCGACGTCGTTGTAGTGCTGGCGCGAGGAGGCGATCCGATTCTCCGTGCTCGCCAGCTCCTCCTGCAGCTGGCTCACATTGCCGAGTGCCTTCAAATCCGGATATGCCTCGGCCACCGCGAAGAGCCGCCCGAGCGCTTGGGTGAGTTGGCCCTCGGCCTGGGCCACGTCCTTCACGCCAGTCGCATCGACCGCACGGGTGCGCGCCTGAATCACGGCTTCGAGGGTCTCGCGCTCGAAACCCAGCGCACCCTTGACTGTGTCGACGAGGTTGGGGATCAAGTCGTGACGGCGCTTGAGTTGGACGTCGATTTGCTTCCAGGCGTTCTGCACTTGCCCCTTCAACGCAATCAACCGGTTGAAGGCGGAGATGAGCCAGATGAACGCGGCGGCAGCGGCACCGAAGAAGATCAGGTTTCCCATCAGGGCTCCAGAAGCGAGGACACGAGGCACACGGGAGTCCAAGTGTACCGACGTCGATCAGGATCGCGCTAGCGTTGCGGCGAGATCCCGCGTCGGGTGCTCAGGGCATGGACTCCAGTTGTTGGATCGAGAAGCTGACGATGGCGTGGCGCGGAAGACCGGGTTCATAGGCCGCGGGCTTGCCGCCCACGAGGTCCGGATTGAGGAACGCGCTGGCAATGTTGCGACGGTCGAGGAGGTTGTTCACGGTCACCGTGCCACGGATTCCCATTCCTCCGCCGATCGAGACAGCCCGCCTCGTTGCAACGCCGACCGACACCGCGGCGCTTCGCGCGACATCGATCTGGTTCGCGTCGTCGGCGAAATAGCTCCCGATCCCTTCGATACCGGCCGAGAGGCGCAGCGTGTTGGAAAATGTCGGGCTCCAGTCCAGGCTGGCGCTCATGAACGACTTGGGGCTGCCGACCACGCGATTGCCACCGTAGTCAGCGAACGCCCCTGGGCGATTGTAGTGCACGGAATCCACCACATACTGCACGTACTTGTGGTCCTGCACCGTCAGCGCGCCGCCGAGCGCGAGTCCGCCTCCAACGCTCGCCCGAGCGGACGCTTCCGCACCACGCCGGCGTGCCTTCCCAGCCGTGAAGTAGAATCGCCCGCCACGGTAGGGCACGATCTCGTTCTGCACGTCCGTTTGATAGATCGCGAGATCATACGAGAGCAGCGCCACTGGTCCGGTCGCGGGAGCGATCGTCCGCCGGAGACCGAGCTCGTAACTCGTGCTGCGAATGGGATCGAGCAGCGGGCTCAAGCCGTGGATGGTGTCGAGCCCGAAGGTGCCCGGGGCATCGGTCTCGTTGCCGGCGGGCGCCTCGACGCCGCCACCCACGCTCGCGTAGAGTACGTGCGTCGGGCCCACACGGTAGGTCGCGCCGAGTTTCGGCGTGACCCGAGCGAACCGCTTGGCGTCATTCAGGCGCGGCGTGATCGCATCGAAGTAGCGGTAGTCGATGGCATCCCAGCGGGCGCC
>JAHECN010000112.1:0-5384 GCA_024641735.1 Gemmatimonadota bacterium | reverse complement strand
TCGGGCCCACACGGTAGGTCGCGCCGAGTTTCGGCGTGACCCGAGCGAACCGCTTGGCGTCATTCAGGCGCGGCGTGATCGCATCGAAGTAGCGGTAGTCGATGGCATCCCAGCGGGCGCCCACGGAGAGCCCCAACCGGTCGGTCACCGACACCGCGTGTTGGGCAAAGACTCCCAGATTGCGGGCCCATTCGTTCTTGTCTTGCGCCAACGTGCTGCCTTTCTCGCCCGCCGGAGTCAGCGACCAGAACCGTGCTGGCCCGTCCTGCAGTGCCAGATCCGCGCCGATCGTGGTCGTGCCAGCGCTCCCAAAGTTCCGTTCAGCAAGCAGGCTGCCGCCGCGGTGCGTGCGATCGAAGAAACGATACGTTCCGCGCTCGGATCGCTCGAGGTGTTTGTCGGTGAAGAAGCCCGACGCCGAGACGGCGAGTCCCCCGACAAAGCGATGGGTCAACGTGGTGCCAACGCGTGCCACCGTGTTGTCCCGCCGCTCGCGTCGGGTCAGGTAGGTCGCGTTTGCTTGGTTCGGGTTTGCTGCGACCTGATCCGCGGTCAACGGCCCCGGAATGGAGAATTGATTGTGCGATGCGGTGAGAAAGACGCCGAGGGTCGTTGGGGCATCTTCACGTGATCGCCACGCCACGTTGCCCAACGTCCGCTCACCGGCGGAGTTGGCACGCCATCCGTCGGTGACAGTGCGCGTCACCGTGCCGTGCAGCAATGCTGATCCGACGGTTGTCGAGGCGGAGGTGATCCCGCGTCGAAAACCGAAGCCCCCAATCGCGGCCATCGCATCGACTGGCGACGCATTGGGAAGGGGTCGAGTGGAGAACGCGATGATGCCACCGGCGGCGTTGCCCCAGGTCGCGGACCCGTTGGACCGGAGGACGTCGACATGGGTGGTCGCCGCGAGATCGATCAGATCGAGGGACGTCCGTCCATCCGGCTCGGTCTCCGGAAAGCCATCAACCAGCACGCGGATACCACGCGTCGTCCCGGCATTGGAACGATCGCCCGCGCCGCGCGACCCGAAACCACGGATTGTCAGGCGCAGGTCGAGTCCGCCGCTGCGCGACTGCGCCAACAGGCCTGGAATGCCGGAAAGAAGCTCGTCGATTCGGCCCGAGCCTTGGAGTGCATCATCCACACTCCGCCCCGTGATCGCCCCAGGCTGCGTCCAGAACGAAGTTCCATCCCGCGACACGCTCCGGACCACGTCCGGGAGCCGGACGACGCTGTCTGGCGGTGGGCTCTGCGCACCTGCGGACGTCACGACGACGAGGATCGAAGCCAGGAATGGGGTGAAGCGGGAGCATCGCATGCGTGAGGGCTTCCAGACGAGAATGGGGAGAAATCACCGACGCAACCTATACGTCTCGAACCGGTCCTCGGTTGCGATGCCACATGATACCATGCGGTTCAACCACCACACTGGCACGGGCGCACTGGCACGGGCGGGCGGCACGCGCTACTCTCACTCATTCCTTCCCCCAGCAGGCATGATGTCACGAAACGATCAGACGACCCTTCGTGTTCGCGGATCTGACTCCCACATCGGCAACATCCGGAGAGTGGCATGATCTCGGGCCTGCTCGCCGGCATCCTGTTGCAGGTCACTGCCCTTGCCCCCATGGACTACCCGGGCTTCGACGCGAACCTCGCACAGTACTTACCCACCATCTGTGCGATCCCCATGCCGTCGGAACGTGGTCCGCTCCAGAAACTCGAGCAGAAGCTGGCCACCACGGTGCAGTATGCGCGGAACAAGGCCACGGCCGCGGAGTGGGGAGCGGTGGCGTGCGCGCGCGCGATGCTCAGCGCCATCGACGCCCCGGCTCGCGGGAGCTTTCTGATGTACGCTGGGACCTCGTGGAAGAACGGTGCGCGCGACGCGGCGCGCCGCGCGATCGCCATCGACCCGTCGTCACACCCCGGCATCGACGTGATCGCGGTACTGGCTGTGGGTGAGCTGGATCGCAAGCCGGACGATGATCTCGCGGTGCTGCGGGTCGCGGTGGAGGCCGGTGTCCATACGCCCGAAGTGCTGCGTGCCTGCACGGAGTTGGCGTTTCGCACGGAAGACCACGACCTGATGGCTCGCTGTACCCGCGAGGCACTCTCACTCGGCCTCGATTCGACATGGCATCAGTTGCGTCTCGCCCGGCAGCGCTTCCGGGATGCCGACACGCTCGGCGGGACGGCCGCGTTCCTCGCTGCGGCACGCAGTGCCCGTGGGCGTGTCGCGCGGATGGATCTCGATTGGCACCTGCAGTGGTTCCTCTCGCCGACTGAGCGGGGCGTGTGGCAGAATCTCCCCGATAGCGGCCGAGGGGCGTGGGCCGAGGATCGCCTCCGGGAGCGCGATCTTCGGGACGGCCGCCCGCCAGGAACTCGCCTCGCCGAGCACTTTGCGCGGCTCGAATTCGTCGAAGACAATTTCCGGCTCAGGGTGCCTGATGTGATGCGCCAGGCCGCTCGTACCGGCGCGGCGACGTTTTTGGGCTTCCGGGTTGGTCAGGGCTTTCTCGCGGCTGCCGACAGCGGTGCCCTCCCTGTCGTTCTGGACAGCACCGGCGCCATCACCTCCGAGCTGGCGTGGCGGGAATACCGACGCTGGCAGATCAACTTCGACGACCGCGGCGTGGTCTGGATGCGGTTCGGCAAGCCCGACCAGATCGCAATGAACACCCCTCTTCAAGGGCAAGCCGGGTACGTGACATGGAAGTACATGGTCGATGGCCAGCCCATGCTCGTCCACTTCCGGGAAGTGGACTTTGATGGCAGTAGCGGTGCCACGGACATGGCGGTCGGCGTGGTGGCGGGATGGCAGTGTGGCATGGACGTCGCCCGTTGTCTGGCTTCCCAAGGATACTCGATCGCGACGGCAGAGCAGTTCCGCCAACAGGATCGCGAGTACCTCGCGATCGCCACCACCAGGGACGACAACTCGCCACGTGGTCGGAAGACGATCCGGGCCGTCGGACTGGTGTACCAACTCTGGGACGTCGCGACTGGCGCACCACTCAGCATCTACGCGTACGGGGTGCGCGTCAGCGATCTCATGATCACGCCCGACGCCACAGGAAATGCACGTGCCGCCGTGGCGATCGCATTCCGGCGCTGGCATCCGGCCACCGCCGAATGGCGCGAGGACTCCCTGCCATCCCTGTTGGACATTCCGGAGGGGCACGGGGGCGACACCCACGCCACCGCGTTCCGGATCCTCCCCGCGGAAGGGGGCATTGCCTCGTGGGGAATGACCGTGGTCCAGGACAGCACGCGCTGGGGTCGCGCCTACGGCAACACGACACCCTTGAGCACGGATTCCGTGGCGCTGTCGGACCTGATCGCCGCGCCCGAATCGCGCGGGATTTCGTGGGTGCATCGCGGTGATCGGATATATCTCTCGCCCGGCGGAATCGTCACGAAGCAGGAACCACTCCGGCTCTATTACCAGGTGCGCAGCCAAGGTGAGCTCGGGGGCGCGTCCACGCAGATCGCAATGTCCCCGATTGTCCGCGGCGTCGTGGACAGCGTGCCCGCGACTACTCTGGGCTTCACCTCGCCCCTGCACGCGGGCGTGAACGTTTCCAACCGTACGCTCGACCTGTCCCAGCTGCCGGCCGGGAAGTATCAACTTGAGGTGCGGGTGACGTCCCGGGAGGGGGTTGTGCTTGCTTGGCGGGGGGCCGTGATCGACGTGGAGTAGGTCGTCCGTTGACCCGCTCTCCCCAGTCGGGCACTTTGCGGGCATGAATCAACTCTTCTCCACCACCCTGTTCGACATCGTTTCCACCCTGAAGGACGCGCTGGCCCTCTTTGGGGTCGAGCTCGCCGAGCTGCGCGTTGTCGCCGTCAAGGTCGCTGTCCTCTGGTTCATGGCATTCCTGGCGTGGCGTCTCGTCTGCGCCATCGCCACGCGCATCATTCACGCCGCCGATGACGGTGACGACACACGATTCTCCTACGACGAGAAGCGGGCGCAGACCATTGCGCAGTTGATGCGCGGGGTCGGGCGGATCGTGATTCTGATCTTCGCCGCCGTGATGACGCTCAGTCAGTTCATGGACATCACGCCGTTGCTCGGCGGTGCCGGCATTCTGGCCCTCGCGATTTCTTTTGGTTCGCAATCGCTGGTGAAGGACGTCATCGCGGGCTTCTTCATCCTGATCGAGAATCAGTTCGTGATCGGCGATGTGATCGAGGTGGCTGGCAAGACGGGCGCGGTTGAGAAGATGACGCTGCGACTGGTCATGCTGCGCGACGCGGAAGGGATCGTGCATATCGTCCCGAACGGACAGATCGCGACGGTGAGCAACAAGACCCGTGGCTTCTCGCGAGCCGTGATCGACATTGGCGTGGCCTACGACGCGGACGTCGACGAGGTCCTCGCCATTCTCAAGGATGAAGCGCGTCTCTTCGGCGAAGATCCACTCTGGGCGCCGCGCCTCGACGGTCCGGTGATCATCGCGGGCGTGCAGGCGCTGGGCGACAACGCCGTCACCATCCGTGTGGTGGCGCAGACGCAGCCGGGCAACCAGTGGGATGTGGCGCGCGATTTCCGGCGGCGTGCCAAGATCCGTCTGGACAAGGAAGGCGTGGAGATTCCCTTCCCGCAGCGGACCGTGCACGTGCGGCACCATGGCGTGGCGTCCACCGATCCGGCCACGAAGCAGGCGGTGGACGACGCTGTTGTTGGGGGCGCCTGATGCTGCGGCTCCACAACACGATGACGCGCAGCGCCGAGCCGTTCACCCCGCTCGCGCCGCCGCAGGTCTCGCTCTATACCTGCGGCCCGACCGTCTACAACTACGCGCACATCGGGAATTTCCGCACGTTCATCTTCGAGGATGTGTTGCGGCGTTGGTTGGAGGCGAGTGGGTACGACGTCTATCACATCATGAATCTCACCGATGTCGATGACAAGACGATCAAGGGGGCTGCGGCAGCTGAGGTCCCGCTGCGCGAATACACGGCCCAATACACCGACGCGTTTCTCACGGACAGTCGCTACCTGCGACTCCTCCCGGCGCATGACTACCCGAAGGCCACCGATTTCGTCGCGCCGATGGTTGCCCTGGTTGAGTCCCTGCTCGCGAAGGGCAACGCGTACGTGGGAGATGACGGCTCGGTCTATTTCGCGATCGCGCGCTTCCCGAATTATGGCAAGCTCTCCCGTCTCGACACGCGCGAGTTGAAGGGTGGGGCGAGTGGGCGGACCTCTGCCGATGAGTACAGCAAGGAGGACGCGCGCGACTTTGTACTCTGGAAGGCGGCGAAGCCCGAGGACGAAGCGGTCGGTGCCGCCTGGGACACGCCTTTCGGACGTGGCCGCCCCGGGTGGCACCTCGAGTGCTCCGCGATGGCGCTCGACCTGATTGGAC
>JAHECN010000111.1 GCA_024641735.1 Gemmatimonadota bacterium | reverse complement strand
CCCGCGTTCTTGAGCAGGACCACGCTCTCCAGCGCTGCGTCGTAGGCGGCCTGCAGGTGGTCGGCGTTGAGTGTCTCGGGAAGTGTTTCCGCCGTCGGGTCGGGTGTGTCGAAGAGCCCGAGTCGGATCTTGGTCCGGAGCACGTTGGCCGTCATCGCGTCGAGTTGTTCCGCGGAGATCTCGCCGGAATCGATCAGGGAGGCGAGGTGATCGCGGTAGGTGCTGCTCGCCATCTCCATGTCGCAGCCGGCAGAGGCCGCTTCATACGCGGACTCGCGGTCGCCTGCGGTGAGGCCGTGCATGGCGAGTTGGCGCACCGACTCCCAGTCGCTCACCACCAGCCCATCGAAGTTCCACTCCTCACGCAGGATGGTGCGGAGCAGCAACGGGTTGGCGGTGGCCGGGATGCCGTTGAGGTCGCTGAACGAGGTCATCACCGTGGCCACGCCGGCGTCGAGTGCCGCACGGAACGGCGGCAGGTGGACGTTCCGGAGTTCGCCCTCGGGAATGTTGGTGGTGTTATAGTCGCGGCCACTCTCGGAGGCGCCGTAGCCCGCGAAGTGTTTGGCGCAGGCGGCGATCCGTCCCGGCTCGCGGAGGTCCTCGCCCTGGAAGCCGCGGACCATCGCGGCGCCAAGCACACTGGTCAAGTAGGGGTCTTCGCCGAGCGTCTCGGCCACGCGGCCCCAGCGGGGGTCGCGGCCGATGTCGAGCATCGGGGCGAAGGTCCAGTTGACGCCGGTGGTGGCGGCCTCGCGCGCGGAGATCTCGGCGCCGCGTTCGACCAGATCGGGATTCCACGTGGCGGCCTGCCCAAGGGGAATCGGGAAGATGGTGTGGAAGCCATGGATCACGTCGCGGCCAATCAGCAACGGGATGCCGAGTCGGCTTTCCTCGCGCGCGATCCACTGCAGCGCGCGATTGGTGTCGGGATCGACTTCGTTGAGGATCGCGCCGATGTGGCCGGCGCGCACCGTCTCGGCGAGATCAGCGGAGACGTGACCGCTGGCGCCCTGGATGAGCGCCAGCTGCCCGATTTTTTCTTCGCGTGTCATCTGCTGCAGCAGCGCCTGCACCTGCTGCAGCACGTCCTCGTCCGTCATGGCCAGCGGTCCACCGAGCAGGGTCACCAAGCCACCGTGAAGTAGCTCCGGATTTCCCACTCGCGGCCATTGCCTGCCGGGGCCCCGAGGTCACAGGTGGAGGGGCCGTTGTCGTTGGCAATCACGGCCGGGCAGTAGCGTGGCGAGTTGCCGTCGAGCGAGCGCCAGGTGCCGCGCACGCCCATCCGCGTCGCCGGGACTTCCCACCAAGTCGGCTTGCCGAGTGAGTAGGAAATGTCCGCCATCAACTGCGTCGGGAAGGTCAGGTTGAAGTCCCGGTGATAGTCGTACGGACCCCAGTCATTGAACTTGGCCGAGGTGATCAACTTGAACTGGCCCGTCACCGCGCGCATGTCGCCGCCGTAGCGGGAGATGCGACGCTGATCGTTGCCGTTCGGCTCGGCCGTGCCGCCGTAGAGGTTCAGGATCATCCGGAGGTCCTGCATCGGCTTCGTGACGATGCGGGCACGCGCCTCCCAGAGATCGCGGGCCGGCGTGGCACCCGCGAAGGCGAAGGAGGTCCGACCATCGCCCAGGATGCCGATGGCGGCGTCCTGCGTGGTGGGCAAGTGACGGAAGACGAAGCCCGCGCTCATCGCGAACTTGGCATCCTCGCGCATGTCGTTGTCCCAGGCGTACATGTACGTCGCCGGCGTGGGGTCGTAGGTCACCAACATCTCGCCGCCGACCATCTCGCGATTGCCGCGCACCGAGAACGGGTCATCGATCACGTTGCGCGGGCGGCCCGGCGCGGGGACATCGAACGGCACCGGTCCGATGATCGGCTTCTGGTAGAGGAAGTTCGGCGCGATCTGCCACGAGCCGGAGGTGTACGTCGCACCGGTGATGGCGTTCCACTGGTTGCCGTGGCCGGTGTCCTTGAGGCTCCAGCCGGTGTAGGTCATCGTGGAGGTCGGGCCGGCCTCGGCAACGAGTCCCATCGCCGCGCCCTGCACGTAGTAGTTCCAGTGGCCGCGCGAGAGCGAGAACTTCGCCTTGCCGCCCCAGGCGTCGGAGGCACGGACGGAATCCTGCAGCATCCGATAGTTGCCCGGCGTGCCGTCGGCGATCTGGAAGATGCGGCCGGCGAGATTCGAGCCGGACCAGATGCCACCAACGTCCACCTTCACGCCACGCAGATCGGTGGCCAGGTGGAGCGTGGCCTTCCGGGTGACCGGCGTCGGAATCGCGAAGGAGGAGGTCACGTTGCCTGCTTTCGCGATGTCCTCCTGGTACATCCCGGTGACGGCGACATTCCCGAAGGAGCGGGTGTACTTGCCGATCACCGCCGGGTTGGCACCCCACCAGAGTTCGGGGCCGAAGGCCACCTTGAGGCCCGCCAAGCTGCGCTTGCCAGTGAGCTCCATGCCGAGCGGGGCGTCCCCGTTGTAGATGTCGATGTTGGGACCGTAGTTCGCTTCGCGATAGAGCCCGAAGAAGTCGCCTTCGTAGCCCCAGTGATAGTGGCCCGTGCGATAGAAGCCGTCGAGGCGGAAGTCGCGCTCATCCCAGCGCATCGAGGCGCCGTACACCTTGACGCGCTCGCTGCCCGACTCCGTCGCACCGGAACGCCCGCGACCTTCATAGAAGAGCTGGTCGATCGGATTCGTGGGCACGTTGCCCAACACGTTGACCGACATCGTGGCCTGCACGTTGTTGGCGGGCCGCACGGTCATGTCGGCGTAGTACGACTCGAGGTGATCGAACCCCTTGAAGGCAGGAAGCGCGGTGGCGCTGCGGGCCTCCTGTGGCGGCGTGCTGATGAGGGTGCCGCCGGTGCTGTAGGTCGACATCTCCACCCGCATGCCACTCAGGCTGACCTTCTGGTTCTCCTCGGCCATCGCGGCGGCCGCGTCACCGCGCGCGCGCAGCACCATGGCTGCCGGACTGATGCCGGCGAAGTGCGTCTTGATGGTGGACAGATTGGTGCTCTGGCCATAGGGGTTCAGCGTATAGGCCTGCTGCAGGGCGTAGTAGGCGGCACGCGGGAAGAGGTCGAACATGCCGCGGGCGTCGGTCGGCCCCTTCGCCATGATCCCCCACCACTCCTCGTGCATGTTGTTCTCGCCCTTCACGAAGTCCTCGGGATAGGCGTCGTTGGCCCACGAGGCATTGGTGTCATGGATGTCGAGATCGGTCTCCTGGCCCGTCTTCCACCAGCCATCGCTCCACTGGAAGGTGAGGCCGCCGATCGCGTTGCCGGAGAGCCCCTTGCCGCTGGAGTGCTCGTAGATCTCTTGCCACTGCGCCAGCAGGTAGCGCGCCTGCGTCACCTGATCCTCGCGGTGCTCCCGACCATTGAAGGCGTCGGCGCCGAACTCGGTGAAGAGCACCGGACGGTTCAGCTTGGCCTTGACGACGTCGAAGAGATCCCGGAACGAGATGCCGCGATAGACGTTGGTGCCGAAGACATCGAGGCCCTTCGCTTCCTGCGCGATGATATCGATGTATTGCACGTCGCCGTTCGCCATTGCGACTGGACGGCTGGCGTCGATCCCCTTGATCGTCGTGATCGCCTCACCCATGAGCGAGTAGAGGTAGCGGGCCTTGGCCGCGTCGCGTTCGCCGACGGGGAGGTTCTCGGTCGCGGCCGACTTCCAGGACAAGCCGTAGTTGTTCTCGTTGCCGAGCAGGTACATCAGCACGCCCGGCGTGTCGCGGAACTCGGTGGCGACTGCCGCGACCTCGGCGACGAGTGACTTCCGGACCGTCGGGTTCGAGTAGTCGGTGTTCGCGCTGTAGACGCCGCCCACCGTGGCGCCATAGCGGCCGAGCGGGTGGTTCAGGATCGTGAAGATGCCGTACTTCTCGTAGATGTAGCGGACCCAGCGCGGCTGGATGCCGACATACTGGCGGACCGTATTCACGCCCATGCTCTTGAGCAGGGACATCTCCCGGTCGAGCGCGGAGCGGATCAGCTCGTCGGGCTGGTTCCAGAGGGAGTAGGCGTAATTCTCGCCGATCGGGACGTAGTCCCAGTTCATGCCGAGGACCATGAAGTCGCGGCCATCGACCTGGACTCGGGAGCCCGCCGCGTCGCTCACCACGCGGATCGTGGGGCTCTGGGCGGCAGCGAAGGGGGCGAGGCCCAGGGTGAGGGCCGTAGCCAAAACGAGCCGCCGGCAGCCGAGCGCGCGGAACAGGCTGATGGGACCGAGACTCATGGGAGCCTCCTCATGGGGGAACGGGTGAAAACAGGGGCTAACACTGGGGGGAGCCGACTTTGTTCGGATGTAGAACAAAGTGTCCCGCGGTGCGCCACCTGTCAAGATGCCGGGGGCGGTCTCGGCCGCGGCGCCGGCCGTGCGTGGCCCCCCGAATATGGGGTGCCGTGGTGGCGCCCTCCCCCGGGATCACCTACACTATAGGGATATCCCGCACACCCTTGGCTCTCCCCCTCGAAGGACCCCCGTGGATCTCCGTGCCCAGCTGCAGGCCCATCTTGGCGACGCCTTCCTCCTCGAACGGGAGCTTGGCGGCGGTGGCATGTCACGGGTCTTCGTGGCGCAGGAGGTCCGGCTCTCCCGCAAGGTGGCCATCAAGGTCCTCTCGCCCGAGCTGGTCCAGGGGCTGAACGCGGAGCGTTTCGAGCGGGAAATCCTCCTCGCGGCATCACTGCAGCAGGCCAACATCGTGGGGGTGTTGGCGGCCGGGGAAGTCGATGGCCTGCCGTACTTTACGATGCCGTTCGTCGAGGGGGAGTCGCTCCGGAGCCGGATCACCGTGCAGGGGATGCCGATCGCGGATGTGCTGGCGATTCTCCGGGACGTCACCAAGGCGCTCGCCTACGCGCACGCGCGCGGTATTGTGCATCGCGACATCAAGCCCGACAACGTGCTCCTCTCCGGTGGCACCGCGATGGTCACCGATTTCGGGATCGCGAAGGCGATCTCGGCGTCACGGAGTGCCACCGGTGCGACACTGACCTCGGTCGGTTCCTCAATCGGGACACCGGCGTACATGGCGCCGGAACAGGTCGCCGGCGACCCGAATATCGACCATCGCGTTGACCTCTACGCCCTCGGCTGCATGGCGTACGAGCTGCTGACTGGCGGCTCGCCCTTCGGCGACCGCACGCCACAGAAAATGCTGGCGGCGCATCTGAGCGAGACACCGAAATCGTTGGGCTCGCTCAGGAGTGATTCGCCCGCGGCGTTGAACCGACTCGTTGCGCAGCTCCTGGAGAAGGATCCGGTTGATCGTCCCGGCAGCGCCAACGACGTGCTGCTGGCGCTCGACGCCGTGAGTACGACGTCGAGTCCGACACTCGCCCTGGATGCCCCGGGACAGCTGCCGAGGGTGCTGGCGTTCTATGCGGTGGCCACGGGTGCCGTTGCGATCCTCGCCAAGGCGGCGGTGGTGGGCATCGGCCTGCCGAGCTGGGTCTTCCCGGGGGCGGTGCTGGTGATGTTGCTTGGCCTGCCGGCGCTGCTCTTCACGGCCTATGTCAAGCGGGTCGCGCGGAAGGCCGCGATGGCGACGCCGACGCTCACGCCGGGTGGCACCATGCAGGCGAAGCCGCTCTCGGGCACCATGCAGCAGATGGCGATGAAGGCGAACCCGCATCTCTCCTGGCGGCGCGCGGTCCGCGGCGGCATCTACGCGATGAGTGCCTTCGTGATGGCGGTGGCGGGTTTCATGGGGCTCCGCGCCGCCGGCATTGGTGCGGCAGGGTCGCTCTTCGCGAAGGGGGAGCTTGCCGCCGACGACCAGATCGTCCTGGCCGAGTTCACGGTGCCGGAAGCCGATTCCGGGCTCGCACCCATTCTGGGCGCCGCTGTGCGTGCCGCGATGTCCCAGTCCAGTTCGGTACGCTTGGTGGACGAGAATGGTGTGGTCGAGACGCTGAACCGGATGCAACGCGACCCCGACTCGAAGCTCTCGATGGACTTGGCGCGTGAGGTGGCGGAACGCGCCGGCGCGACCGCGGTGCTGAGTGGCCGACTCGCCCGACTCGGAGGCACGAATTATGTCGTGTCGTTGGAGTTGACCAGTGCGGCGCGCGGCATCTCGTTGGCCTCCTTTCAAGCCACGGCCGAAGGCGACAAGGCGCTGCTCCCGACGATCGACCGGCTGACACGGGAGCTGCGCGGGAAGATCGGCGAATCGCTTCGCAAAGTGCAGCGCTCGATCGCGTTGGAGGATGCGACCACGCCAAACCTCGAGGCATTGCGCAAGTACACCGATGGCGCGTACGCCAATGACGTTGAGCGCGATTTCGACAAGGCGGTCCCGCTGCTGCGCGAGGCACTCGCGCTCGACAGCACGTTTGGGCTGGCGTGGCGGAAGCTGGCCATTGCGCTCGCCAATGGCAGTGGGTCCCGCGCGGCTCAGGACTCCGCGGCGCAGAGGGCCTTTCAGTACGCGGACCGACTCCCGGATCGGGAGAAGTATCTGGCCATCGGGATGTACTATCAGATGTCACCCATGGAGGCGGATCGGGCCAAGTCGCTCGCCGCCTATCGCGCGGCGTACGCGGCGGACTCCAACAGCTCGACCGCGGCCAATCAGCTGACCAATCTCTATTCCGCACGGCACGAGGTAGACAGCACGCTCCGGTACGCGCGCCGCCAAGTCGCGATCCGACCGGACTTCAACACCGTCGCGTGGCTCGTCGGGAATCTGGAGGACGCCGGTCGGGTGGAGGAGGCCACGGCCGTTCTGGATTCCGTGCAACGCGCCGCGCCGGAGTCCCGCAACAATGCCTCGATGAGGGATGCCTGGTACGTCCGCTTCATGCGGGAGGGGCGCTCCGATTCCGCCGAGGCCATGCTCGCGGCGATGGTCGCCTCCTCGCGCGTTTCGGAGCGGATTGACGGGTCTTCCCTCGCCGGAGACCACCTGTTGACCGCCGGGAAGGTTGCCGGGGCGCGGGCGCGATACGAGGAGGTGTTGGCACTCCGCGCACAGCGCGGGGCAACGTCAACGGTTGTACAGCAACTGATGGCACCGACGCTGGATATCGACGTGCTCGGTCGGTCCGCTGACGGGGTGCGTGCGCTGGATGCCGTGGTGGCGAGTGCCGAGTGGAAGGAGACGCCGCCGAGCGACCGTCCCTATCTCTGGGTGGCGGTCGCGTATGCGCGCGCGGGTCGCGCCGACCAGGCCAAGGCGCTTCTGGCTCGGCTTCTGGCGGAGGACCCGACCGCCAAGGCACCGTGGCGACGCACTCGCATCGCGGTGGCTGAGGGAGAGATCGCGTTGGCGGAGGGGAAGTTTGCCGGCGCGCTGCGCTTTTTCCGGGCTGGGAGCGTGGGTCTGGACGGCGCAACGGCCGATTGCATCCCGTGCACCGAATACAATCTGGCACGTGCGTTCGACGGGGCGGGAGAGGTCGATTCGGCGATGGCGCATTATTCGGCGTACCTCGCGCTGCCCCTCTCACTGCGCCTGGTTCCGGACAACGAGGCGTTGGCCCATGTGCGGAAGCGGCTCGGCGAGCTGTACGACGGCAAGAATGATCGTGCCAACGCGATGAAGTACTACAGCGCCTTTGTGGAGCAGTGGAAGGATGCCGACCCGGAGTTGCAGCCGACGGTGGCGACGGTGCGGAAGCGCTTGGCCGAACTCCAGACCCAGGAAGGGAAGTGACGGACGAACTGCGCGACCAACTCCAGCGCCACCTCGGTGACACCTTCACCCTCGAGCGCGAGCTCGGCGGCGGTGGGATGTCGCGCGTCTTCGTGGCGACCGAAGTGCGCCTCTCACGAAAGGTCGCGATCAAGGTCCTCTCGCCGGAACTCGCCCAGGGGCTGAACGCCGAGCGCTTTGAACGGGAGATTCTGCTGGCGGCGTCGCTGCAGCAGGCCAACATCGTCCCGGTACTGGCCGCGGGCGAGATCGAAGGACTGCCGTACTTCACGATGCCGTTCGTCGAAGGCGAATCGCTGCGGAGCCGGATCACCGCGCAGGGGATGCCGATCGCGGATGTCATGGCAATCCTGCGGGACGTCACCAAGGCGCTCGCCTACGCGCACGCCCGCGGCATCGTGCATCGCGACATCAAACCCGACAACGTGCTGCTCTCGGGTGGCACCGCCGTGGTCACCGACTTCGGGATCGCCAAGGCGCTCAGTGCGTCACGGACGGCGGGGGCCAATGCCACACTCACCTCCGTCGGCACCTCGATCGGCACGCCGGCGTACATGGCGCCGGAACAGGTGGCCGGCGATCCCAACGTCGATCATCGCGTCGACCTCTACGCGCTGGGCTGCATGGCGATGGAACTGCTCACGGGGCAGTCGCCATTCGCCAATCACACGCCGCAGCGGATGTTGGCGGCACACCTGAGCGAGAAGGCACCATCGGTGGAGTCGTTGCGCGCGGATTGTCCGCCGCCGCTTTCTCGCCTCGTGGCCCACCTCCTCGCCAAGGATCCCAACGATCG
>JAHECN010000110.1 GCA_024641735.1 Gemmatimonadota bacterium | reverse complement strand
GACTACTTCACCGTGCACGCCGGCGTGCTGCTCCCCTACATCCCGATGACCGCCAAGCGGATGACCGGGATCGTCTCACGCGGCGGCAGCATCATCGCCAAGTGGTGTCTGGCGCACCACAAGGAGTCGTTCCTCTACACGCACTTCCGCGAGATCTGCGAGATCATGCAGGCGTATGACGTCTCCTTCTCGTTGGGCGACGGGCTGCGCCCGGGTTCCATTGCCGACGCCAACGACGAGGCGCAGTTCGCCGAACTGAAGACGCAGGGTGAGTTGACCAAGATCGCGTGGGAGTACGACGTCCAGGTGATGAACGAAGGTCCTGGGCACGTGCCGATGCACCTGATCAAGGAGAACATGGAGAAGCAGCTCGAGTGGTGCGGCGAAGCGCCGTTCTACACCCTCGGCCCACTCACCACCGACGTGGCCCCCGGATACGATCACATCACGTCCGCGATCGGCGCGGCGATGATCGGTTGGTACGGCACCGCCATGCTCTGCTACGTCACCCCCAAGGAACACCTCGGCCTGCCAAATCGAGATGACGTGAAGGTCGGCGTGATCACCTACAAGATCGCGGCGCACGCGGCCGATCTCGCGAAGGGGCATCCGCGAGCCCAGATGCGCGACGATGCCCTGAGCAAGGCGCGCTTCGAGTTCCGGTGGCGCGACCAGTTCCACCTGGCGCTCGATCCGCAGACGGCGCTCGCCTACCACGATGAGACACTGCCGGCCGAAGGCGCCAAGGTGGCGCACTTCTGTTCGATGTGCGGCCCGAAGTTCTGCTCGATGCGGATTTCCCAGGATATCCGCGACGCCGCGAAGCTGGCCGAGGCCGAGGCCGGGATGGCCGCGAAGTCGGCGGAGTTCCGGGAGAAGGGGAGTGAGATCTACCTGTAGACGGAGAACAGAGAACAGAGAACGGAGGCTCTTCAGCTGCGGCCGTTAGGCCGCAGAGGTGGCGACGGGGAACAGGGAACGGAGGCTCTTCAGCTGCGGCCGTTAGGCCGCAGAGAGCTTGATTGAATGGCAGGGCGTGTTGACAATATTCCTGTATGTGCATATAGTTGAGCTTATGACCATTTCTTCCCGATTCCTCGTGGCCGCCCTGGCGGTCAGCATCGCGGTGCCACTGGCCGCGCAGGCGCCGCCCCTGACACTCGCTGAGGCGGTGCGGCGGGCGGATTCCACGGCCTTTCCCAATCGCTTTGCCCGCGCCAGTCGCATCGCTGCAGAAGCACGGGCGGCGGGTGCCGACCAGGGTGTCCTGCCCGGCGTGCGGAGTGAGGTCGGCGCCGTGCGCACCTCGGACCCCCTGGGCGCCTTTGGCTTCCTCCTTCGGCAACGGGCGGTGACGCCGGCGGCGTTTGATCCCGCCGGCCTGAACCAGCCCTCCCCACGCACGGATGTGGGCGCCGCGATCATCGGGGAAGTGCCCCTGCTCAACGCTGATGCGTGGGCGGGTCGTCGGGCAGCCAAGCGCATGGCCGACGCGGCAACGCACCAAGAGGATTGGGTCGGCGGCGGCGTGGATCTCCAGGTGGTGCAACAGTATTTCGGCGCCGTGCTGGCGATGGAACAACAGCTGGTCCTGCGCGCCGGCGAAGCGGCCGGCGCGGCGCATGTGCGCCGTGCCGAGACCGCGCTGCGCAACGGCACGGTGACCCGTTCCGATCTTCTCCTCGCGCAGGTACGGCTGGGGGAATTGGAAACCCGACGGATGTCCGCCGAAGCGGACGCGCGGCTGGCGCGATTGCAACTGGCGCTGGTACTCGGCACACCCGGTGACACGATGGCCGTGCTTCCCCGCGTGATCCCCACCCTCCATACGACCACGTTGCCCACCGAAGGCAGCATTCGCGCGGATGTGGCAGCGGCCGTCTCGTCACGTGATGCCGCCGAGGCCGAGGCGCAGCGTCGTGCGTTTGCGTTGTTGCCCCGCGTGAACGGATTCGGTCGGTACGAGTGGCATGATGCCACCACGCCGTTCGCGGGGCGCGCGATGTGGACCGTCGGCGTGATGGCAAGTTGGTCGCCGTTCAGCGGTGGCGCCGAGCTGGCCGCGCGTCGGGAAGCCCGAGCGAACGCCGAGGCGGCGCGTGCCGGGGTCGAGGCCACGGAAGCGTCGGCGGCGCTTGAACTCGCAGCCGCGGAGAGCCATCTGGCCGTGGCGCAGCGTGCGTTGGAGATCGCAGCGCGCAGCGTGGAGCAGTCGGCGGAGGCACACCGCATCGTCGAGCGGAAGTATGAGGGTGGTCTCGCCACCGTTGCCGAGCTGCTGGAAGCCCAAGCCACCGAACTCGGTGCACGTCTCGGCGAAGCGAATGCCCGCTATGACGTCATTGTTGCCGCATGCACACTCGCTCGCGCGGGCGGTGCGGACCTAGCCCCTCTGATCGCCGCGCTTGATGCGTCGGCATTGAACCCGGAGTCATTGTGATGCGTGGAGTCGTGTGGTCTGGCCTGGCAGCCATGGTGATGGCATGTGGTGGCGCGCCCCCGGAAGCGCCGGCAGTGCAGGCGCCGCAGGGCAACGCGGTCGCCGTCCTCGATACCGTGATCACGGTGACGACGTCACCGGTGGGCATCACAGCCGCGATGGAAAGTGCGACGCTTTCCACCAAGTTGATGGCGAGTGTGGTCGCGGTGCCGGTACTGGAAGGCGCCCTCGTCCGCCGTGGCGATCTCCTGGTGCGACTCGACGTCCGGGACCTTGCTGCCAAGCAACAGCAAGCGGAAGCCGGACTCGCGGATGTCGTCGCACAGCGCGATCTCGCGTCCGTGAGCGCTCGGCGGATCCGTGCCCTCTACGCTGACAGCGCCGCCCCCAAGGCGATGCTCGACGCGGCAGAGGCCGGGTTGGCCCGCGCCGAAGCTGGCGTGCGCGCAGCGACCGCGATGCGCACCGAGGTGGACGCGGTCGCGAGTTACGGCGAGTTGCGCGCTCCGTTCGATGGCGTGGTGGTCCAACGCTTCGTGGATGTCGGTGCTTTTGTGGCGCCTGGCGCGCCGCTGGTCACGGTCGACCGACTCGGCGCGCTGCGGGTCTCCGTGACTGTCCCGGCTGAGCAGGCTGCTGGCCTGCAAGCTGGCGCGCGGGTGATGGCAGAAATCGAGGGAGATACTGCCGCGGCGACGGTGGAAGGTGTCGCGCGCGGTTCGGCGGGGACCTATGTCATCAACGCGATCGTCGCGAACCGTGGCGCACAGTTCCGGGCGGGGAGTTCCGCCGCGCTGCGCCTCCCCGCGGGCACGCGTCGCGCACTCCTGATTCCCACGGCGGCCCTCGGGCGTGAGGGGGATCTCATCACCGTGATCCGTCGGACGGCGCAGGGCGATCTCCTCACCGTTGTTCGCCTTGGCGCGGTGCTCGGCGAGTACACCGAGGTCCTCGCCGGCGTGACGGCCGGCGACCAGGTGGTCTTGGCTGATTCCGCTGGGAGGCCGTGATGGGCATTGCCGGCCGGGTCGCTAGCGCGTGGCTGCATTCCAAGCTGACCCCCTTGGTGACAATCGCATCACTCGCCGTCGGCGCGCTCGCCATCGTGGCGACCCCGCGGGAAGAAGAGCCACAGATCTCGGTCCCGATGATCGACGTCATGGCGCAGTTGCCAGGCGCGGGCCCGGAGGAAGTGGAGCAGACGATTCTGCGACCGATGGAACGTCGGATGCGCGAGATCGCGGGTGTTGAACATGTCTACGGGATCGCGGGCGATGGCTGGGCGATGGCGACGGTGCGCTTTGCCGTCGGTGAGCCGCAGGATCTGAGTGTCAGCAAGGTGCACGCGAAGTTGCTGGCCGCGATGGACGAGATGCCGCCCGGCGCAACGCCGCCTCTGGTGAAGCCGCACTCCATCGATGATGTGCCGATCCTCGCGTTGACGCTCCACGGCGCCGGGCTCGATGCCGAGGCGCTGCGCCAGATCGCCGCCCACCTCGAGGACGATCTCCGCACGCTTCCCGATGTTGCACAGGTCTTCATCGTGGGCGGCAGTCCCCGGCAGCTGCGTGTGGCGCTGGATCCCGCACGGCTCGCTGCTGCGGGCGTCTCGCCCGGTGAAGTCGTCCAGGCGCTGCAGGGTGCGGCGTCACGTTTGCAGGCCGGGGAGTTGACCACGGCCGATGGCGTGCTGTTGATCGAAGTAGGTGCACCGATCGTCACCGCGGCGGATGCCGCAGCCGTGATCGTGGCTTCACGAGGCGGTCGCCCCATTCCCCTCTCGGCGGTCGCGACGGTGGAAGAAGGCCCTGCGGAAGCGCAAGAGCACGTGTCGCATCTCGACGCCGAGGGGCGGGCGGTCGCGGTCACTTTGGCGCTCGCGAAGCGACCGGGTGCGAACGCCACGGTGGTGACACACGCGGCGCTGGAACGCGTCGAGGCCGCGAAGGGGCGAATCATCCCGGCAGGGGTCTCGGTGGCCGTCACGCGCGACTATGGCGAGACCGCCGGCGAGAAGGCCTCGGAGTTGATCCTGCACTTGCTCATCGCGACGCTCTCCGTGACCGTCTTGATCGGTGTCTTCCTCGGGTGGCGCGAGGCGTTGGTGGTGCTGGTGGCCGTCCCGGTGACGCTCGCCCTGACGCTCTTCGTCTATTACATGCTCGGCTACACGCTCAACCGGATCACGCTCTTCGCGTTGATCTTCTCGATCGGCATTCTGGTGGACGACGCCATCGTCGTGGTAGAGAACATCTACCGCCACTTGGCGATGGGCGACAAGGATGCGGATGAGGCCGCGATCGAAGGCGTGGATGAAGTCGGCAACCCGACCATCCTCGCGACCTTCACGGTCATCGCTGCGATCCTCCCCATGGCATTCGTCTCAGGGATGATGGGTCCCTACATGCGCCCGATTCCGATCGGCGCCTCCGCAGCGATGCTGGCATCGTTGGGAGTGGCCTTCGTGATCACGCCGTGGTTGGCGCTCCGGCTGCTGAAGGGTCATGTGAAGCCCCAAGCACATGGCGCGGAAGCCGCCGCGGCGGCGGATGGACGGTACGCCCGCATCATGCGTGGGCTGATTGAGCATCCCGGTCGGCGTCGCGCCGCCTATCTCGGAACCATTGTGCTCTTGCTCGCCTCGATGGGCTTGCTCGCCATTCGGCTGGTGGAAGTGAAGATGCTTCCCTTCGACAACAAGTCGGAGTTCCAGGTCGTGCTCGACTTCCCGGAAGGGACGCCGCTGGAGACGACGACGGCGGCAGCAGAAGAGATTGCGGCCGCGCTGCGCATCGTGCCGGAAGTGACCACCACGCAGACCTACGCGGGGACCGCGGCGCCATTCAACTTCAATGGCCTGGTGCGGCACTACTTCCTGCGTCGCGGGACCAATGTCGCGGACATTCAGGTCAACCTGCTGCCCAAGGGTGAGCGGAGCCGGCAGAGCCATGAGATCGCCGTCGCGGTGCGGCCGATCGTGGATGTGATCGCGGCGCGCTATCAGGCTCGTGCCAAGATTGCGGAGATTCCGCCTGGCCCACCGGTCATGAGTACGCTGGTGGCTGAGGTGTACGGACCGGATGACGCCACGCGTCTGGTGGCAGCGGAACGCGTGCGGAGCATCATGGAATCCACACCGGGCGTGGTGGATGTCGATTGGTCGGTGGAGTCACCGCAGCACCGGCTCTCGCTTCGGGTCGATCGGGGCCGGGCAGGGGCCGCGGGCGTGTCGGTCGAACAGGTGACCTCAGTACTGGCGTTGGGTCTCTCCGGTATGCCGGTCGGACGTGCGGCGCAGCCTGCTGCCCGGGAGCCGGTGGCCATTGTGCCACGACTTGCCGCCGAGAATCGGCGTGACTTGTCGGCGCTGCTCGCCCTCCCGGTGGCATCGCCCGCAGGAGCGCTTCCCCTCGGCCGGTTTGTCACGGTGGATTCGCTGACGCGGACGTCCGCGCGTCACTCGCGGAATCTCCGGCCCCTGATCTACATCACCGCCGACGTGGCCGACACGATCGAGTCGCCGGTCTACGCCATTCTCGCCATGAACAAGGCCCTGGATAGCGTACGCGTGGGCGGGCAACCGATCGCCATCTACAACGCCGTGCAACCGGCACAGGTCGATGAGTTGGCGATCAAGTGGGATGGTGAATGGCAAGTCACGATCGAGGTCTTCCGTGACCTCGGACTCGCGTTCGCAGTGGTGCTGTTGCTGATCTATCTCCTGGTGGTCGGCTGGTTCCAGTCGTACACGATCCCGTTGGTCATCATGGCCCCGATTCCGTTGACGCTCATTGGCATTCTGCCGGGGCACGCCATTTCCGGGGCGTTCTTCACCGCGACCTCGATGATCGGCATGATCGCGCTCGCCGGGATCATCGTGCGGAACTCGATTCTGCTGGTGGACTTCATTCAGCTGGCGGAGGAACGTGGTCGGTCGCTGGAGGAAGCGGTGATTGAAGCGGGGGCCGTGCGTTTCCGTCCGATCGCGCTCACGGCCGCTGCCGTCGTGATTGGCGGCGCGGTGATGGTGCTGGATCCGATCTTTCAGGGCTTGGCCGTCGCGCTCATGAGCGGGGCGATCGCTGCGACGGCACTGACGATGGTACTGGTGCCGCTGCTCTACTGGGAACTGATGCGCCGCCGTCCGCGGCAGGATGGTGTCTGATGAAGCTGATTCTCTTTCTCTACCACGGGACAGATCCCGAGCGCCTCCATCATCTGGTCCACGAGATGGGGCTCCCCGGCCATACCGACCTCGGTGAGGTCCACGGGGAAGGGGCGACCGGCCGCCGCGAAGGGACGCGTGCCTTCCCAGGTGGCGGATCGGCAATGTTCAGCGTGGTCGAGAGTGAGCGCGTGGACAGCGTCATGGCGACGGCGAAGTCGTTGGCGGGCGCACTCCCGCTGCATGAGCGGTTGCACGCCTTCGTCTTGCCTATCGAGTCAATGTTCTAATGTCCTTCCAACTTCAGGAGAGTCTCTGATGTGTCCCGATGGCATCATCCGCCGCTTTGCCGGCATCTTCGTCCTCGCGTCGCTCGCCCTCGGCTATTGGGTGCACCCCAACTGGTTCCTCTTCACGGCGTTCGTCGGGGTGAACCTGACGCAGTCGAGCTTCACGGGATTCTGCCCGCTGGAGAAGATCTTGGGAAGGCTGGGAGTGTTGGGGTGCAGCAGGG
Organism: Gemmatimonadota bacterium; assembly: GCA_024641735.1. Classification (GTDB taxonomy): domain Bacteria; phylum Gemmatimonadota; class Gemmatimonadetes; order Gemmatimonadales; family GWC2-71-9; genus Palsa-1233. Next base: position 1,414 of record JAHECN010000110.1, on the reverse strand, counting down.
GGTAAACGGAGAGAAGAGAAAAGAGAGAAGAGAAAAGAGCCATTGAACTCTTCTCTCTTTTCTCTTTTCTCTTCTCTCCTTGCTTGCTGCTACGGCCCGACCAACGCCCCATAAATCATCGCCCGAATCTTCGCCGTGTCGTCTACGTCACCGGAGTTGTTGAGTTGGGTCAGGTAGACGACCACGAGGCCTTCTTGTGGGTCGACCCAGTACGTCGAGTGATAGGCTCCACCCCATCCGAACTCCCCCACCGATCCGGGAAACCCCGAGCTACCGATCGTGAGTCGCACGCGGAATCCGAGTCCGAAGCCATCCGGGGCAATGAGGGTGTCGACGTGGTTGGCCGTCATCAACGCCACGCTGCTCGGGGCCAAGATGCGCGCGCCATCAAGCTCACCGCCATTCAGCAGCATCTGCAGGAAGCGGGCGTAGTCACCGGCCGTTGAGAGGAGGCCCGCGCCTCCCGAGAAGGCCACGCGCGGCCCGTCGGCGTAGGCGCCTTGCCCGGTCATGCCGCCGGGCGTTGGGGACGGGATCAGTTTGCCGTCCACCGAGGTATAGACCGTGGTGAGTCGCTTCCGGTTGGCAGGGTCAAGATAGAACGAGGTGCTCTTCATGCGGAGCGGTTCGAAGATGTTGGTCTTCAGGAATTCGTCGAGCGTCATCCCGGACACCACTTCGATCACGGCGCCGAGGATGTCGGTGTTGTAGCCGTAGACGAATTCCTTACCGGGTTGGGCGTCCATGGGGAGTGCCGCCATGCGCTGGACCACCGCACGCACCGACTCCGTGCGATCGGCGAAGTACCAGCCTTGGATCCCAGCTGCTTTCCATTCCGCTGCCGCGGGGCCGCCACCGTAGCCGATGCCGGCGGTGTGGGTGAGCAGGTCGCGAATGGTGATCTGCCGCGCGGCGGGCACCACGTCGTAACCGCCGCCGCTCTTGGCGACGGCCACTGTCGTCTTCCGGAACTCCGGGAGATAGCGCGACACGGGGTCACTCAGGAGGAGCTTCCCTTCTTCCTGCAGCATCATGATGCCGACCGAGACCGGTGCCTTGCTCTGCGACGCGATACGATAGATGTCATCGATCCGCATGGCGTCCTTCGCCTCGCGGTCGCGCATGCCAAAGGCGTACTGATAGATCGTCTTGCCGTGGCGGAGCACCAGCAGTTCACCGCCAACCAGCGCTCCGGTGGCCGTGTACTGATCGATCGCGGAGGTGAGTGCGTTCAGTCGCCCATACGACACCCCACCGGCGGTGCCGCTGGTCTGGGTGATCATCTGGGCCGGGAGGGGCGCGGTGGTCAACCACGCCGCAGCAACCAGCAGCCATAGGCGCCGCCGCGGCATCACTGGCCCCGACTCGACGGCGGCACCATGCCGTTCATCCGCAGATACGTGACCAAGTTGCC